>JBDUEA010000445.1:0-2501 GCA_040002695.1 Gemmatimonadota bacterium | reverse complement strand
TACCTGCCACCTCATCAGCAACTTCCATCCTCACCCTCGCATATCCCCCCGTGCGCTCGATATCGCGCAACGCGCGGGCGATGTCGCCGGGGATCGGTGCAGCGCCGGTGCCGGTCTTGAGCCGCGCGATGGCCGGAGCATCCGGATCGAGTAGGACGCCGGGGTTCAAGATACCGTTCGGGTCGAACGCCGTCTTCACCTTCCGGAACAACGTCACGACCTCGGCGCCGTACTGCGCCTCGAGCAATCCGGCGCGCAACCTTCCATCTCCATGCTCACCCGTGACGGTGCCGCCGAGCCGGATGACTTCGGCCATCACCTCATCCATCAGCCCGGCGACCTGTGTCTGCCAGTCCACGCGCGCGAGCTCGGGGAGCAGATTGACGTGCACGTTGCCATCTCCGGCGTGGCCGAAGATAACCACGGAGAGCCCACGCGTATCGGCTGCGCGCCGGATGAACCCGATGTACTCCGCGAGCCGGGACAGCGGTACACAGCCGTCTTCGATGACCTGCATCGAGCGGCGCGTCTCCGGAAGGCCGACGAGAATCGGGCTTGCCGCATGCCGAAGCGCCCAGAGCCGGCGTTCTTCATCCGCGGTCAGCGCGGTTTCCACCTCCGCGGCCCAGGGTTCTACCGCGCGAACAGCGTCGCCAACGAGACCGCGCACCGATCCGGTGTTCTCGCCCTCGAATTCCACCAGCAACATCGCCTGCGTGTCCGTGGGCCAGGCCGGCAGCTCGACGCTCCGGCTGGAGGTCCGCACCAGCTCGAGAAAGGTCCGGTCGAGGAGCTCGATGGCGGAGGGGCCGAGTCGCGCAAGCGCTGGAACGGCGTCGCCGAGGTCATCGAGCGAGCGCAGCGAGATTCGGAGCGCCGCGTGCTCGGCTGGAATCGGATCGAGCCGCCAGTCGACGGTGATAATGGCGGCGAGCGTGCCCTCGGAGCCGATAAGCAGGTCGACCAGATCGCCGGATTCCACGAAGGCATCGAGCGCGTATCCGGAGGAATTTTTCCGGGTACGGGGGAATGATGCGGATATGAGACTGGCAAACGGATGGATCTCGGAGGTGAGCCGAGCCTCGAGCTCGAGCAGAGCGGCGTCGCTCATTCCGGGCTCGCCGGGCACTGCCTCGGCCCGTCGTCGGATCCAGCCGTGATCGCCGCTGGTAGTCACTACCTCGAGTGCCCGCACCCACGGCCGAATGCTGCCATACCTGAGAGTGCGCGGACCGGCGGCGTTGGTGGAGACCATCCCGCCGACCGTCGCCCAGTTAGCACTTGAAGGATCGGGCGGAAGTCGGAGTCCTGATGCACTCGCCGCGTCGTTGAGCTCCGCCAGCGTGACGTTTGCGGAGGTGCGAGCCGTGCGGCCGACCGGATCGATTGCCAGTACCCGGGGAGCGAGAGCCGCAAGATCCACGACCACACCGCTGCCGACATTTCCGCCACCCATGGCGCTCCCGGCGCCACGGAAGATCAGCGCCGTCCCGGATTCGAACGCCCAACGCAGCAACTGGCTGAGCTCCGCGACATTCCGCGGCGTGCACACGGCGGCGGGAACGATGCGGTAGATCCCGGCGCCCTCCGAATACGCCGCACGGGCGCGCGCGTCGTCGCGAATGATCTCACGCAGATTGGCGGGGAATTCCATGGCGGAAAACTAGGCGGCTCTCTCTTGACAAGGAATGACCACGGGGAAAGGCTTAGTCCTCCATGAATGACTCCTCCCGCGCACAGCTGATCCATATAGACGTGGACCGACGACTCGGCCACGAATGGGACGAGTGGGACGGTCAGCCACTCCCGGGGGGCGGAAACTTCGACTCCCCGGCGGCGCTCTTCTTTGCCTGGTCCGCTGTTACGATCGCAGTGGGTTTTCTCGTAGTCGCCGGACTCCTGTACCTGCTCTCACCACGGCTGGCGCTCATCGGCGCCGCGCTGCCGCGTGTGCTCTGGACAGCGCTCGCCACCATGAGTGGGGTGACCTGGCTCTGGTGGACGCTGCTTCTCCTCTCCTGGGCCACCCACCGCTCATTCCTCCCCGAGCGGCTGGCCGAGCGCGGTCCTTTCCTTCGACTGATGCGACTGACGTCGGTGGTGGCGGGATGGGCGAGGAAGCGGGACTGGGTCGAGAATGCCGCGGTGAAGGTCTACAACGCGCTGGCACTCGAACGGGGACGCAAAGTCGGCAAAGGCGAGCTGCTGCTGCTCATTCCCCGGTGCCTCAGCAAAGCTTCACTCGATGGTGTCCTCGGCATCGCCGGGAAGTATGGCGTGCCGGTCTTCGTCGCGACCCGGGGGCAGCTGGCCCGACGGGTCATCCGCGAACGGCGCCCTCGCGCCGTGGTGGCGGTCGCGTGTGAGCGGGACATGGTGAGCGGGTTGCACGACGTTGCCGGGAAGATTCCCGTCCTCGGCCTCACCATGACGCTCCCCTCGGGCCCCTGCAAGGACGCGGGTCTGAATCTCGAGCAGCTGGAGGAGTGGGTGAGGGCGTA
>JBDUEA010000444.1:0-2519 GCA_040002695.1 Gemmatimonadota bacterium | reverse complement strand
GGTGGTAGCGTCAGACTTCCATGTAGGATTTCTCTACGCCGGTGTATTCCCTTCCCCCGACCAGCATAGCAGTAGACAGTGCATCTGCAGTAATCCCGGAGCGGGCTACGACTGTGACCTGAGTTCGCGCATCGGCCGGGATACCGGTGCCGGGATTCAGGATGTGGCCGAACACGTGATTTCCGTAGCGGATGACAGACTCAGTGTTCGCGGAGGTGGCGAGTGCCGCGTCTCGCAGGCGGACGACGCGACGGGGGGCCAGCGGTGGCGATTTTCGGGCGATCTCGACTCTCCAGCCCGATTCGCCGGGCGGCGCACCCAACGCGATGCAGTCCCCGCTCACATCGATGAGCGCGCTCCGAACGCCTCGTGCCCGCAGTACGCCCGCCGCCTGATCAAGACCGTATCCGACACCGATGCCACCGAGATCCAGAGCGGCGTGCGAACCTTCGAGTCGCGCGGCCGATCCGGACATTTTGATTCGGGCCGCGCTCACCGCATCACGCGCCTCGCGGAGTTCGGCGGCCGAAGGTTCGGTGCGACGCGCCAGGTGGAATCCCCAGGCGCGCATCAGGGGCTCGACCGCGATGTTGAAGGAGCCGCCGGTGCGGCGCTGAAATTCGAGTGCGGCACCCAGGACTGCCGCGAGATCACGATCCAGCCGCATCGCCTCCCGCCCCGCCCTCCGGTTCAGCTCGCTCAAGTCACTCGCCGAATCGAACAGCGACAGTTTCGACTCGACGCGCCGCAACTCGGCGAGGGCCGCCGCCGCGGCATCGAGTCCACTCTGCTCCGATTCCGCGAACAGCATGAGGTGGACAGGCTGGCCCATCGCCCATGACCACCGTTCGACGAAATGGTCGGCTGAGAGCGGAGCAAACCTTCCCGGCACACCGCGACCGAGGAACGCAGGCGCCACCAGGGCAGTGGTAACATCGGCGAGGAAGCGGCGGCGAGGAATATTCATCCTCGGGAACTCCGGGCCAGTTCGCGAAGCACGAGGAAGCTCTGCGCGTAGAAGGTCAGCGCCATCAGCGAGCTCGACGCCTCGAGGAGCCAGGCGAAATGGGGATCGACATAGCGCATCAGCCAGATCGAGGTGACGCTGACGAGCAGCGCGATGAAGGGCTCGACGATCAGCCGGGTGCGCCAGCGCTCGCTCACGCCTTCGCAGAGCGCGAGCGACGCTCCGCTCAGCGCGAAGATGGCGGCCATCCCCAGCAGGTGGGTATGGGTGATCGTCAGCATCTCCGAGAGGGATTTCGGAAATTCCATCGCGCCTTCGGCGCTCTCGAGCCCGCGATAATGCCCGGCGATGCCAGCCGGCAGGAGGCGGGTGGTCTGCCAGACATAGGCAAGCGAGCTCGTGTAGCCGATGACCTGGACGATCGTGAGCCAGCGACCGAGCGAACGAAATGATGCCGGGAGGGTTCGCCAGGAAAGCGCATTCGTCTCGGTCATCTCAGTCTCCCCGCCTGGTGCCAGGCGGTCAGGTCCGCCAGCGCTTTTCGCACCGCCGAGGTGACGGCATTGGAACTGATGGTGGCGCCGGAGATAGTCCGAATTTCACGGCCGGCGCGCAGCGAATCAGAGACCCTTTTTCCCCGAAACTGCCTGCGCCACGAATCGTAGGCGACCTCGCCACCATACGGCTCGCGATAGACGAGAATGTCCACGTCCTTGAGCTGGTCCGCAGTATCGACCGCCACGAGAAAGGTGATGGGCTGGTCCTTGCCTTTCACATTCCGAACCTGCGCGTAACCCAACACCGTGTCTGCGCGTGCGACTCGAAACACGACGGCCGAATCCACGACGACGCTGTCGTGATGCTGGCCGGGGCCGAAAATGCGCTCGAGCGAAGCCGCGACCTTCGGAGCAGGCGCCTGCTGAGCCACGACGGCATTGGTGAAACCGGCGATGGCGATCAGGACGGGAGCGAGAGCTCGCAGACTAGAACTGATATCCGGCTCCGAGGCTCAAGGCGTTCACCTGGCCGACCGCCGCGCGATTCCGCTGCAGTTGATAGTCCGCCTTGAAGACGACGTTGGAGGACGGCTTGAAGGTGAGGCCGAAGGTGCTGATGCGCCGGGCGAGCGTCAGGTCCTGAATGGTCCCCGTGGGAACGGCGGCCTGAGTGTTGAACCGCTCGTGCCGGGCAAAGGCGATCAGCCGGGACGGACTCGCGGGAGCGAAGAGCTGGAAGAGATTGCAGCCGCCTTCGACGTAGAATCCATCCATTCGACTTCCGACATCCTGATTGAACGCGGCGTTGATTCGATCCGCCCCGCCGACGCTGACCCGGGCGGCCTCGCCGCGAAAGGAGAAGGGCCCGGTGTCGTAGCGTGCATCGGCGGCGAGCACGGCCACCGGTGCGTCGAAGGTCCCCGTGCCGACAGCTGCAACCTGGTTGGCGGAGCCTCCGTACCAGAACGAGCCGCCGAGGCGGAGTCCGGGGCCGGCCCATTCGAGCCGACCGGTGAGCGAGGGATTGGCGAAGCTGGCATCCTGCCCTTCCTGCC
>JBDUEA010000443.1:0-2521 GCA_040002695.1 Gemmatimonadota bacterium | reverse complement strand
GGATGGCGAATCTCACGTACGTCCCGCGGTGGGAAGTCGAGGAAGGCGCCGTCGCCTTCGACACCGGGCCCGGCGTGGTCGTGATCGACGCGGTTGCGCGTCTCGTCGAGCCTGGAGTTCCCTACGATCGGGACGGACGGATCGCCCGGATGGGACGCGTGAACGAGACGGTGCTCGCGCAGTTGCTGGCGGACACGTTCTTCAGCGCCGCTCCTCCGAAGAGCACCGGTCGTGAGCGGTTCGGCGATCTCTACGCGATGTCGCTGCATGCGCGCGTGCCGGGCCCCGACGGCATCACGACGGCGGTGGAGCTGACGGCTCGGACCATCGCAGAGGCGATCGGGCGCTGGGTGCCGGGGACGCCGGAGGTGGTGATCTCGGGAGGAGGAGTGCACCATCCCGTTCTGATGGAGCGGCTCACCGCACTGCTCGAGCCGCGCGTGGTCCGGCGCTTCGACGAGCTCTTCTTCTCCGGGGACGCGAAGGAAGCCGTGGCGTTCGCGCTGCTGGGATATCTCACGGTGCATGGACAACCGGGGAATATTCCGTCGGCGACCGGCGCCTCGGGACCGCGGGTACTGGGGACGATTACACCCCCGTGAACTCTGCGCGGCTCATTCTGCCGGCACTGCGCTGGCGTCCAGAGACCGGCTTCGCGCATGAACAGGCTGCCATCGAGTCGACGCTTCGACTGGGTGTCGGCGGCTACATCGTGTTCGGCGTTCCGGGCGCCACCGCTGACCAGGTCCGTATGCTCACCGCTGATGTCCGCCGCCAGGCTGGTCGTCCACTGCTGGTTGCGTCGGATCTCGAGCGCGGTGCCGGGCAGCAGGCACAGGGCCTGGCGGAATTTCCGCCACCGCGCGCGCTCGCGACACTCGGCAAGGATGCGGTGCGCGGGGCTGCGCGCCGGACGGCCACCGATGCCGCGAGCGTCGGCATCAACTGGGTGCTTGCACCTGACGCGGACCTCGACCTCAATCCCGACAATCCGATCGTGCAGACGCGTTCCTTCGGCGAGGATCCCGCGACGGTCGCGGCGTACGTCGCCGAGTGGGTTCGCGGGTGCCAGGACACCGGATCATTGGCGTGCGTGAAACACTTTCCGGGGCACGGGCGCACGGCGACCGATTCCCATGCGGGTGTGCCAGTCGTGAACGCAACGGCCGACGAGTTGCATCGGGTCGATGAGACTCCTTTTCGAGCCGGAATCGACGCGGGCGTCGCTTCGGTGATGACGGCCCATATCGCGTTTCCGAATCTCGACCCGAGCGGAGCTCCCGCGACGTTCTCCGCAGCGATCCTCGACCGGCTCCATACGTCGCTGGGCTTTGGCGGCCTCGTGGTGACCGATGCACTCATCATGGAAGGCGCGAAATCGGGGCGTGGCGAGGGAGAGTCGGCGGTCGATGCCATCCGCGCCGGTTGTGACCTGCTCTGCTATCCTAATGATCCCGCCGCGGTCAAGGCGGCGCTCGATGCCGCGATCGAATCTGGCGCGTTGAGCCGGGAGCGTTTGGGGGATGCGCTCCGGCGCTACGAGGCGGCGCTCGAACGCGCGAACCGTCCGCGCACTGAGAGTCCTCTCCCTGCAGCCGACCCCGATGAGTATGCCGATCGCCTCCTCTCGGCCGGCATGATCCGGGGAGAGGCGCCTCGTCTCGAGTGGCCCATCAGCCTCCGGGTGATCGATGATGATCTGGGCGGCGCGTACCCGCCGGGGCCGAACGATTACGTGGAGCGAGCAATCGCCGCTCGAGGTCACGCTGCAGGAACCGGCGGCGCGCGAGTGATCCTCGCCTTTGCGGAGCCGCGGGCGAGCAAGGGTCGCGCGGGCTTTGGAGCAGAGAGCAGAAGGATTCTCGAACAGGAAGCTCCGGGTGCAGCACTCGTGGTGCTCTTCGCTCACCCGCGCCTGCTCGCCGAAATCCCCGGAAACGCTCCGGTACTGCTGGCGTGGCATCGGCAACGGTTGATGCAGGAGGCGGTGGGGAGGTGGTTGGTGGGGGGTGGGGGGTAGATGGCAGGATAGGGAATGGTGAAATGGGAATGATTTGCAGTCGAGGTACTGGGACTTCTGTCATTGCGAGGAGGGGGCGACGCCCCCGACGCGGCAATCTCATGAGGTGATCTCATTTGAGGCCGGTTTGATTCTGACGCCCCAAACTTGTCCATGCCCGGGCGTCGATACTACTTCGTTTACATTGTCGCGAATGCGCGGCACTCCGTTCTCTACACTGGTGTAACTCGGGACCTCCGGCGCAGGATAGCGGCTCACCGGGCTGGCGTTGGGGCTGCCTTCGCTGTGCGGTATCACGCCCGACACCTGGTTTGGTACGAGGTACACGAGGATCCAGGCGTCGCGATCGCCCGGGAGAAACAACTTAAGTCTGGATCGAGGCGACGGAAGGTCGATCTGGTCGAGGCAAAGAATCCGGATTGGAGGGATCTCTGGGAGGAGCTGTGACGGAAGTTGAGATCCTCCCATGAGATTGCCGCGTCGGGTGCTGCGCACCCACCT
>JBDUEA010000442.1:0-2541 GCA_040002695.1 Gemmatimonadota bacterium | reverse complement strand
GAGCTCTCGATTCGTAATCGAGCGGTCGTCGGTTCAAATCCGACCAGTGGCTCTGGTCCTCGCCCGAAACTCGCCACACCTTCGCCAGTTAGCGCGAGGGTGTTTTTTCTTGCCCCACGTTGCGCGGTTTGGGGACGCGTTGGGGATGGTTTCGGGCTTGCACCTGACGGGATTTCCGAGGCCCGATCCATTCGAAACGAGATCACCGAGCTGTGGTGAAACGAAGTCTCGCACCTTGACGGGAACCTTCGCTCGAGGGGACGGCTCAAGGGGCTCCGACTTTACATTGCGGAAGGCACTCGTGTAGTGAAGGTGTAAGGATAGGTTTTCACCGTTCCCTCTACACTCCAGACTGGGTTGACTGACATCGTCGTTCCGCGAATAAGGACATCAAGCGTCCGCGCGTACGACCATGTGACTGTACTACTCAAAGTTCAGGCGGCACGCTGCTCGCTGGCGAGTCGCTGCGCCTGACGCTTGGCATTCGCCAAAGAACGAGTAAGCCTATTGCGGGGTACAGGAGAACTCATTCTCGAGCCAATGATGGTTTCCCACGGCCGGACACTGTTCCATGGATCCCAACCTGCTGCACCAGATCATCACGCCGGTTCTGGCATGGTTGGCGCTGAAGCCTGAGCGCCCCGTACGGATGCCGGCATTTCACGTCACGCTCTTCCACCTCATCTGTACCACCGTTAAATCGCATGGGGTTGATCTCTCTCTGCATTCCGGCGGGCCGTGGAAGGTGGATACGACCGGTGCCCTGGGCTCGCTCGCCGTCCCGGCGATCCATCGTGGCGATTTCTCGATGGCCGATCACGAACTCTCCTGGGAGATTGCGGCGATACTGAACTGGTGCGTCCTCGAGGAACCGCTAGCGGTTGAGCCGCCGAAGTAGAACTCGGGATTGCTCCTCCGAAGAGGAGGTCGGCTCTCATGGAGGTGACGACGCCTCCGTCCGATTTTCAGGGGACGGTTCGGGGACGGTTTCACAAGCGATTTTTCCACCTTCCGACTGTGGAAAAGAAAGCAGGATTTTCAGGTGTTTGAGAGACTGAAGCGGATTTCCTGCCCAAGGGGAGAAGTCTGGTGCATAGCGGTCGTCGGTTCAATTCCAACCAGTGGCTCTGATCCTTCCGATTTCAATCGACGCTCCGCCTGATACGGCGGTGTTGTTTTCCCTTCCATCCCATCCATCCCTCCGATTCCGCCCGTCTCTCACGCGAGCGCCAGTCGTCCCCGCCTCGCGACCATGTCTTCCCAGTCGGTGCGCGCGCCTATCCCGATGAATAGCTCTTCTGCGCGCTCGAACTGCCGCAGTGCATCGACCGTGCGGCCGGTTCGTTCGTAGAGGCGTCCGAGCTCCCGGTTCGCCTCAGCTTCCGTGAGCCGAGATGAGGTACCCACGGCCATTTCCACGGCGGAGCGTAACCGGCTCTCCGCCAGAACGGGGCGATTGTTCTCCCGGAAGATCATTCCCAGCACCCGGTACGCAACCGCCTGCTCGAGCCGCGCGTCGAGCCCGTCGAATATCGCAAGCGCCTCTTCGGCGTGCTGTCGCGCCACGTCGTACCGGCCGTGAGCCACGTGCATCTCGGCCTGATTGATGAGGCAGAGGCCCTGGAGGTGTCTGTCACCGATGGCCACCGCCGTGACGAGCGCCCGCCCGAAATGTTCGTCCGCCGCCGTCCACTGCATGTGGGCCACGTTGAGGAGCCCAAGATTGTGGTGCACCCGCGCCAAGCCCGCGGCGTCTCCGACCTCCTCAAAGGCGGCGAGCGCCGCGAGATAGTGCTCCATCGCGACGTCGATACCGCCCTGGATGTTGGCGAGAATACCGAGGTTCTGTCGGATTCGCGCGGTGATGCCGGAATTCCCCGCCGACAGCTGCAAGGCAATCTGATATCGTTCCTCGGCCATCCCCATCGCGCCGCGCTCGAGGTCAAATCCTGCGAGCGCGTTGAGCGCTTCAGCAGCGAGATGGTCCTGCCCGGCGCCCCGCGCCATCAGGAGTGCCTGCTGACAGAGCGCGGCCGCCGCTGCCGGCTCACCACGCAGATGGTGAAGAATGCCGAGTCTCCGGCACGCTTCGCTCCGGGTGGACGAGTCATTGTCGAGCGCCGACTGCTCGGCGGCGCCGGCGAATGCGTCGATGGCGTCGGCGATCCGTCCCGCGAGCTGATGCGATATCCCCGCATCCAGCAGGCTCCGGGCGAGCACGCTCAGCTGAATCGTTCTCCCCGGAACAAGGGCCTGTGGGGGAGTTTGGGAGTGACCCGCCATCGGCTACCAGGCCACGGCGTAGCGCGAGAAGTGCTTCAAATGCGCGTCCGTCGTCCCCGCGAGTGAATCGATAACGGATGGCAGCAGATTGAGGATGTGAAGGGTCTCGTTGACGTACGCCACTTTCGCTTCGCTCCCCTTCTTCGGTAGAGCGCAGCCCTTCGTGTCGAGCTTGAGACTCGGCAGATGCGCCGGATTGAAAAGCAGGCCTTCGGGCGAGAAGCGAACCGTCCGATTGAGCCCTGGCATCGCCTCCAT
>JBDUEA010000441.1:0-2551 GCA_040002695.1 Gemmatimonadota bacterium | reverse complement strand
ACGAAATGCTGATCGGTGAGACGCCGTTCTCCGGCCCGTCCGCGCAGGTGGTGCTTGCACGGCACGCGATGGAGCAGGTGCGGGACATGCGGCTGGTACGGTCCACGGTGTCCGCGTCGCTCGAGCGCGTGGTCCGGCGCGCGATGGCGAAGAGTCCCGCCGATCGCTTCGCGACCGGCAAGGAATTCGCTGCCGCGCTCGCGGGATCTTCGGCGCGACCGAGCTGGGGTGTTCCGCGTCTCCCACAAAGAATGGTGAGCGTCTCGCGTCGTGGGCTTACGATCGGGCTCGTCACGCTCGTCGCTGTGGCACTCGCGCTCGGATTTCGCTGGAGACTCGGGAGCCGAGCATCGGTGCCGCTCAATCCCGATCTGGCGATCGTGTTGCCCTTCCGGGTCGTCGGCAGCGAGGACCCGGGTCTCACTGCAATCGCTCGCCAGGCGACCGAACAACTCGCTCCGCGCCTGACCGGCGACGGCGGCCCACGCGCGGCCTACTCCGGCACCGTGATGGCGGCGCTCCGGAAGGCGCGTGCCGATTCGGGTGACGTGACCGACGCGGTGGCCCGTCGCGTCGCCGGTGATGTCGGCGCCGGCCTGCTGCTTCGGGGACAGCTCTGGAAGGATGGCACGCACCTCATTCTCGGTGCGACGCTACTGAGCGCCACGCATGATACCGTGCTCGCGCGAGTGGAGCGGGTGACCGGATCCCCCGATAGTCTCGATCCGCTGCTTGACCGGCTGACGGCGGAGCTGCTGGCCCGTGCGTCAGGTGCAAGAGAGGATGAGGTGCGCTCACTGAGCTTGGCGCCGCTGCCCGCGCTTCGATCCTACCTCGCCGGTCGCCGCGCCTTTGCGCACGGCGAGTTCTCGCTCGCTGCGCGCCGGTACGTCGACGCAGTCCGCTTCGATTCAACCTTCGTGCAGGCCGCCCTCGGCATGGTCGCGACGCGAACCTTCGTCAGCGATACCGCGCTCGAGCGGGGTGACACCCTCGCGATTCTTTCCCGCGGCAGGCTGCTGCCGGCCGATCAGTCGTATCTCGACGCCCTGCGCTGGCAGGCTCCTGGTGACTCGTCGCTCAAGTTGTGGGAGACCGCGGTGCGGGTGGCGCCCGACCGGATGGAGCGCTGGTACGGGCTCGGCGAGGTGCTCTTCCATCAGGGCCCGTGGCTCGGCCTGACCGAATGGAGAGTCCGCGCGGCGGCGGCATTCAGGCATGCGCTCGAGCTCGACCCGGATTTCGTGCCTGCGCTGGGTCACGCGCTCGACCTGGCCGCTGCGCACGGCGACACGGCGGCGGTGAGGGATCTGGGTGCGCGCTACATCGCGCGGGATTCGGTCGGAGAGCTGGCGGAATATTATCGCTGGCGGATTGCAGTGGCGGTGGGAGACAGCGGCGCGATGGCGAAGTTTCGCGCGCAACTCGACCGGCAGAGCATTCCGAGTCTCGAGCGCCTGGTGAACGTGGCGCAGCTCGATGGCGTGGCGCTGGAAGATGCCGTCGCGGCGGCCGAGGTGATCAAGCGGAATGCCGGGCTGGGGAACGAGACACGGTGGGGATACACCAAGCTGCATGAGATCGCGCTCAACCGGGGGCGGCCGGCGGAAGCGGCGGCCCTGATCCGGCAACGGGACGAGGCGGTGCGGCCGGCCGCGATGGATCATCTGAATCACATCGTGGAGGCGATCTTCTGGGGCGCGGATACGACGCTCGCGAGCGCCATCGTGCGGAATGGCGCGGTGGTGGCGGACGCGAGCCCGGCGAGGGAGTCAGAGGTGGCGCCGGCGCTCTATGATGTGTGCGGCGTCAGTCTCTGGCGCGCAGCGAATGGAGAGATGGCGAAGATTCCCGCGGCGATCACCCGGCTTCGTCGCGCCATTCGCGGGGCGCAGGACTCGTCGGAGAGCACACCGGGATTGTGCGCATCGGTGCTGGAGCTCGAAGTACTCGCGGCGAAGAAGGATCCGGCGCTCGACGGGAAGCTGGCGGACTTCGATGCATACATCGGGAGCGCGCCGGGTGGCACGAGCTGGATCACGGCGGCAAGCAACCTCACGATCGCGCGCCTGCTGGAGGCGAAGGGAGACATCCGCGGCGCGCTGCGCGCGGTGCGGCGGCGAGCGTATATCACTGACATCCGCGAGGCGCGAGTACTGGTGGCGCTCTCGACGTTTCTGCGAGAAGAAGGCCGCCTGGCGACGCTGGCCGGTGAGCGGGATGAAGCGATCGGTGCGTACCGTCACTACCTGGCCCTCCGGAGTGATGCGGAGCCGAGCAGTGCGAAGGAGGTGGCGGAGGTGAGGGGGGCGCTGAAGGCGGTGAGCGGGAAGGGGGAAAGACGGTGAGGGGTAAGGGGTAAGGGGGAACGGGGTAAGGGGGAACGGGGAACGGGGAACGGGAGAGGGCGCTGCGAGGGTCGCCCAGCAGTTCTGTCATCGCGAGGAGGCGGCGGAGCCGCCGACGCGGCAAACTCATGAGCAAGCCACGCGCGACGTCCCCCCCTTCTGTCATTGCGAGGAGCGCGCGCGACCGAGCGCCCCTTAGGAGC
>JBDUEA010000440.1:0-2554 GCA_040002695.1 Gemmatimonadota bacterium | reverse complement strand
GCGGGTTTCACGATGGCGGGAAGTGTCAGCTCGGTCGGGATCTTGTTCCCCTGCGCGAGCGCGAAGGTCGGAATCGGAACGCCGCTCCGGGAGAGGAGGGTGTTGGCGACGTGTTTTCGATGGCAGACGGCGACCGCCCAGGGCCGGCAGCCGGTATACGGCACGCCGGTGAGCTCGAGCGTGCCGACGACGAAGTCTTCGTACCGGGAGTGGCCGTCGATCCCTTCGCAGAGGTTGAAGACGACGTCGGCGCGACGGATCCGGTTGAGCCAGCCGAACTCGCCGAGCCGGATGGGAACCAGCGTGGTTTCGTAGCCGCGTGACCGGAGGCAACTCTGGACTTCCCGGGCATTGTCGACGACCGAGGCGACGTCCTTCTGGTCCCAGTGCTCTCCACCTGCATCGAACAAGATCATAGCCTTCATGCAGCGGCCTCCGCCAAGAGTGAACGACCACTGATGCGGCGCCAGGCGATGTCCGCCGTAGTGCGAATCAGTTCGTCGTAGGACATGCCGGCCGCGCGCGCGGCCTTCGGGAAGCAGGAATTGTCTCGCGGGTCGGGCAGAATGCCCGGCAGCGGATTCAATTCCACGACCATTGGGAGACCGTCCGCGTCACAGCGGATGTCCACCCTGGTCCAGTCGCGGCATTCGAGCGCGTGGTACGCGCCGAGTGCAGCGGACCGGATCTGGTCGCCCAGCTTCTTCGAAATGCGCGCAGGGCACTGAAAAATGTCGAGCGGATCGGTGGGGCTGTCCCAGATCCACTTGGCTTCGTAGCCGTAAATTGGCGGTGCACCCTCGGGTAGTTCATCGAAACACATGCCTACGATCGGCAAGCATCGGGCCTCGTCCCCGTTTCCGAGGATGGCGACGGTGAATTCGGCGCCGGGGAGATAGGTCTCGATGAGGACGGGCTCGTTATACGTCCCGAGCAGATAGCCGACCTGCTTCACCAGCTGACGACGGTTCTGACAGAGACTCTGCACACTGACGCCCTTGCCGGAACCTTCGAACGCCGGCTTGGCGAAGAGCGGGAATGGAAGCTCGCAGTTGCGTGCGTCGGCCGCGCTCCGGGCCAGAATGAACGGCGCCGTCGGCACGCCACGATACTGCATCACTTCCTTCGCGCGACTCTTGTGCAGGGAAAGTGCAAGAGTGAGCGGGTCGGATGCGGAGTACGGAATGCCGAAGAACTCGCAGATTGCGGGAACGTGCCCCTCGCGATTCACCCCGAAGAGACCCTCGGCGATGTTGAAGACGAAGTCCGGTCGCGCCGCGGCGAGGCGCATCGGGAATTCGGCATTGGCTTCGAGGCGAATCACCTCACCGAGCGGACGGAGCGCATGCTCGACGGCGTCGATGGTGGCGGGTTCATCCCACTCGGCGTACAGATCCGGTTGCTCGAGATCGTAGCGGAGTGCTCTGCTGGCGGGTTCTTCGGAGGAGGGGGAGTCGAGCGACGCCCCGGCGGTAGTGGCCGGCGCTCCAGGCTTGAGGTTGTAGGCGAGTCCGATCCGAACTGCCAAACGATTCCTCATCGATGCTGGTGACCGCGCTGTTGTAAAAAAGGCCGCCCAAGAGAGCGAGCCGTCGCGGTGTAATTCATTCGCCACTAACAAAGTAAGAAATAGTTTCGGAACGCACAATAGCTTTTTTCACGTTCGATCATCGAGAGTAGAAAGTGAGAACTGAGAAGTGAGAAGGATGCGGACCGTTTCGCGCCGCAAATCCTTCACCGATCCGATTTCCTTCTCACGTCTCACGTCTTACTTCTCCCTCCTCACGCTCTCGGTTTGCTCACACCTTGTGGTACCCCACTCGTCCGCACTCCGTCCCGTCGGGAGCAGTGAAGATCTCGAAATCGGCGAAGAGCGCGGGCGCTTCGCACTGCAGCATGCGCAGGCAACCGACTGCCATGCGACGGATTTCCAGCTCGGCGCCCTCTCCGAGACGCAGTTCGAGCATCGTACGCCAGGCGCGGACATTTCCGCTCACCACGATCTTCACCTCGGTCGCGTTGGGCAGGACGCTCCGCGCCGCCTCGCGCGCCATCTTCCTCCGGTGGACCTTGTCCGTCACCCACTCGTATTTGGTCATCAACTGGCCCACCGAAAGCACGTACGCTTCCTGCGCCGCCGTCACCTGCGCCTCCCAGCCGGCTTCGAGCGCTGCATCACCGATGATCGCCGGCGGCATGACGAAGGCTGCGTGCGATTCATCCACGTAGCGCTGGGAGAGCTGCGAATAGCCGAAACCGGCCCGGTGCCGCACCAGTTCATGGCTGCACGAACGGCTGATCCCCTCGATCAGCAGCACGTAGACCGCATGCTCGAAGACGGAGCCATGTCCCTGCCGGAGGATGTTGCCGAGGTATTCGGCCGTCGTCCGTCCGGCCGGGTTATGCTGGCTCATGTAACAGAGCCGCCCGGCAAATTCTGCCAGTCGCTCGCCATCGCTCGAATCCCCCTTCCACTGCACCGGCAGATGCGCCGGCTCGATGAATTGGGGACGTGCAAGAAGTGTGATGGTGGGAACGCGGAGGATTTGCATGG
>JBDUEA010000439.1:0-2557 GCA_040002695.1 Gemmatimonadota bacterium | reverse complement strand
TCGGCATCCGGCATCACGATGAGATGGTTCTTGGCCCCGCCGAGTGCCAGGACACGCTTGAGATTCGCGGTGCCGCGTCGGTAGACCTGCTGCGCCACCCGGGTTGATCCGACGAAGCTGATCGCCTCGATGTCCGGATGATCACAGATGGCCTCGACGGCAGCGCTGGAACCATGCACGACGTTGAAGACCCCGGCTGGCAGCCCCGCTTCAGCCAGCAGCTCCGCGATGCGTCCCGCGCTCAGCGGCACTTTTTCCGAGGGCTTGAGCACCATGCAGTTGCCGAGCGCCACCGCATTGGGGATCGACCAGTGGGGAACCATCGATGGAAAATTGAAGGGCACGATGGCCGCAACGACGCCCAGCGGATATTTCTCGATCCGGCATTCGACCCCGCGACTCACTTCCAGGACTTCACCGGCCGTGAGTTGCGGCAGCGAACAGGCGAACTCCGTCAGCTCGACCGCCTTGAGGATCTCTGCGTCGGCCTCGCTCTTCACCTTCCCGTGCTCTTCCGTGATGAGTGTGCTGAGCTCGTCGAGGTGCCGCTCCAGTAGCGCCTTGTATCGATAGAAGACCTGCACCCGTTCCTTGATCGGCGTACCGGACCAGCCGGGAAACGCATCCCGGCCCGATCGCACCGCCTTCTCGACCTCGGCCGCTCCGCCGAGGGGGACCCGCGCGATGGCCACGCCGGTGGCAGGATTGTGCACCTCGAGGAAGGAGGTGCCGCCCTCGATGAACCTGCCGTCCATGTAGTGGCGCACGTCCCGGTATTTCACGGAGCATCCTTCGTGGCAAAGCATCGTTCGAATGGCAGTGCCTGCGGGAATGGGAGTCTGTGGCGCTGGCCCGCGTATGTCAACGAGCGGGATCGTCCGCACTCCATGGGGAACCGCGTGCATTCGGTGGTAGATTCCACGCCGCTTCCCACCGATGCTCTCTCCACCGGGATTGTCCTGATGGCAGCACGTCCGCGACACGCGGCATGGTCCCAATCGATCGATCTCGACGGCGGACTCCGGGCCCTCGGCTACCAGCAGTTCCGAGCCGGTCAGCGCGAGGCGATCGAGGTGCTGCTGGACATCGGCCGGGTGCTGCTCGTCGCACCGACCGGCGGAGGCAAGAGTCTCATCTACCAGCTTCCGGCCAACCTGCTGAGCGGAACCACGCTGGTCATCTCGCCGCTCATCTCCCTGATGAACGACCAGGTGTCCGCTCTCGCCGCGCGCGGCGTTCGCGCCACCTTCCTCGCGGCGACTCTCGATCCCGACGACCTTCGTCAGCGCCTCGCCGAGATGACCCGGGGAAGCTACAAGCTGGTGTACGTGGCGCCCGAGCGACTCTCGAACGGGGCCTTCCGCCAGGCGCTTCGAGGTCTCGACTGTCCGCTCGTCGCGATCGACGAGGCCCACTGCATCAGCGAATGGGGCCACGATTTCCGGCCCGACTACATGCAGATCGGCGCGCTGCTCGCGGCCCTCCCGCACGCACGCGTCGTGGCCTGTACCGCGACCGCGACGCCGGTGGTGCGCGACGAAATTCTCGAACGCCTGGGACTCGAGGCGGATACGCCGCAGATCCTGCGCGGCTTCGCTCGTCCCAACCTGGCGCTTCGAGTGCGCGAGGTCCCATCCCGCCGCTCCCGAGAGGCCGCCCTCGACGCGGTCCTGGCCGAGGCGCTCGGCGCTCCCGGTTCGGGCCGTGGTGCCGCGATCGTGTATGCGCCCACGCGGAAATCCGCCGAAGAGGAGAGCGAGCGGCTCGAATCGACCGGATGGAAAACGGCGGCCTACCATGCCGGTCTCGAAGGCTCCGTCCGAGATGCCGCACAGCGGCAGTTCTCCTCGGGACGCATTGAGGTTGTCGTCGCGACCAATGCGTTCGGCATGGGGATCGATCGCGCGGACGTGCGGCTGGTCGCGCACCTCGCTCCGCCCGGATCGATCGAATCCTATTATCAGGAAGTGGGACGCGCGGGGCGCGACGGCCGTGACGCGATCGGGCTGCTCTTCGTCTCTCCCGGAGACATGCCGCTTCGTCGGAGACTCATCGAGAGCGACATCGATGGCCGCATCCCCGATCCGGAGATGGTGCGCCACAAGTGGAATCTCTTTCTCGAGCTGATGCGCTGGGCGGAAGGCGGCAGCTGCCGGCACGACGCGATTCTCCGATATTTCGGAGACGAAGAGGAAACGCTCGAGGGGTGCGGACATTGCGACGTCTGCCTGAGCATGGCGCAGGGAGAGGCGGCCGATCCCGCGCTGCTCCTCATGACGGTGCAGAAGGCGCTCAGTGCGGTGGCCCGCGTGCACGGCCGGTTCGGGCTGCAGGCCGCGGCGAAACTGCTCAAGGGCACGGCCGATCCCCGGCTCGAGCGGGCGGGGCTGCAGAACACGCGCACCTTCGGCGCCTTGAAGGAGCGTTCCGAGGAATGGGTGACGAGGCTGCTCCGGCGTTGCGTGACCGCAGGCTGGATCGACTTCTTCGGCGCCGAGCACCCTGTGGTCATTCTGACGGAGGAGGGAAAGGCGGTCCTCTTCGGGAAGCGGCCGGT
>JBDUEA010000438.1:0-2559 GCA_040002695.1 Gemmatimonadota bacterium | reverse complement strand
GCGTCGGATGTCGAGCTCCACAATGTCGTTTCCCAGCAGGCGCACGCCGTACTCGGATTCACCGAGGTCGGACGTTCGGTGGTGTATCGCAAAGAACTCTGACTGGAGCCGCCATGATTCCACCCGATGCAGTTCTGATGCTCGCAGTCGCGGCGATCGCCGGAGCGAGTGGCCCCTTCTACGCATACCATCGGGCCTCCCGCCGGCTCGAAGCCGCGGAACGGGAACTTGCCCGTGACGACATCAGCGATGATCGCCTCGCCGAGGTGCAGCACGCGATTGAAGTGCTCTCCACCCAATATGCGCAGCTTGCCGAGAGCCATGATTTCATGGCGCGTATTCTCTCCGATCGCCTGCCGCTCGGGACTCTTCCACGGAATCCCACACCACGCCCCGAAATCACGCCGCATTGACGAACCGCGGTCTCGCGGTGCAATGGTTCCGCTGATGCGCGTTTACCGGGCCCAGGTGGCGGCGGGTATTCTCCTGCTGGTGCTCGTGAGCCGGATGCCGGCGCAGATGCCCGGTGCCTCGCTGCATCTGAGCATCGGCTTCGCCGTGGACACGATGCCGACGGCCAACAGGGAAATCTTCACGCTCTGGCGCCGGTACCTCTCCGCGGAGCTCGACTCCGTTCGCGCGACGATGTGGTCGAGTGTCGAGCGGGCCCGGTGGCGCGGATACGATCTCGTCGGAAACGCGGTCTACAACGGTTTTTCGACATTCACCGTCGTCCGCCTCGCCCCGGCCATCAGCCTCGACAGTACTTACGTCATCCAGACGCTCGTGACGTCGGTGGATGATTCGACCCGCGATGTCTCGCCGCTCGCGCTGTACCGCGTGTACGCGGTCCGGGAAGCCGGGCACTGGGTCCTGGCCAACGCATTGCCGCGCATCACACGCACGTGGCACCACGAGACGATCGGCCCGATCACGTTCATCTTTCCGCCAGGGCAGGAGTTCTCCCGTCGCCGAGCAGTGGCCACGGCTGCGTTTGCCGACTCTCTTGCGCGCGCGTTCGATCTCCCCCACCCGGCGCCGATCGAATATTTCTTCACGACGGATCTCGGCGAGACGCTTCGCGCGATGGGTCTGGATTTCTACCCGCTCGGCTCGGACACCATCGGCGGCCGCTCGAATGCGTTCACACGACAGGTATTCGCCGGTGCCTCGTCGAATGCCGAGAGCTACCGGCACGAGCTTGCGCACATCATTCTGCAGCCCGTGCTCGGTCCGGAGGCCCCGGGTGCCGTAGTCGAGGGGCTGATGACCTGGACCGGTGGCTCGGCTGGAATCGAGTTCAAGGGACTGCTCCCGGGCCTTGAGCACTATCTGGAGGCTCATCCCGAGCTCACCCTTCAGGACGTAATGGTCCGGCCGCCGCTCAGGGAGGGGAGTCTGGATGTCGCCTACGATGGCTTCGCGGTATTGTGCCGGATGATCTATGAGCGGGGAGGGATGACCGCGCTGCGCGGATTTCTGACGGCCGGCCGGACGCAGGATGAAGTGCTGGGCGGCGCAGCGAAATTACTCATGATCCCCCGGGCCTCGCTGGACCAGGCATGGCGTGGATGGATCGCGAAACAGGCGAGCGCGCGGTAGAATTTCCGGAACTCTCGTATCGAAGCATCGCGCGACTCGGAGCGAGCTGCCCGAGCGGCAATCGTCTCAATCCCACCGAGCCTGCTCCGTGACCGATCTCAGGATAACCGTTGGCTCCATCGAGTTCGAGGCGCGCTTCGAGCGCGAGAAGGCGCCGCTGACCTGCGCGGCGTTCGAAACGCTGCTTCCATTCTCCAATGCGCTCGTGCAGGCACGGTGGAGCGGGGAAGCCGCATGGGTGCCGCTGGGGACGCTCTCGCTGCCGGTGCCTCCGGAGAACGCGACAAGCTATCCCGCGGCAGGCCAGCTCCTGTTCTATCCCGGCGGCCTCAGTGAAACAGAATTACTGTTTCCTTATGGTCCCACCTGTTTCGCCAGCCGCATGGGGCAACTCGCCGGAAATCACTTTCTGACGTTGACCACAGGCCTCGAGGCACTGTCCGAACTCGGCCGACTGGTGCTCCGCGAGGGTGAGCAACCGATTCGGATTGTGCGCGCCTGAGGATCGGGGCGTCTATCGCAGGGGAAAGCGATGACGGAACCGGAGGCCCCGCCGCTGACGCGTCCGACCATGCCACTGAGACCCGCAATGACTTCCAGACGTGAATTCGTCGAACGTTCCGCACTCTCGGCGCTGGGTCTCACCGTTCCGCTACCCGCGCTCCAGCAACTCATCGAAACACCCCGGACCTCCGCTCCCGCTCCTCGAGGCTTTCTCGACCTCCTCCGTGCACCCGACCGTGTGCTGGCCCAGACCGGCGCGGGTGACAAGGTGCTCGCCCATGCCTCGGCCGAGCGCTGGACGGCGGATGGTGGCGTGCTGGTCACGACGACGGTGCGGACAGGCGCGCTCCGCGTCACGCTTACTTCACCCTCGCTCGCGGTCAGCCGCCTCCATCTTCGCTGGCGCGGATCCATCGGCGGCACGCCGTCGATCCTCGGCGATGCCTGGGAGCG
>JBDUEA010000437.1:0-2596 GCA_040002695.1 Gemmatimonadota bacterium | reverse complement strand
CCTCCTCCTGCCGCTGTGCCACCGCACCGCTGTACAGCACGATCGGCGCGGCGGCACCCAGCGTCAGCGCGATGGTAATGAAAAACACCTTGCTGGAGATCGAGTGAATGACTCCACCGGCCAGGCTCTCGGTCTCGATACCGTTCGGGAGTGGAGAGGGCGCCGGAATGCCGGCGCGACGGATCGCCCGCTCCGCCTCGAGAAACCCGGCGACGGCAAATGCGGCACCGAGGGCGGGGCCCTGGATGATGATCTTGATGGTCTCGAGCAGCGGCAGCTGCGCGAAATGCCGGATCTGGATTGCGCCCAGGAGATAGCCGAGCGAGCTGGTGCCGAAAATGAGCGCCGCGACCGCGGCCGGATACCAGACCATTCTCCGGAGCGCATCAGGATCGCCCGCCTCGAGGCTTCGTCGAAGCCGGCCCCAGAGCAGATACGGCAGGAGGACCGCTCCCGTCCACCCGACGGCCGGGACTTCCCACGCGTAGCAGAAGAAGATCCAGCCGGCCTGCTTCTGGTTGACCAGCCACCAGAGCCGGGAGAACGGCATCCCGATGACCCACCAGCAGATCACCGACATGATCCACAGGCGAAAGGCGAGGCGACGACCGAGTCGGGAGAATTCAGCCTGTGGCTGCATCAGGGCGGATGAAGAGAGAATGTGGGCGAGGCCCGGCCCGGGCTATCCTTCGGCTCAAATATGGCGCATCTTCGGGGGGTGGATAGGTGGTGGCAGGTCGTAGGTGACAGGTGCTAGGGATTAGGGGTTAGGGTGCTTCGTTTCCCGTTTCCCGTTTCCCGTTTCCCGTTTCCCCCGTTCCCCGTTCTCCCGTTCTCCCGTTCTCCCGTTCTCCCGTTCTCCCGTTCTCCCGTTCCCCTTCCCCCGACCTCATGATCATCGGCCACTACGGTATCGCGTTCGCGCTCAAACGGGTCGAGCCCCGGATTTCGCTCGCCGCACTCTTCGTCGCCACCCAGCTGGTCGATATTCTCTGGCTCTTCTTCGTGCTCATCGGCCTCGAGCATGTGACGATCACGCCGGGTTTCAGCGCCGCCAGCCCGATGGAATTCACCGACTACCCGATCACGCACAGCCTCGTGGCGGCGGTCTGCTGGGCGCTCTTCGCCGGAGCGGTCTACTACTCGTGGCCTACCAAGGATGTGGCACACCACCGCAGGCGGACCGTGTTCATCATGCTCGCCGTGGCTTCGCACTGGGTGCTCGACTTCATCGTTCACACGCCTGACCTGCCCATCTCCGACAACGATTCGCTCAAAGTGGGACTGGGACTCTGGCGGAGCATCCCGGCGACGACAGCCGTAGAACTGCTGGTGTTCGGCGGCGGCCTGGCCCTCTGGATGCTGAGCGCTCACCGGCGCCGGCCGTCCCACCCCGTGCGCGTCGGCCTGCTCGCGGTGGTGCTCGTCGCCCTCTTCATCGCGGCGATGGCCTCCCCGCCACCGTCCTCGGTCCATTCGATGGTCGTCTGGGGGCTCGTCGGTCTGCCATTGCTCCTGCTCTTCGCCTGGTGGGCCGATCTGCCGATTCCTGAGCAGACACGAATGCACGAACATCCCCACACTCATGGCCGCAAATAGATGGAAGACTCGGTGAGCCGGACATTTTCGCTCATCGGCGCCGCATCGGGGTTCGTCGCCGTGGCCGCCGGCGCCTTCGGAGCGCACGCCCTCAGAGCACGCATCGGCGCGGACGCAATCGCGGTCTGGGAGACCGGAGCGCGGTACCAGATGTATCACGCGCTCGCCATCTTCGTCGCCGCGTGGATGGCGACCCGCGGTGCTCCGCTCGCGACGTGGGCCGGCTGGCTCTTTCTCGCCGGCACCATCCTCTTCTCCGGCAGTCTCTACGCCCTCGCCCTGAGTGGCGTCCGCGGACTCGGCGCCGTCACGCCGTTCGGCGGGCTGGCCTTTCTCGCTGGCTGGGTGTGCCTCGCACTCGCCTCGCGCCAGATGAGGTGATGTCGCACCACGCGTCCCCGCTCGCCGCGCTGTATCACGCCCTGCTCAGCGAGCTCGACGACTGGTTCGCGAAGGCGCGGGCGGACTTTCCAGGCGTCATTCCCTGCCGGAGCGGCTGCTCCGCCTGCTGCCACGGCCCCTTCGATATCTCGATCGCAGACATTCTCCTCGTCCGCGAGGGAGTTGCCGCGCTGCCGGCCGAGACTCAATCACTCGTGCGCGAGCGTGCCCACGCGTCCGCCGCGCGACTCCTCAAGCTCGCGCCCGACTGGCAAGCGCCATTTGCGATCGCGGATCTCGGGGAGGATCGGTTCGATGCGATCACCGATGCCCTGGCCGCCGAGCCGTGCCCGCTGCTCGATGATGCCGGTAACTGCAGCATCTACGAGAGCCGACCGCTGGTCTGCCGCATGATCGGACTCGGCATGCTGACCGATGGGGGACGGACCATCGAGAACGCCTGCCCCATCCAGGAAGATTTTCCTGCCTATGTAGTCCTCCCGCCGCAGCCTTTCGATCTCGAACGTTTCGAGGAGGTCGAGGCGACCTTTCTCGAGGCCGCAGCCGCGGAGCTGCTCGGCACGCCGGCGGCGGCGGAGTTCGAGACGACGATTGC
>JBDUEA010000436.1:0-2598 GCA_040002695.1 Gemmatimonadota bacterium | reverse complement strand
GGTGGGCAGACCATGTCCGTGCTGCGGCATTCCGCCATCGACGCTCACGCTCGCATCGTCGACCGGAGCACCGTCCACGGTCTCGAGATGCAGCGTCCAGCTCTGCAGCTTCCCCGTGGGAATCGAATCGCCGGGTGTGGTAATGGTGGCGCGATAGACGCCGGATTCACTCGTGCGGGTGTGGGAGTAGTCCAGAGTCCTGGGAGCCTGGCCAGACACCATGCAGCCGGTGAGAGGCGAGGAAAGCACCAGGGCAACGAGAAGTCGGGAGGCGATGTAGGTACGGGTCGCCGATCGTGATCGCAAAGCGAACATGGGGCCTCGGAGTATTTGGCAAGAAAAGAAGTCACGTCGTTTCAACGTGACTCAGAGTACCGGCGCCGCTGCCGAGGGGATTGGACGAAATCACTATTTTGGAAGATCTCGCGTTTTTCCCTCTGAGCGGCTACCGTACGCGAGCACGGTCACGGCGATCGACCGCGACGGAAAGACTGTCCCCGTGAGGCACGCCTGCGGCCACGACATTCACGTACGAAGGAGAACGTGATCCCGGACGAGGCGCTCATCAAGCTGAACGTACGCACCTTCAACGAAGAGGTGCGCAAGCGCGTGCTCGCCGCGATCGCGCGGATCGTCAACGCCGAAGCGAACGCCTCGGGCGCACCCAAGCCGCCCGAGATCACGACCCTCGGCCGTTACGGCATGGTGACGAATGATGCTGCGTCGACCAAACGAATCGCCGAGGCATTCCGGAAGCACCTTCCCGCCGATCGCGTGAAGGAGACCACTCCGACGACGGCAAGCGAGGACTTCGGATCGTTCGGCGACGAGCGGCCAACGTTGGAGACGGGGGTTGAGACATTGGTCGTCGCCTCGCTGGCCTGGTTGGCGGAGTAGCCGATGTGGACATCGCGGTATATCACTGCAAGCACCCTGGTGCTGGTGCTCGATCTCTGCGGCACTTTCGTCTTCGCATTGAGCGGAGCGATGGCCGGCCTCAAGCACAAGTTCGACCTCTTCGGCGTGCTCGTGCTGTCGTTCGTAGCCGCGAACCTCGGCGGCATCATGCGAGATGTGATCATCGGTGCAGTCCCACCTCCCGGAATTGCCGACTGGCGATACGTTGCCGTTTCGGTCCTTGCCGGTCTGGCCACCATTCACCGGCGCGCGGTGATTGATCGCATGCAGAGCTCCGTGCAGCTCTTCGATGCCGGCGGGCTCGCACTGTTCGCGGTCTCCGGCGCGCAGAAGGCACTCGACTTTCATCTGGGCCCGTTGGCCGCGGTGCTGCTCGGCATGCTGACGGGGATCGGAGGAGGGATGGCCCGCGACGTGTTGGCGGGTGAGGTACCATCGGTCCTGCGCGGTGACATATATGCCGTCGCCGCCCTTGCCGGCGCAGCTGTAGTGGTGGTGGGCCGCCTGATGCAGCTTCCGTCCACGCCCGTTGTCGCTGCAGGCGCCGCCATCTGCTTTGGCCTTCGATTCATCGCGATCCGACGCGGTTGGCAGTTGCCAGGCGCGCACCTGCGCGAGGATTCACTCGCGCACCCGCGAACCGCCGTCGATTCCTCGGACGATGGAGACAAGGATCGCTAGTAGGTTGAGCCTGGTGACTCGAACGCTCGAATGCGTGGGAGCAGCCGGGGTACTTCGTGAGCGAGATGCGCGCCTCGTTCACGTCGTTGCGGTAGATCGGAGAGAGGCGGTGGGCGCCGCGCGAACGATCGACGCAGTGATGACAGACTAGTCCTTCGCATGCTACTCGCACGCGATTTCTCCCGCCGCACATTCTTCAGGAGACCCGCCGAATGCAGCGCAAATTCGCGAACGTGCTCGAGACCATCGGCAACACCCCCATCGTGCGCATCAACAAGCTCGGCCCCGCAGGGGTAAATTTCTTCGTGAAGATCGAGGCGCGGAATCCGCTCGGTTCCGTGAAGGATCGGCTTGCACTCGGGGTCATCGAGGCTGCGGAGAAATCCGGCCAGCTCAAGCCGGGACAAACGGTAGTGGAGGCGACGAGCGGCAACACCGGGATCGGACTCGCGATGGTGTGCGCGGTGAAGGGCTATCCGCTGGTCGTGACGATGGCCGAGAGCTTCAGCGTGGAGCGGCGGAAGCTCATGCGCTTTCTCGGTGCGAAGGTGATCCTCACGCCGGCGGGAGAGCGGGGAACCGGAATGGTGAAGAAGACCCTCGAGCTCGCGGAGGCGCATGGGTGGTTCTTCACGCGCCAGTTCACGAACGAGGCGAACGCGGACGTACATTCGCGCACGACCGCGCGCGAGATCGTGGATGCGTTCGCGGGCGAGCCGCTCGACTACTGGGTGACGGGCTTCGGCACTGGCGGCACGCTGAAGGGTGTGTCGCGCGTGCTCGCGAAGGAGCGTCCGGACACCAGGATCGTGGTGTGCGAGCCGGAGGATGCTCCGATGCTCGCGAGCGGCACGAAGCAGGAGCGCGCGCCCGACGGTTCGGCCGTGGGGAGTCATCCGTCGTGGAAACCGCATCCGCTGCAGGGTTGGAGCCCCGACTTCATTCCGAAGCTCGCGGGCGATGCGGTCGATGCCGGCGTCGTGAGCCGCGTCGTCACGG
>JBDUEA010000435.1:0-2601 GCA_040002695.1 Gemmatimonadota bacterium | reverse complement strand
GTTCTCGGGCTTGATGTCGCGGTGGATCACGCCGTGGCGATGGGCGTAGTCGAGCGCGCCGGCGACTTCGGTCGCAAGCCGGACTGCATCGGCAATCGGCAGCTGCTTCTCGCGGTTGAGCCGATCGCGAAGACTCTCGCCTTCGACGTAGGGCATCACGTAGTACGCCGTGCCGTTCACCTCGCCGCTGTCGATCAATGCCAGAATGTGCGGATGCTGCAGCGTCGCGATGGTCTTGATCTCGCGCAGGAATCGCTCGGCACCGATCACAGCTGCAAGTTCCGGTCGCAGCACCTTGATCGCCACTTTGCGATCGTGCCTGAGGTCGTGCGCCAGGTACACCGTGGCCATGCCGCCCTGGCCCAGCTCCCGCTCCAGGCGGTAGCGGTCGGATGGCAGGAGCAGCGTGTCAGCGGTCGCCATCACCGACTCGCCAGCCGAAAGTTCCGAATCAGGTAGATGTCGCTCAGGGATTGGCTCCGCACGCACACCCAGCGCTGTGCATCGCCGGCCAGCGAGCAGCTGCCCTCGGGCCGCTCCCGGCGCACCTGCGGGGATCCGCCTTCCGGCCGCATTCGGTAGAGTTGCAGTCCCTTCGAGGCTGAGGCAGACATCGAGAAGTACAGCCAGCCGTCATTGCTCCACTCATAGGGTCCCCGAATGGCCGTCGCGCGCAGACGTGAGACGACCCGCAATGCCCCCGTCGATGCATCGATGCGCACCAAAGTCATCGTGATCAAGTTCTGCCGATCGAGGACCTGCGACACCGGTTGGGCCACCGCGATATATCCGGAGAGGTCAGGCGACGGGATCACCTCGGCGATCCGGCCGATCGTGTCCGGGAAGCCGGCCCGCCACAGCTCGCGACCGCTCCGATCGAGCAGGCGCACCGAGTCGCCCGATTCGCTCACCAGGAGTATCCCCCCGCCTGGGCCGACCCGCATCCAGTAGCTCCCCGGCGGCTCCTGACCCACCACGGTCATTCGCATCGAGGCCAGATCGAAGCTCGCGATACCTTGGCGACCCTGCTCTCCCGTCTGTGCCACGAGGATCCGGCGGTCATCGATCTCAATATCGCTCACACCCTTCAGCGCCGGTGTCACTGCGCGACTGGCCCCCGAGTCGAAGGGCATGGCAAACCACTGGACCCCGAGGCTGTCCCCGACCGCGGTGCGTTTCGAGTACAAGATCTGCTGGCCATCCCGGGAGATCACGGCCGCCATCTCCCGCGACGACGAAACCAGCTGACGTTCGGCGAGGCCCGCGCCCCTTGCTCTCCCTGCCCAGATCGCGGTCTCTCCTGGCCGAAAGGCGGAATAGGCGAGGGACCGCCCATCGGCCGACAGGTCGTAGTAGTACGAGGACGTCACTCCGGGGGCGAGCTGGACAGTGTCGCGGCGGCCGAACCGGCCGTCATCGAGGTCGACTGCCACCCGGAGCAGTAGCGCCCCGCGGCCGTGGCTCTCGAGGGGGAGCAGAATCGAGTGTGCATCGGGAGACCAGCGAACTCCTTCCGCCCCGCTGACGGTGAGGTGGGCGTCGGTCAGGCTGTCCGTGCGCCGTCCGGTGCGATCGTGGAGCGTCACCGTCCCCATGGATTGCAGGGCATCGGTCCACGCCAGGGCCATCCATCGGCCCGACGTCGTCACCCGGATCGACGTCAAGCCGGTGCCCGTTGCCGGCGGTACCACTCGCAAACTGTCCACCGCCGCCTTCCAGGGCGGCGGCAGCAGGTAGAGCTCGATGCCCTCGCGCTGATTGAACACCGCTGCACCGGCCGTGAGGATCGTGTCCCCCGCCGGGAGAAAAAGCGCGGCCCCGTCACTCACCTTGACGGGCAGTCCGCCCAGACGGGATACCGCGTAGATACCGAACGGGAGGTCGTGACGCTCTCCGGAAAAGAGTAGATAGAGCCCATCGGGGCTCCACTGATACGGATAAGCATCGTCCAGCTCTTCGACCACGGGCCGTTCGGCTTCCGTGGCGGTCTCCCTCACGATGATGCTCCAGGTGCACTTATTCGGCGTGGCGCAGGAATAGGTCGCGTACGCGATCTGCGCACCATCCGGCGACAGAACGGGCGAGGCCGCCCGGCCGCTCGTTGTCAGCTGAATGGAATCGTATGACACGGGCTTCGAATTCCAGGGGTGCCGAGCCAGGACCAGCGCAACCGCCAGGACCGCAGTCGCTGCCACTGCCGCCGCCGCCGCGAATCGCCATCCGCGACTTCTCACTCGTGCGTGGCCGACCGCTGCAGGAGACGCCGGACGGAGGAGTGCCTCGGCCAGGGCGGATGCGCTGGCATGCCGGTCGGCCGGGACCTTCGCGAGGGCCAGCGCGACCGCGGCGTCGATCCCTTCGGGAATCGTGGAGCGGATCGCCCGCAGCCGGCGCGGTTCTTCCATGATGATCCTGCTGATCAGGACCTGCGCCGAGGCCGCGGTATGGGGCGGTTCTCCGGCCAGCATCTCGTAGAGCACGGCACCGAGGGCGTACACGTCGCTCCTGGCATCGAGCTGCCGATCACCAGCCGCCTGCTCGGGGCTCATGTAGCCCGGTGTGCCAAGCGAGAGCCCGGTCTCCGTGAGTCGATGCCGATCA
>JBDUEA010000434.1:0-2602 GCA_040002695.1 Gemmatimonadota bacterium | reverse complement strand
AGCGAGGACGAAGGTCCGCTCCCGCTTCTCCGCCTTCTCCGTCCTCTCCGTCTCCTCAGCCCCCTCCCCGCCCTCCCCAATCCACCGTACATTCTCCCCATCCCGGTATAATTCATTTCCGTTCCTGGAGCACCGATGTCCGAGGACCGCGAGGCGACCTGGCGACGAGGAGTGGCCGAGGCGCAGCGTCAGACGACGTACCTCGTCGAAGGACGCCCCGTACGCCGCATCAAATACGGTTCCGAGGACGAAGACTGGGGCGCGGCGGACGGCCAGCCATGTCACGACTGCGGAGTGCGGCCCGGTCAGTTTCACGTGGCCGGCTGCGACGTGGAGCGCTGCCCCTCCTGTCTCGACCAGGCTATCTCCTGTGGATGCATAGAAGCGCCGTGATTTGAGCGGCCGCGCCAGATACGACTGGAAATCTCATGAGCTGGAATCTCACCCGACGCCACTTTCTCACCGCCACCGGCAGCGCTCTCGCCCTGCCGGGCCTCTCACGACAGCTCTTCGTGGGCCCCGCCCTCAGGCTGAGTAATGGGCAGCGAATTCTATTTCAGGGAGACTCGATCACCGACTGCGGCAGGGATCGCTCCGCAGCGACCGGCAACACCGGTGGCGGTCTCGGCACCGGCTATCCACTGCTGATCGCCGCGGCGCTGCTCAAGGCGAAGTCAACTGCCGGACTCGAATTCGTGAATCGCGGCGTGAGTGGAGACCGCGTGCCCGACCTCGCGAAGCGCTGGGAAGCCGACACGGTGAACCTCCGGCCCGATGTGCTCAGCATTCTCGTCGGCGTGAACGACTTCTGGCATCGGCTCTTCCGCGGGTACACGGGAACCGTGTCCGATTACGCAGCGCAGTATGCCGAGCTGCTTGCAGCGACGAAGCGCGCCCTGCCGCGCGTGCGCCTCGTCCTTCTGGAACCGTTCGTCCTCCGGACGGGCGTCGTCGATGGCCGCTGGTTCCCCGAATTCGACGAGCGACGCGCCGCCGCCGCACGTGTGGCCTCCGATGCGGGCGCAACCTGGATTCCCCTGCAGCAGATGTTCGACGATCTTTCGAAAGAGGCCCCCGCCTCGTGGTGGGTTTCCGACGGCGTACATCCAACGCCGGCGGGTCACGCTGCTATCGCGGACGCGTGGATGCAGGCAGTCAGCCTGTGATGCGACGTTGCTCCCGGCGGCTCCGCCAGTGACCGCGGTGGCGCCGTCCCCTTCGCCTTCTCTGCTCTCCCGGCTCTCGCGCAACCTCACCGTCCGCGTCCTCATCGCCATCGCACTCGGCGCCCTGCTGGGCGCGCTTTCGCCCGAGACCGGGAAGGCGATGCGACCCCTCGGCGAGACCTTTATCAATCTCGTCCGGATGGTCATCACACCGATCATCTTCCTGACGATCGTAACCGGGATCGCCCATACGGCGGACCTGCGAAAGGTTGGGCGCGTCGGAGTGAAGGCGCTGGTCTACTTCGAGGTACTGACGACGTTCGCGCTCGCAATCGGCATGCTGGTCGCGAATCTGGTCCGGCCCGGTGCCGGACTCGACGCCGCACGGCTCGCCACCGCCGACGTCTCGCAGTACACCGCGCAGGGGAAGGATCTCCACATCGTGGACATCCTGACGCACGTGGTGCCGTCGAGCGTGGTCGGCGCCTTTGCGCAGGGCGACATCCTGCAGGTGGTCTTCTTCTCGGTGCTCTTCGGCGTCGCCCTCACCTCACTCGGCCGAGGGGGCAGACCCGTCACCCGAATGCTGGACCGACTGGCACAGGTCTTCTTCCGTGTGGTCGCTATCGTGATGGCGGTGGCTCCCCTCGGTGCGTTCGGCGCGATGGCGTACACAGTCGGCAACTTTGGGCTCCAGACGCTGTACACCCTCGGCAGCCTGATGGCGAGCGTCTATCTCACCATGGGACTCTTCATTTTCGTGGTACTGGGGATCGTCGCCAGGATCACAGGATTCAGCCTCTGGAGGTTGCTCCGCCATATCCGCGAAGAGATCCTCATCGTCCTCGGCACCTCGTCGAGCGAGGCGGTGCTGCCGAGGATTATCGGCCGGATGGAACAGTTCGGCTGCGACGCGTCGATCGTGGGCCTCGTGATTCCCGCGGGATATTCCTTCAACCTGGATGGGACATCCATCTATCTGTCGATGGCGACGCTGTTCATTGCGCAGGCGTACGGGATCCACCTCTCGCTCGGGCAGCAGCTCTCCGTGCTGGCCATTCTCATGATCACCTCGAAGGGTGCAGCGGGAGTTACGGGTTCCGGTTTCATCGTACTGGCGAGCACGCTCGCCGCGATGCGAGTCGTCCCGGTGGAAGGCGTCGCCCTCGTCCTCGGTGTGGATCGTTTTATGAGTGAAGCGCGCGCCATCACGAATCTGATCGGAAACGCCGTGGCGACCGTCGTCGTGTCGAAAAGCGAAGGCGCCTTCGACGAGGCGCGCTACCAGGCCGCGATTCGCTCCGCTCTGCCAGCGCCCGTCGCCCTTCCCAGCTGACGTCCATCACTGTCCTTTCAACTTTCAACTTTCAACTTTCAACTAGTCACCCGTCACTCAGCACCCAGTACTCAGTACTCAGTACTCAGTACTCAGTACT
>JBDUEA010000433.1:0-2602 GCA_040002695.1 Gemmatimonadota bacterium | reverse complement strand
ATGCATGGAATCCCCAGGATTGCCGCCACGACCGTGATCGTCATGAATCCGCCGACCACCAGGCAGATGATGCCGAGCAACTTTAGGTGCTTGGGCTGGGCGAGCATACGCTGTACCTGGGCATGGATGATGGCAGGATCACGCGATCCGATCGATCTCAATATCCCCAGTACGCTCTGGCGATCGAGCTTGGCAAACGGGCTTCCGGCACCATCTGGCATCAGACCCATGGGGAACTTCTCCTGAGGTGAGAGTAGCCTGTCAACCGAGGCCGCCAGGCACCGCCCTGACGCTCCGGGGATGACGCGGCCGCAATTGCAGTGCGCAACTTCGGCCGGAAAACCGTCACGACGATCTGGCTGATTGGAAGCCAGCCTGCCAGCCTGCCCTAGTCACGCTCTCCGCCGGCGTGGCTGGACCACTGCCACAAGCCGTTCGTGACTGCCGGCGGGAGTCGGTGCCCCAGCTGACGAGCCACCAGCACGATCTGGCCGCGGTGATGCGCTTCGTGCGCCACGAAGTACGCGAGCACATGACCGACATCGAGCGGCAGATTCCGCCAGACGTAGGCGCGGGTGGCGGGGATCCATCCCCCGTTGTCGCAGCCAAGCTCGAGGAGCTGGCTCATCGCCGCACCGCTTCGCTTGAGCGCGGGCAGCAGGACTCGCGAGTTGACGCGGCGCCGGTCAACGCTCGCGGGGACCGGGATTCCATGTGGCCTGCCCAGCGTCTTGAGCCACATGCAGCGGCTGTTATGGAGATGGCCGGCGAGCATGCGAATCGTCCGGCGAGGTGCCCCAGGAATGGTCGCGGACCACAATGCCACTGGCAGGTGCTCGATGAGAAATCGGGTGACGCGATCGCTGGTAGTCCACGCGCCGAGGATTGTGCCTCGAAGGTCGGCCTCGATCGTGGTCGGGCTTTTAACGAGTCGACTGGGTGACACTCGTTGCCTCCCGGCGAATCTGTTCGAGAATCGCTCGGCGGATGAGACCGCTCCCCGACGACACGATCCACCAGTACCGACGAAAGGAGCGAAGCGTGGCAGGATCCGAGCATCGGATGCGGGTCTCCGTCGTCAATTCAGATCCGCCGGGTCCAGCTGACACCGCGAAATTCCACACGGCCTGCGCGAGCCCGATGGGCAGTGCGTCGCGAAAACGTTCGACGGGAATCGGGACGACCGATGCGGCGGGAGTCCAGAACCGCCCGGTGATACCGAGCACAATCTCGTGCGGCGCCAGCTGCTCGAGCAATACGAAGTCCGAGTGCGACGCGTCTCCGAGCGAAATCCGATGCGATTGTCGCGTGCTCGTCATGCGCTGCCATGTCCGACGAGGGGAAGCGACCAGGCAGGGCAGCAGCCGGATGCCCATCAATGTGCGCACCAGCCATGGCCGACCGAGGTCCGCGGCCAGGAGCGTCGCATACACCCGTTCCGGCGGCGCAGCGATGTCCACGCGATAGCTGGCGGAAACATCGAACGCAGGCATCCATCGATCGAGAAGCGTCATGGTGATATCAGACCATCGCGGACAGTTTCCTGTTTCCCGCATCTCTCCGCGAATCGGACTTCACATAGTCCACCGCAGAGGCGCAAAGTGCGCAGAGCAGTGCGCGGAGAAGAGAGTTTTTGTGCGTGCACGACTGGAGGTCCGGCTTTTCTTGGGCGTTTTGAACTGGGTTGAAGGGGTTTGGCGTTCCGGCCTTGAGATTGCCACGTCGGCGGCTCCGCCGCCTCATCGCAATGACAGTATCACTGGCCGATCTTCGCAGCTCGCCACCCCCGTTCCCCGTTCCCCGTTCCCCGCTTCCCGCTTCCCGTTTCCCCTTTCCCCTTTCCCCCTCACCCCTCACCGACCTTCACCCCCTTCATCATCACTGCCTCCCTCGGCCAATCCACGCTTCCGTCGGATCGTGTCAGTTCGGTGAAAAACTTCTCCATTTCGCGGTCGAGCGCCAGGCGGGACGTAGCGGAGAGTGTCTGATAGGAGAGCGCGACTCGGCCGGTGGACACGCGAAGCCGTTCCCATGCGTCAAGGGGTGAAGTCGCGGCAAAGGGGACGATCAGGGACTGGGTCTGAATGTTCTCGAATGCGCCGAGCAGGCGTTCGGTGGCCCAGGGCACGCGTCCCCAGTCATACGGATTGTGCACGTCGACGGACGGAATGAAATGTTCGATGCATTCGTAGTAGCGCGCCACCACGCCTTCGCGCTTCCAGGCCAGCAGGCCCATCCGGCCGCGTGGCCGAAGCACACGAGCCATTTCTCGCACTGCACGATCGGGATCCGTCGCGAAGATGACGCCGAAACTCGAGATCACGACGTCGAATGCTGCATCGGGTGTCGGGAGCGCGAGCAGGTTGCCTTCGAGAAAGGTCATACCGGGTCGATGCGCGGCCAGTTCTTTCGCGAGCGCGATCATCCCTGGCGCCTGGTCGAGTCCGACCACCTCCGCAGCACCCGCGTCGAGGGCCGCGAATGACGCCGTGCCCGGCCCGCACGCGAGATCGAGGACCCGATCGCCCTTCTGGATTCCGGCGAACGCGCAGAGCGCGGCCGCCGCAGGGAGGAATCCGGGAACGATGTTGCGCTGGTATTC
>JBDUEA010000432.1:0-2607 GCA_040002695.1 Gemmatimonadota bacterium | reverse complement strand
GCCATGGCAGAATCCATTCCCGAAGTCTGGCTCCGCGGACCGATCGACGGCATTCAGCCGCTGCTGCAGCCGGCGGCCCACGCGCTGGTTCAGGCCGGTGAGGATGTCTTGCCCATCGTTCGCGGTCTCACTCCCGACCAGCTCTGGCGCCGCCCCGGTGGCGCCGCATCCATCGGCTTTCATCTCGCGCACCTGCCTGGAAGCGTCGGCCGATTGCTGACGTACTCGCGCGGCGCAGCACTTTCCGAACAGCAGCTCGCCGCACTCGCCGCGGAGCGGACGATTCATGACGACCGACCCGACCTGACGACGCTCATGACCAAGTTCTCTGCCGGCATCGATGCTGCCATCGCCTACCTCCGAACAGTGCCTTCCGAAAGTCTGCTGCAGCTCCGCGAGGTCGGTCGCAAGAAGCTCCCCTCGACGACGCTGGGCCTGATCTTCCACGCCGCCGAGCATTCCTCGCGGCATGCAGGGCAGATCGTGACCCTCGTGAAGGTGGTGCAATAGCCGGTGCAGTCTTCGTCTGAGTGGTGAAGTCACGACTTTCAGGGTCTCTTCTGATTCCAAACTTCGAGGATTCTGCATGAAGTACATGCTCCTGATCTACACCGATGATTCGCTGCTCGACAATCTCCCCGAGGGTCAGGCCGACGACATGATGCGCGCCTGTCTCTCCCATGCCGACGAGCTCAAGCAGCAAGGCAGTCTGCTCGAGTCCCAGATGCTCGAGGGCCCGGAGACCGCCAAGTCCCTGCGGGTCCGGAACGGCCGCATGAGCGCGATGGACGGTCCCTTCAGCGAAGCCAAGGAGGTGCTCGGTGGCTTCAACCTCATCGAAGCCGAGAACATGGAAGAAGCGATGCGCATCGCGGAACAGTTTCCGTGGGCGCGCACCGGCTGCGTCGAGATCCGCCCGGTGAGGGACATCGAAACCGTGCGCAACCGAGTCATGAAGACCACCGCGGGGTGACATTCCCCGCGGGACCCCCTGCCGTAATCTCACTGCCTTCCATACTCTTGGAGCCAACCCCGACAGCGTGGTGCCAGATGCACTCCACGGGGCGTCATCGCGCTCCGCACGCGTCGCGGCGCGTTCCCGCCGTATTCCGGTGAAGGCTCTCCATGGCATCCAAGCGCAGCGCCGAGGTTCTGCATGACGCCAGGCTGAACAAGTCGACGGCGTTCAGCGAGGCGGAGCGCGAGCAGCTCGGTCTCGTCGGACTGCTCCCGGACGGCATCGAGACGCTCGATCTGCAGTTGCTCCGCGCCTCGAAACAACTCGATGCGAAGACGACCGACATCGAGCGCTACATCTTTCTCAGCCAGCTGATCGATCACGACGAAACGCTGTTCTACGCGCTGATCATGTCCGATCCCGCGCGATTCCTTCCCCTCGTCTACACGCCCACGGTCGGAGAGGCCTGTCTCCGATTCGGACATCTTCTGCGCCGGCCGCGCGGGATGTACATCTCCATCCGCCGCCGCGGCCACGTGCGTGAGGTGTTGCGGAACTGGCCTGAGACGGATGTGCGTTTCATCGTCGTCACCGACGGCGAGCGCGTGCTCGGCCTCGGCGATCTCGGCGCCAACGGCATGGGGATCCCGATCGGCAAGCTGGCGCTGTATACGGCGTGTGGTGGCGTGCCGCCCGAAGTCACCCTGCCGATCATGCTCGACTGCGGCACCAACAACCAGACCAACCTGAACGACCCACTTTATCTCGGCATCCGGCAGCCACGCCCTTCCACCGATCAACTGGACGAATTCGTCGAGGAGTTCGTCGAGGCGGTGCAGGAGGTCTTTCCGGGCTGCTGCATCCAGTTCGAGGACTGGGCCGGGGTCAACGCGGTACGGATTCTGGCGCGCTACCGGGACCGGGTCTGCTGCTTCAACGACGATATCCAGGGCACGGCCGCGGTGGCGCTCGCCGGTGTACTCGGAGCGACGCGGCTGACCGGTGGCCGGCTCCGTGATCAGCGGATTCTCTTCCTCGGCGCCGGATCCGCGGGGACGGGGATCGCGTCGCTGATGCGTACCGCCATGGTCGCCGACGGGGCGTCGGAAAGCGACGCGCTGTCGCGGATGTGGATGTTCGACAAGAACGGCCTGCTCGAGCACGCGCGCACGGATTTGCTGGATTTTCAGAGAGACTACGCGCAGCCACATCTCCCGATGAATGATCTGGTCGCGGCGATCGAGTCGATCCGCCCGACGGCCATCATCGGCGTGAGTACCGCGGCGCGGGCGTTCAATCAGCAAGTCATCGAGGCGATGGCGCGCGTCAACGAGCGGCCGATCATCTTTCCCTACTCGAATCCGACATCGCACTCCGAGTGTACGGCGGAGGAGGCGTATACCTGGTCCGAGGGCCGCGCGGTGTTCGCCAGCGGCAGCCCGTTCCCGCCAGTCCGGGTGGGAAACAGGACGTTCATTCCGGGTCAGGGCAACAACGTCTACATTTTCCCCGCGATCGGCATGGCGGTCTACGCGACGAAGGCGCGGCGGGTCACCGACGAGATGTTCATCGCGGCCGCGCGCGGCGTTGCGGAGTGCGTGACCCAGGCGGAGCTGGACGTGGGGCTGATCTATCCCCCGCAGGCCGAG
>JBDUEA010000431.1:0-2608 GCA_040002695.1 Gemmatimonadota bacterium | reverse complement strand
ACGTCCATGCCCCGGGTGACGCCCTCGATGTGCCGATAGCGCACCTCGGGCTTCACCGCGTCCACCCACATCTCCGAAACCCACCACGTCGGATAACCTACCGGTCCGAATGGCCGGTACGCCGACATCTCCACGACGCCGCCCGCGGGACGCCGTTCCCGCATTCTCACCCACCGATAGTGGGAGAGTATGGCCGGCCAGCGCTCGACATCCGCTGCCGCTTCGAATACCCGCGCCACGGGGGCCCGCATGCGAAGTCTGTCGATCGTCTTCATGCCGCCCCGGGTCGCCAGAATGCGACGATGCGAAACCCCGGGCGAAGATGCACTTCACCCCGCACGCCCGCCTGATCGAGCAGTAGCTCCATGTCCTGGCGGCTGAAGCCGCGCCGAATCGAGGTAATGCCGTCCGCGCGCGTGACCGGATCGAACGCCAGCATTCTGGCGCCGAGCCAGAATCCCGCCTCCGCGAGACGGCTCCGCACGAGGTCGGCGACGATCACGCCTCTCCGGGCGACGCGGTCGCATTCATGCAGCAGGTCCACGATGGCGTGCGGCGTGAGATGATGGGCCACCTGACTCACAGTGACGATGTCTACCCCATTCGACCCGATAGGAACCGAACCGCCGCAGGCGAGGATGGTGGGCAGTCCCGCGTCCGTGGCCAGCCGCGCGACCACCCGGTGCCGTTCGATGCCGAGTGAGGACAGTTGAAGCCCGCGGCGTGCGGCCCAGCGCGATGCCCGTTCGGGGAGGTCTCCGAGGCCGGTGCCGATGTCGAGCAGCGAGAGACTGGTGCCGCGGGGAAGATCGCTCACCAGGCGGTCGAGCCCGAATCGAACGGCCCACCAGCCTCCGAACCAGCGGTTGGATCGCGCGATGTTCTGCAGCGACTCCAGGATGACGCGCGGATCCGCGGCGTGGTCGTCGAGAATTTCCTCTCCCGGCGGAGACATGGAACGCGCTGTCATCCGGACTGCAGTCCCGCGTATCCGCCGCGATAATAGAGGAGCGGATGCGCCCGTCCGTGCTCGTCGTTCTCCGCGGTGGCTCCGCCCGTCACCCGTCCCACGTACATCGTATGATCGCCGAGCGGATGCTTGGCGAACTGTTCGCACTCGATGTGCGCCAGTGCTCCGTCGAGGACGATGAGTCCCGCCGCCGAGATGCGATAGCCGACGCCGGCGAAACGGTCCCCTTCGTAGAAGCCGGCGAAGCGCCGGGAAAGTGCCTCCTGGCTGGAGGCGAGAATATTGATCGCAAAGCGGGACGCGTGCTCCATCACCTGGTACATCTCGGCCTGATGCTCGATGCAGACCGAGATCAGTGGCGGATGCAGTGAGACCGATGCAAGGCTGTTTGCGGTCATGCCGACGGAGCGCCCCGCTCGATCGTGCGCGGTGATGATCACGACGCCGGTGGCGAAGCGACCGAGCAGCTGACGGAACAGCGAGGAATCGAGATCGGGAACAGTCAGAAAATCATCCGGGCCAGAAAGGATGGATTGAGCACTTCACGCGCCGGCACGAAATCACCGGTGACGCCGATGAGCGTATGTGCGAGACCGCGGCGTGCCAGACGAGCGACGGCGTGATCGAACAGGGCAGGGAGGAGCATCCCGTATCCCAGCAGCCGCTCGACCGCCCACTTGCCTGAGAAGGCCCGGCGGCGCGCGGTGCGATAGCCGGCGAGGCGCTCGAGGGTGATGGCGCCCGGAACCGCCAGTGCATCGAGGGCGGTCGCCGCCGCCAGCTCCGCTCCGAGGAGGGCGCTGAAGATTCCTTCGCCGGTGAAGGGATCGAAGAAGTCCGCGGCGTCGCCGACGAGCAGCGCGCCCGGCGCGATTACACGGCTCGAGGTGGCGGCAAATGGTCCCGTGACCATGATCTCTCCGACCGCGCGTCGCGCATCGACGCGGTGCGCGACTCCGGCATAGGTCGCGAGCGCGTCGTGGAAGAATGACTCTCGCCGTCCGCGTGCAGTGGCGGCGAGGGCACGCGGAACCACGAGTGCCACATTCGTCACGCCATTCCCGATGGCATTCAGGCCGACGTAGCCCCTGGTCCCCACATGCATTTCCGCGGTGTGCTCGAGCCCCGCGACGCCTTCGAAGTGCCCCACGAACGCGATGCGTGACGGGCGGCCGTGGTGCCGCCGACCGATCCGGCGGGCGACGATGGATCGGAGTCCATCCGCGCCGACCGTGAGCCGCGCATGCACGGCGCGGCGGACTCCCGCCGCGTCGCGAAGCACGGCCCCCGAAACGCCGCCCTCCTGGTACAACAACTCTTCGAGCGTCGTCCGCTCGATGACGGTCGCACCATTTTCAGCGGCAGCCGTGGCGAGACGCGCGTCGAGGATGCGCCGGGCGACCGAGAGTCCGGTGGCGCGAAACGGCTGATGGCCCGCCAGCGCGAAAAGTCCGGTGAGCCGCGAACCGCCCGAGGCGATGACCGTCGTTCCGGCGAGGGGATTCGCTCCGGCGGCTTCGAGATCCTGGACGACGCCAAGGCGATCAAGCAGCCGGACCGCCTCAGGACCGAGATACTCCGAGCAGGGTTTTTCCCGGGGAAATGCCGCGCGCTCCACGAGCAGCACCTGTTTCCCCT
>JBDUEA010000430.1:0-2611 GCA_040002695.1 Gemmatimonadota bacterium | reverse complement strand
CGGCGCTCGCCGACCGCTACCGCATCGAGCGCGAGCTGGGCCAGGGCGGCATGGCCACGGTATACCTGGCTGCGGATCTCAAGCACCACCGCCAGGTGGCCATCAAGATCCTGCGGCCCGAGCTCGCGGCCGTCATCGGCGCCGACCGGTTTCTCGCCGAGATCCGGACCACGGCGGCGCTGCAGCATCCGCACATCCTGCCGCTCTTCGACAGTGGGGAGGCCGCGGGGCAATTGTTCTATGTGATGCCGTTGATCGAGGGCGAATCATTGCGGGACCGGCTCCTGCGTGAGAAGCAGCTGCCGATCGGGGATGCGGTCCGGATCGCGAGTGAAGTGGCCGGCGCACTCGACTACGCGCATCGGCACGGCGTGATCCACCGGGACATCAAGCCCGAGAATATCCTGCTGCACGACGGGCGGGCGCTGGTCGCGGACTTCGGCATCGCCCTGGCCGCGAGCAAGGCCGGCCCCACTCGGATGACCGAGACCGGAATGAGCCTTGGGACGCCGCACTACATGAGCCCCGAGCAGGCGCTCGGCGAACGCGAGATTACGGGGCGCTCGGACGTCTACGCGCTCGGCTGCGTCACCTATGAGATGCTGGTGGGAGAGCCGCCGTTCACCGGCCCGACCGCGCAGGCCATCATAGCGAAGGTGATGACGAGCGAGCCCGCAGCGCCGAGTGCGCAGCGGAAGTCGGTGCCACCGGCCGTGGATGAGGCCGTGCTGACGGCGCTGGCGAAATTGCCGGCGGACCGGTTTGCCAGCGCGGCGGAATTCGCCGCGGCACTCGTCGGAGGCGCGGTGACCCACGGACGTACCGGGCCGATCCGCTCCCTCCGCCTGCCCGCCCGCCTGCCCGCCTTCACGATCGTTGCGGTCGCGCTCATTGCGCTGCTCGCCGGTGGCGTTACGACGGCGTTCTTTCTGCGGTCCCACCAATCCCCACGCGCCGCCTCTCGCATCTTGTTGCAGCTGCCGGCGGCCCAGGCGCTCCGCGCCACGATGTACCCGGGCATCGCCGTGCCGCCCGATGGTTCGGGCCTGGTCTACACCGGCCAGGGTTTGAACAATCGTACCCAGTTCCTCTTTCGGCACTGGGATCGGATGCAGGCGCAACCGCTCAATCAGAACGGGGACGAGGGTTACGCGCTGACGTTTTCGCCTTCGGGCGATACGGTCGCGTATCTCTCGCCTCCGCGGCGGCTCAATGTGCTGCCGCTCACGGGCGGACTCCCGAAGGCGCTGTCCGACAGCGGACTCAATTCAGTGACGGACTGGACCGGTGGCCTGGACTGGGGCGCGGACGGCCAGCTCTACGCCAGCGGACGGGATGGGTTGCTCCGCATCGATCCACGGAACGGCACGCGCGCGCTCGTCGCTCGGCTCGATTCGGCGCGGGGCGATCTCATCTTTCTCTGGCCCCAGCTGCTCCCGGGCGCGAAAGCGGCGATCGTTACCGTGGTCCGCCGGGAATCACCGAGCGATCCGGAACGCGCTTCTATCGGAATTGCCGACCTCGGCACCGGCAGGGTCGAGGTCGTCGTCCAAGGCGTGCGGGCGATCTATTCGCCCACCGGGCACCTGATCGTGGCCAAGCCGAACGGCGTGCTGTGGGCGATCCCGTTCGATATCCGCTCGCTCCGGACCAGTGGCGTTGCGAAGGAGCTGGCGGACACCGTCGTGGTGCGGAGAGGAAATGCCGCGCCCGGTGTCGTCGATATGGCGATCGACCGGGCCGGCACGCTGGTCTACATCTCCGGCGGCGAGAGCACATACGAAGTGGTGTACGTTGATCACTCTGGTGCCTGGCATCCGGTCGTGAAGGACTTGAGAGGACCGACGATGAACGGTATCGGGCTCTCGCCCGATGGCCGTCGTCTGGCGGTCTCGCTTGCGGGCGAGGATCACAATTTGCACCTCTGGGTGCAACCCGTGGACAGCGGCCCCAGAATTCGGCTGACCTTCGAGGGCTCGGTGAACATGCGTCCAAGGTGGCGGCCACGCACCAACACTCTCTCGTTCGTCGCCGACCGCGGAGTTTCCGGCCTGACGGGGTTGCATCTCTTCGAGCGCGACGCCGGGGGACAGGGAGATATCCGGCCGATCGCAATCGGCGATTCCCGCGGGATCGGCGGCCAGGCCTGGTCGCCTGATGGCGCATGGCTCGTCTTCCGAACCGATGACCAGGCGGCCGGCAATGGCGATATCATGGCGATTCGGCCCGGAATCGATTCGGTGCCGCGGTCTCTGGTGGCCACACCGGCCGAGGAGCTGGCGCCCGCGATCTCCCCGGATGGACGCTGGCTTGCGTACTCTTCGAACGAGTCGGGACGACGCGAAGTGTACGTGCGACCGTTCCCGAACACCGCGGACAGTCGCTTCCAGGTCTCGACGTCCGGCGGGATGTCTCCGCTCTGGTCTCCCGATGGGCACGAGCTCTACTACGTGGATGCGGCAGACAACATGACCGCGGTCCCCCTGGGAGGCGGCACCTCCTTTCAGACCGGCCCACCGCGGATCCTCTTTTCTACTGCCGATTATTCCATCAGTCCCTATCAGGCGCAGTTCGATCTCACCCACGACGGACAACGCTTCGTGATGATCCG
>JBDUEA010000429.1:0-2621 GCA_040002695.1 Gemmatimonadota bacterium | reverse complement strand
ACACCATCTTTGAATCCGCCCCGTATCGGCGGGGCGATCTCGGGATGCCGCGCATCGAGCCACCAGACCAGCCATTCGCCGGTCCTGACGTCGAAGGCGCGGATCCCCACTCCGCGAATGGTCCCGCTCGGCAGGTCCATCACATTGTCGCCCACGTTTCCCTGGCCGCCGAGGGTCGGCCAATTGACCAGTGTCCCGGCGAAGTCTTCCCACTCGGTGCTTCCGACCAGGCGCGTCTTGAGCCGGTGATGCCGCACCGTCCAATGGCCGACCAGAAAATCCCAGTCATGCAGGTTACCGGTGGGTACCTGGTCAGCCGTGCGCGACGGGTATCCTGCCCGCGGAGCTGGGCGCGCGGCGCCGATCAGCGACGTGATCAGCCAGATCCCGGCGAGGACTGGAACCGCCGAGTTCCAACGCGCTGGAGATTTCGGTTCGCGCATTTCGATTACCTCCTCGTCGGCGACCCCAGGCCGGTCGGGCGCCTGGGCCCAAAAAGCGAAGGTAAGGCCGGCAGGTGGCTGCGGAACGGGCCACTTGGAGAGATCTTAGCGAACCACTTTGATGCGGGTTGATGCGGCAGGCTGGGCGTGGATTACTCGAGCCACGATCTGCATGGCAGCGCGCGTGCGAGCGGGGCGGGAGCAGGCGAATCCCATGACGAATCCGGGACGCGAGCGGCCGAGGTAGAACCGGGACAGTGGATCGAGGTAGACGCCCGCCTTGGCGCACTCGGCAGAGATGCCGCGATCGTCCGAGTGACGGCGGAGATATACTGAGAGGTGCAGTCCCGCGTCTGAGGGACCGGGGTCCAGCTCATCCGACAGCGGCTCGAGCGCGCCGAGCAGTGCCCGTCGGCGCAGGTCATATTCGCCGACGAGTCGCCGGAGATGGGTGGCGAGGTGGCCGTCCTCGATGAACGCGGCGAGCGCGGTCTGGGTGTGACCCGGCGCGTGACCGTCCATGAGGTGCTTCGCGGCCAGGAACGGATCGACCAGCGCGAGCGGCGCCACGAGGTAGGCGAGCCGAAGGGCAGGGAACATCATCTTGTTGAACGTGCCGACGTAGATCACCCGGCCCGCCGGATCCAGCGCCTGCAGCGAGGCGAGCGGTCGACCCGCGTAGCGCAGGTCGCCGTCATAGTCATCTTCAATAATCCAACCGCGATGACGTTCGGCCCACGCGAGCAGCGCCAGCCGACGGGGCAGCGACATCAGGCCACCACTGGGATACTGGTGAGATGGAGTGACATAGGCGAGCCGAGCGGCCGGCGCGATCGCGAGCGCGGCATCGGCCTCGAGACCATCGGCGTCCACCGGTATTGGATTGACGATTCCACCGGCCGCCCTGAGCAGATGCGTCACCGGCTGGTAACAGGGATCCTCGACCCAGACCGCGTCGCCCGGATCGAGCAACACTCTGGCGACGAGGTCCACCGCCTGCTGGGCGCTCGAAGTCACGATGATCTGATCCGGCACGCACGCGACCGCTCGACTGCCGGCCACGTGTGCCGCGATCGCGCGCTTGAGTTCGGGGAGTCCGCCGCTCGCGCCATACGCCAGCGCATCCACGCCGGGCCGGCTGATCGCGCGCGACATCAGTCGCCCCCATACCTGGCGAGGAAAGAGATCGAGCGCCGGAATCGACGGAGTGAATGCGGTGCCGATCAGCGGGACGCGATGGCCAGGGTAGGCCTCGATGATGGCGCCTCGCCTGGAGAGCGTGGGCGCCACCGTAAGGGGCTGATGATGCCGCTTCACCGGGCGTGGTGCGCGCTCCCGTTCCGGCACGTCGCTCGCCACGTATGTCCCCGAGCCTCGGCGGCGGACCAGGAATCCTTCGGCGACGAGTTGGTCGAAGGCGTGTTCTACAGTATGACGGGACATTTTGAGATCCCGGGCCAGCACCCGTGAGGCGGGGAGGCGAGCGCCGGCCGCGAGATTTCCCGAGAGGATCGCGCGGCGAATCAGGCTCTCGACCCGCATGCTGAGCCGCTGGTGCGGCAGAGTGGGAAGCCCACCGAGGTCGAGTATCTGGATCGAAGCGGATTGTTTGGTCATCGGGGAAGCGATGAAGGAGTGTGCTGCTCCGGCGGGAGACGGCCCCCGGATACTAGAGCACCACAGGAGGCCGGAGGCAGGCAGGCAACGACAGCGGAACTCACCAGGCTCGGCCTCGTGCCGGTGGCTTGTTTAAGCGATACGACCGAGAGAAGTTCCGACATCCCGCTCGGGTGGCGAAACTGGTAAACGCAAGGGACTTAAAATCCCTCGGCTGCAAGGCCTTCCGGGTTCGAGCCCCGGCCCGAGCATTTTCCTTCGCACCTTCGTTCTTTCGCGTGTTCGCGGCTGTTGTCGCCGTATCATTGAGAAGCGCCGGGTGCACTCCAAGGAGTGAAGCTTTGAGCAGCATGGCGGCTCATGCTTCAAGGGGGACGCCGATTCCTCCACCTCAACCTCGGCGGGCGACAGCCAGCTCAGACTTCTCGTTACGCGGTGTGTATCCCCTATACTGATCGAACGTCCCCCACGCCGTACCGTCACTCTGGGGACGACCATGCCCTGTCTGCCGCGACGGATTCTCCTTGCTGCACTGCTTGCCTGCGCCGGCTGCAATGGCCC
>JBDUEA010000428.1:0-2621 GCA_040002695.1 Gemmatimonadota bacterium | reverse complement strand
GGGTGTGGCGGCGTCTCCAGCGGTTTTCCGTCGGCATCGAGCAGCCGCACCTCGCCGATATTGAGCGAGCGGATTCCCGCTTCGATCTTGGCGCGATCACCCACGACCACCCAGGTGAAGTTGTCGGGCTTCACGACATCCCGCGCGGACGCAATCACGTTGGAATCGGTGACCGCGCGAATCCGATCGGCAAAGCCATCGAAGTAATGATCGTCAAGATTATAGGTGACGATTTCCGCGAGCGATCCCTCCACCGCGCCCATGGTCTCCCATTGTCCGGGAAGCGTCAGCGTGGCGGACGCCTTGGCCTTGTCCACTTCACCGGGTTCGAGGGGCCGGGAACCCAGCATGCCGCGCAGTTCCTTGCCGAGCTCGACGATCGACTCCTTCGTCTTGTCGGTCTGGACCGGCGCGTACGCGATGAACGGTCGCTGACCGCGCGCGGCCCACAGCAGCGTGAAGGAACCATACGACCAGTGCTTGTCTTCCCGCAGGTTCATGTTCACTCGTGACGTGAAGTTGCCGCCGAGAATCGTGTTCATCGTCTGGATGGCTTCGTCGTTGCTGGCACCACGCGGAGGTGCCACGTTGCCCGCGAAAATGATCGACTGGTCCGCGCCCGGGCGATCGAGAATGTAGACCGCCGGTTTGGCCGGCAGTTCGACCTTCCCGATATTCTTGGCCGGCACTTCCCCCGGTTTCCAGCCACTGAACAACTTCTCCAGCTTCGGCTTGATTTCCGCCAGTGTCGTTGCGCCCACCACGATCAGCGTGGCGTTGTTCGGCTTGAACCACGTCCGGTGAAAGGCGGCCAGCTTGTCGGTCGTCAGCTTCGAGATCGACTGCGTGGTGCCGGATCCGGTGAGCGGGTTCGAATAGGCATGGCCGGGACCGTAGAGCAGCCCTGGAAAGACGCGCAGTGCCATCCCGACGGGCTGTACCTTTTCCCGCTGGATCCCCGCCAGCCACTGACGCTGCAGGCGTTCGAAATCTGCCTTCGGAAACGACGGCGTCAGCACCACGTCGGCGAAGAGGGCGAGCGACGGATCGAGCTTCTCACGGAGTGCGGAGAGCGAGACGCTCGACTCATCCAGCGAAGAGGAGGCCGAGAGGCGTGCGCCGAGCTGCGCGAGCGTGTCGCTGATCTGAAGGGCGGAGAGCTTCTGCGTTCCTTCGTCGAGCATCGCCATCGTCATGCTGGCGGTGCCGGGCAGCGCGCCCTGGTCGGCGGCGTAGCCCGCATCGATCATGAGTCGGAGATCCACCTCCGGAATCGAGCGCCGCTCGGCGAAGAGCACCTTGAGCCCGTTGCTCAGTGTGGTGCGCGAGAACGCAGGAAACTTCGCATCCGGCGGAGTACCAGTCTCGGGGACTTTGGTCCGGTCCGCGCCGCTCGAGGCGGTGGTGAATTCGGGGAATGGCGTTACGAGGAGGTCATACAATCCGTCGGAAAGCCAGCGACGGGTTACGGCCTGAAGCGTGGCGGGGGTGGCCTCGGCGATGCGAGTCTGCGCGAGCTTGTAGCATTCGGGGTCGCCGGTAAACACCTGGCATTGCGCGAGCACGTCGGACTTGCCCCCGAATCCGCCGATCCGTTCGACGCCGCGGATGAATCCGGAGCGCTCCCGGGACTGGGCGCGTTTGACCTCCGCGAGGGTCGGCCCGCTCGCGAGGAATCGATTCATCTCCTCGTCGATCGCCTTTTCGACGGCGGCCGGATCGCCGCCCGGCTTAACGGTCACCTCGATCCCGAACTGACCCGCGATCTCCCGAAGGTCCGTGTAGGCGGCGACGCTCGTGGCGCTCTGATCGTCATACACGAGCCGCTTGTAGAGACGCGAAGTCTTTCCGGAGCCCAGCACGTCGCTCGCCAGGTCGAGGAGCGTCGCGTCCTCGGAGCCCCACTGCGGAATATTCCAGACGCGATAGATCCGGGCCTGCGGGACCCGGTCCTGCATCGTGGCCCGGACGGTGCCGGTGCGTTTGGCGATCGAGACGAGCGGACGCGCGACTGGCGGCCCCGAGGGAATGTCCCCGAAGTAGTGCTCGACCTTTGCCTTTGCGGCCTGAGTGTCGATGTCGCCGGCGACGACGATCACGGCGTTCGCGGCGCCGTAGTAGTTGCGGAACCAGTCCTTCACGTCATCGAGCTTCGCGGCGTCGAGGTCTTCCATCGAGCCGATGACGGTCCAGGAGTACGGATGGCCGGCGGGATAGGTATTCTCCGCCATCAGGTACTCGGTCTTGCCGTAGGGCTCGTTGTCACCCTGCCGCTTCTCGTTCTGCACCACTCCCCGCTGCTCATTTACCTTCGCCGTGTCGATGGCGCCGAGCAGGTGGCCCATGCGGTCCGATTCCATCCAGAGCGCCATGTCGAGCGCGGAGGTCGGCACGTTCTCGAAATAGTTGGTGCGGTCGTTGTTCGTGGTTCCGTTCTGGTCCGTCGCCCCTGCGCGCTCGAAGGGCTCGAAATATTCGTGATTGAAGTTTTCGGAGCCGTTGAACATCAGGTGCTCGAACAGGTGGGCGAATCCGGTCCGGCCGGGCCGCTCGTTCTTCGAGCCCACGTGATACCAGATATTGACCGCGACGATCGGCGCCTTGTGATCCTCGTGGATCAG
>JBDUEA010000427.1:0-2636 GCA_040002695.1 Gemmatimonadota bacterium | reverse complement strand
TCGAAGCGGTGGACGACGGCGACGATACCACGATGACGCTCCGCGAGAAGCGGGGTCAGACTGTCGCGCAGCTGCTCAAGAGTATGGGGCGAGTCATCATCGTCGTCGTGGCCATTCTGCTGACGCTGAACGTCTTCATCGAAATTACGCCGATCCTGGCGGGTGCCGGTATCCTCGGGCTCGCGGTTTCATTCGGCGCGCAGAGCCTGGTGAAGGACCTCATCGCCGGGTTCTTCATCCTGCTGGAAAACCAGTTCGCCATGGGCGATGTGATCGAAGCGGCGGGCAAGGCGGGCGTGGTCGAGAAGATGACCCTTCGGGTCGTGCAGCTGAGGGATCTCGAGGGCGTGCTTCACACGATCCCCAACGGAGAGATCAAGGTCGTGAGCAATCGTACCCGCGGCTGGGCGAGAGCGGTGGTGGAAGTCGGCGTGGGCTATGACATGGATCCCGATCGCGCGCTCTCGGTCTTCCGCGATGAGGCCGCCCGTTTCTCCGCCGATCCCGCCTGGAAGCAGCGGCTCGACGGTCCGCTCGAGGTTCCCGGAATCGAAGCACTCAACGACAGCGAGATCGTGATCCGCACGCTGGTGCGTACCGCGCCCGGCCTGCAGTGGGACGCCGCGCGGGAGTACCGTCGCCGGCTGCTGGTCCGGTTGAGGGCAGAGCAGATTGAAATTCCCTTCGCGCAGCATACGGTGCATGTCCGCGGCCTGACCGTCGCCGCGCCGGAAGCAGGCGCAAAGCCCGAATCTCCCAAGCCGCTCCAGGATACGGGCGCTGAGGCCAAGGCGTGAGTCTACAGGTATTCAACACACTCTCGCGCCGAGTCGAGGAGTTTGCTCCGCAGGTAGCGGGACGGGTCTCCATGTACACCTGCGGACCGACGGTATGGAACTACGCCCACATCGGGAATTTCCGGACTTTCCTTTTTGAGGATCTGCTGCGACGCTGGCTGGAGCAGAGCGGGTATGAGGTTCTGCACATCATGAATCTGACCGATGTCGACGATCGGATCATTCGTGAAGCTGCCGCTCGCGGCACCAGTATCCGGGAGTTCACGGAACCGTTCGCGCAGGCGTTTCACGAGGACCGGGAATATCTCCGGATCCGTCCGGCGCACGACTACCCTCGCGCGACCGATTATATCGCCCCAATGATCCGGCTCGTCGAGCGGCTGCTGGCGTCGGGCGTGGCGTACCGCGGAGAGGATGGTTCCGTCTACTTCGCCATCGCGAAGTTCCCAGCGTACGGCGAACTGTCGCAGCTCGATCGTCGCGAGCTCAAGACCGGTGCGAGTGAGCGCGTGAGCGCGGATGAATACGCCAAGGAAGACGCCAGGGATTTCGTGCTCTGGAAGGCGGCCCGCCCGGAGGACGAAGCCGTCGGCGCTGCGTGGGATGCGCCCTTCGGCCGCGGGCGACCGGGATGGCATCTCGAGTGCTCCGCCATGGCGCTCGACCTTCTTGCCGAGCGATGGGGCACCGATGTCCTGGACATTCATGCCGGCGGCGTCGACCTGATCTTTCCCCATCACGAAGACGAAATCGCGCAGAGCTGCGCCTTCACCGGCCGCCCGCAGTTCGCGCGCTACTGGCTGCATGCGGAATTTCTGAACGTGCAGGGCGCGAAGATGTCGAAGCGATTCGGCAACGTGACGACACCGAGAGATCTTCGCACGGACGGCGTCGATCCGGGCGCGATCCGCCTGCTGATGTTCCAGGCTCACTACCGGCAGAAATTCGATCTGACCGATGAAGCGCTCGGCGCCGCGGCCCGCGGAAGTCAGCGCATCGGTGAATTCGGCGAACGCCTGCGACAGTACACCAAGACGAATGGTGGATCGTCGAATGCGCTCGCCAGCGCGGCCGTGGACTTCCGCTCTGCCTTCGCGCGGGAAATGGACGCGGACCTCAATGCCCCGCAGGCGATCGGCCGGCTCTTTGATTTCATCACGGAAGGGAACCGGCTGATGGACCAGGGTGCGGGCGGAGCGGCGGCGGCGCTCGACGCCTTTGCGTATGCGATGGGGGTGCTCGATGTCGAGCCGGCTCCGAAAGCGCGGGCGATACTCTCCACCACCCATTCGGAGACTGCTGAACGGCCCGCCGAGGAGCCGCCCGCCGCTGGCGGAAACAGGGAGGCCTGGGCATTGGCGTGGGCTGGCGTCCGGCGCTCGGAGAAGAACCGCCGCAATTTTTCAGAGGCGGACCGAATCCGTGACCTGCTCAAGAGTCATGGTTACGAAATCCGGGATAATAAGGATGGGACGATGGAGGTTCGGAGCATTCGGCAGGGCTGATTTCGCGGGAGAACGCCTTCAACTTGACGCGCGGAATCAGGGACGTGAGGCGTCGCGGGGTGAGTGGAGAGTCGGTCGCCGAGGCACGAGGTTTTCCCGGGAACCCCGGTTGACGTAGTCTAAACCCCAGTTTATCATACGGTTCTGTCCGTTTTGGCTACCCGCTGGCGTAGCTCAATTGGCAGAGCACCCGCCTTGTAAGCGGGAGGTTAAGGGTTCGATTCCCTTCGTCAGCTCTCCTGTTTGCTTGGCTGGCATGGTAGTGCGCGGGGCAGCGCAGCGGTGGGGTGACCGAGTGGCTAATGGTAGCAGACTGTAAATCTGCCGGGCTCTG
>JBDUEA010000426.1:0-2645 GCA_040002695.1 Gemmatimonadota bacterium | reverse complement strand
AGTACTGAGTACTGAGTACTGAGTACTGAGTGCTGAGTGCTCCATCAGCCACTACCTTCCCCGTTCCCGCCGATCTCCAAGTGTCCGCCCTGTCCGCCTTCCCGGCCTCACACCATGTACGACTTCGCCGGATTCTTTTCCTGCAGAATCGGGCGCGTGATCGAGAAGGGGGAGATGTCGGCGTCGGTGTGCCCATCGATGGCGAGTTCGCTCAGGGTGCGGCCGATGACGCTGGCGAACTTGAAGGCATGCCCGGCACCGATGGCGATGTGCACATTCTCGGTCTCCGGGACGGTATCGATCACGAAATCGCGATCGGGGGTGAGAGTGTAGAGGCAGGTCTTCGTGTAGAGCACGGGGCCGAGCGCGGTGGGCAGATGCTTCGTAAGGAAATTCGCGACTCGAGCGGTGTTCGCGGGATCGGGCTCGAAGGTGCGGGTCTCGGTCGTCACGGGTTTGCCGCCGGCGTCCTGCGCGGCCTTGGTCGCGGCCTCGCCGAATACTGGGAAGCCGTAGTAACAGGGATCGTCCATCCAGATCCAGACGGGAAAACGGCCGGGATCGAAGTCACGCAGGAAGGGAGACGCGAAGTACGTGACCTGCTCCTGGGTCACCTCGAGCGGAAGCGTTAAACCGAAGTGGCCGAGTGCGACATTGGACCACGGTCCCGCGGCGATGACGAGTTTCCGGCAGCGGTAGGTCACTCCACCCGCGGTGACGTCGACTTCACCGCGCGCACTCCGGATGCTGGTGATCGGCGCGCGATCCTTGAGCTCAGCTCCATACTCCCGCGCAATCCGCTGGTGCGCGGCATTGGCGCGCGCAGCCATCGCGATGCCGCTGTCTTCCTGGTAGAGGCCGTGCACGTTCTCCGTCAGCCGGAACTGCGGCCAGCGTTGCATGATCTCGCGATGATCGAGCCGTTCGTAAGGGACTCCACATGCATCCATGCTCTCGGAATACGTCGAGAGGGGAATTGCGCTGTCTCGTGGACCGAGATCGAGGCCGCCAGTTTTGAGGACGACCTGCTCCTTCGCGTCACGCTCGAGCGTGTGCCATGCGGCGTACGCTTGCCTGGCAAACTCCACGTATGCCGGTGTGTGATAGCTAAGCCGGATGATGCGGCTGTGATCCTGCGATTCACCGCGGACATGACCGAGCTCGAACTGCTCCAGGCCGAGGACTTCGGCACCCGCGGTGCGCGAAAGCCAGTAGGCTGCGCCGCTTCCCAGGCCGCCGAGGCCGAGGACGATGTATTCGAAGTCTCGCTTCATGAGTGGAACTCCAGACGGTAAGCGGGAAACGGTGTGCGGTAAGAGGTAAGGAGTGAGGGGGAGGGGAATTGCGATTCCTCCTCCTCACCCCTCACGCATTGTCCAGCTTCTCCCCGACGTAACGCCGGATGTCCAGGCTCAAGCTCTCCATCGGTGCATAGAATCCCTGGCGGAAGACGCGGGAATTCATGCCCCGCTGCACCGATTCACAGATTGTCCAGTCCTGGCGATTGGTGATATCCCAGAATTCGACCGCGTCCATGGGATCGAATCCGGGCTTCGCCATTTCGCCGGGATGAAAGAGAAAGTCGCAGACGACGCTCGTGTGGCCGGGCGCCGAGGGCCAGAGTGAGAACGCGGCGGCGTGTTCCGCGCTGAGGCTGAGCATGAAATTGGGATAGATGAGCTCCCCCTTGTGACGGGTGCGCTCGTTCTCGTCGAGGCTGGCGAACGGCTGCCGGTCCGTGGTGCCGCTTATCGTGAAGGTCCAGGCACCTTCCCGGTGTGGAATGCCGCGGTCCCAGTCGAGATCCATGCCGCCCCGGTTTCTGAAGGCGGGCACCACGCGACAGAGCTCGGGATGCACGCCGGCGCAGTGATAGCACTCGTTGTAATTTTCGAGAATCACCTTCCAGTTGGCGGCCACTTCGTAGACGATCCGCCGGGCGATGCGCAGTTCCGCCAGCGGGTAGCGGCGGACGCGCTCGTCGGCGCCGCCGAGCTGGGTACGGAGGGAATGGTGGGCCGCGCGCGATTCGTCTGGCGTCAGATTGAGAAAAATGAATCCGCCCCACGTCTCGACAGCGACAGGATAGAGCGGGAGGTCTGCCTTGCAGAGATCAGGCCCATCCTCGAGATAGGGGGCGGTGCGAAGCGTTCCGTCGAGATTGTAGGTCCAGCTGTGGTAGGGACAGCGAATGGTTCCGGCGAAGCAACCATCGGCTCCGACGCCTGGGAGCTTCGGTTCAACTGTCGGGAGCACCAGTTGTGATCCGCGATGCCGGCAGACGTTGTAGAACGCCACGAGCGACTGCTCTTTCGTCCGAACCACCAGCACGCTCTCACCGGCGATGTTCAGCCGCAGATAGTCGCCCACGCCGGGGAGCTGTTCCTCCCGCGCGGCGCAGAACCACTCCCGGAAAAAGATGCGCTCGCGTTCGCGAGCGAATATTTCCGGCGAGAGGTAGTTCTCGCGTGGCAGGGTGGGCTCGAGGGGCATGAGGGGGAGGCCGATGGTCGATGGTCGATGGTCGCAGGGTTAAGGGGAAGACGCAGTCTGTAAGCTATAAGGTCCCGGATGAGTTGGCGTCCCGCGCTATTGATATCTGCTTGATTCACCGCGGAGGCGCTAAGTACGCGGAGACAAGGATT
>JBDUEA010000425.1:0-2655 GCA_040002695.1 Gemmatimonadota bacterium | reverse complement strand
TCCTCCTTGGAGATGCGGCTCTGGCACTCGGAGGCCTTCTTCGGGTATTCGGTGCTGGTGGCCCTCGCGTTCAGGCTCGGGGTCCTGCGCTACGAAGAACCACACCTCCGCCGGCGGTTCGGCGCTTCATACGAATCGTACTGCAGAGATGTGCCGCGCTGGCTTCCGAGGTGCCCCGTCCCGGAGTCTGACGGTCCGCGCCGAGTTTCCGTCCGCGCCCCGCGAGCGAATGCCACCGCCGCTTGTCACACGCACCAGATGAATCGTTCACACGTTCAGCTCCCGGCCGGCCCGCGCCTGCCGAGGCTCCGTGGGAAGGTCGCCCGCGGTGCCCTTACTTCTTCCTTTCCGAGGCCTTTCCATGAGGAATCGTCACGTCGTTCAGATAGCGGGCTCCGCGCTCGCGTTGTCGTTTGCGTTCGGCTGCACGGACAGCGCAACTCCCCCGACATCGCCTGCGCCTGATCTGCAATCGCTGGCGGCGCCGACACTCACCGTGCAGCAGAGCGGAACCACGAATCGGCTGCAGGCGGTGAGTCCCGTGAGCGAGCGAGTCGTCTGGGCCAGCGGGACGGGCGGGACTTACACGATCACGACGGACGGCGGCCAGACCTGGCATGCGGCGCAGGTTCCGGCCGCGCACGATCTGGAATTCCGTGATGTGCAGGCGTTCAGTGACAGGGTGGCGTACCTGATGTCGGCGGGCCCGGGCAATGATTCCCGGATCTACTTCACGAGCGATGGCGGCCAGCACTGGTCGCTGCAGTTCATCAACCAGGACCCCAACGCGTTCTACGATTGCTTCGATTTCTGGGGACCCAACCGCGGTCTCACGACGAGTGACGCGGTGAACGGAGTCTTTCCGGTCATCAAGACCGACGACGGCGCGCACTGGACCAACATCGGAGCGAATCTTCCCGTCGCCCAGCCGGGCGAGGCGAGCTTCGCAGCGAGCGGCACCTGCATCGCTACCCAGGGATCAAAGAACGCGTGGATCGGCACCGGTGGCGGCGCCATGGCGCGCGTGCTCGCGACGACGGATGCGGGCCGGACCTGGAATGCGTACGACACGCCGATCGTCCAGGGCACACCGAGCTCGGGCGTGGTATCCGTGGCCTTCCGCGACGCCCTTCACGGCATCCTCGGCGGTGGCGAACTGGCCACGCCCGAGGCGCACCTCGAGAATACGGCGCGCTCGAGCGATGGCGGCAAGACCTGGACGCTCGCGACGCCAACGCCGTTCACCGGTTCCATCTATGGACTCGCATATATCAAGGGAACCGTCGGAGTCGTCGCCACTGGACCTCGTGGCTCGGCCTGGTCGTCCGATGAGGGCAACACGTGGATGACGCTCACCGGTCTCAAGGATTACTGGGCCGTCTCCTTCGCGAGCGCACGGAGCGGCTGGCTGGTCGGCGTGGGCGGGAGGATTGTGAAGCTGAGTTTCTAGGGTGCGGTGAGCGGTAAGGCGTGAGGGGTGAGCGGGCGGTGGTGAAGGGTGAAGGTGAACAAGGGCGAACTCGGCGGGGGCATCGACCACTCCCGCCGAATAACTCTCCGCGCACGAAGCCCGATTTCCCTCGGCTGCAACTGCAACTGCGCAAACCGGAGAGACGCGGAGGACGCGGAGGAAGACGCGGAGAAAGACTCGGTGGCGTTTTCCGGCGGGGGTAGCTAGTCTCGCTCCGTCCCCTTCGTCGTCGCCGAGTCACGCTTCGCGCTCCTGAGGGCCGCCCGGTCCCCGCCCGTTCCCCTATTCCTTTCCGGCTTCTCCGTCTTCTCCGCCTTCTCCCTCTCCAGATATCGAGCCAGATACGGCGCGGTTCTGCTCTCCACTGCAGTCGCGACGGCCGCAGGTACTCCGCTCGCCACGATTCGCCCTCCCTCGTCTCCCGCACCGGGGCCGATGTCGATGACCCAGTCACTCGCGGCGATGACCCGCATGTCGTGCTCCACGACGATGACGGCGTTGCCGGCATCGACCAGGCCGTCGAGCTGCGCCACGAGCCGCTCCACGTCCGCCGGGTGCAAGCCGGTCGTCGGTTCGTCGAGAACGTAGAGCGTATTCCCGCGTCCGACGCGCTGCAGTTCGGTCGCGAGCTTGATGCGCTGCGCTTCTCCACCGGAAAGTTCGGTGGCGGGCTGTCCCAGACGCAGATAACCGAGGCCGACTTCGCGGAGCACGTCGAGGGACCGCCGGACGTGCGGTTCATCCGCAAAGAAGTCCCGGGCGCCATCGACGGTCATGCCGAGCACTTCGGCGATGTTTTCCCCGCGATACGTGATCTCGAGTGTCTTCGCGTTGTAGCGCGCGCCATGGCAAGTCGGACACGGAGCGTAGACGCTGGGCAGGAACAGAAGTTCTACCATGACGAAGCCTTCGCCCTGGCACGTCTGGCAACGACCTTTCGCGACGTTGAACGAGAACCGTCCCGCGTCGTAGTGCCGGGCCCGCGCGGCCGGCGTGCTCGCGAACAGCCGGCGCACGTGGTCGAAGAGCCCGGTGTAGGTGGCGAGATTGGAGCGTGGCGTCCGTCCGATCGGCTTCTGATCAACCTGAACGAGACGGGCGACGCGTTCCAGGCCAGCGGTGATCGTCCCTTCGCTGGCAACTTCGGCTGGACGCTCGAGCTCCTCGCTCGCGTCCCTGGCTTC
>JBDUEA010000424.1:0-2665 GCA_040002695.1 Gemmatimonadota bacterium | reverse complement strand
GCAGCGCAGGTGGTGGCAACCGCATGACCGAGACCGGCATGTCACTCGGCACGCCACACTACATGAGTCCCGAGCAGGCCATGGGCGAGCGCGAGATCACCGCGCGCTCCGATGTCTATGCGCTGGGGGCCATGACGTACGAGATGCTGACCGGCGATCCGCCGTTCACCGGCAGCACCGCGCAGGCGATCGTGGCCAAGGTGATGACCGAGAAGCCCGCATCGATCAGGAAAAACCGGGACCGGGTACCCGAGAGTGTCGAGGACGCGGTGCTCACGGCGCTCGAGAAGCTGCCGGCCGATCGCTTTGCCACGGCGGACGAGTTCGCCAGGGCGATGGCGTCGCCAACCACGATGAGTACTTCGCGACGAGTCGTGAGTCGGGGCACATGGCTCGAACGCCGGGTGAAACCGGTCGTGACGGTGCTCGGCCTGGTGACGCTCGCGGCGATCGCCTTTGCGTTGCGCCCGGCCAGTCGAGAACCCGTCGTCGGGGTCGACCGCTTCGCGCTGAACCTTGGGCAGGGTGAAGGACTGGGGCTCTCGTGGGCGCCGGATGGCCGCGCCTTTGTCTATGCGGGCGCCGCGGCCGGCGGCACCAGTCAGCTCTTCGTTCGCAGTCTCGATGCCCTCGCCGCCAAGGCGGTACCCGGCACCGAAGGGGCGACCTCGCCGTTCTTCTCTCCCGACGGGCAGCAACTCGCCTACATCACTACAACGCCATTTGCCCTCAAGATCATCCCTCGGGACGGTGGCCAGGCGACGACCATCGTGCGCGACACGATCTCGGGTGGCGGAGGGAGCTGGAGCCCCGACGGCTGGATCTACTTCGACGGCGCCAACAGCCTGTCACGGATTCACCCCGACGGCACCGGCCGAGAGCTGGTGATGGCGCTCGATTCGACTCAGAAGGAGATCGGCCTCGCGTGGCCCGAGGCGCTGCCTGGTGGCCGCGGGGTCATCTGCCGGATCCGCCGGAAGGGGGACGATGTTGGCGACTATCAGATCTTCGTCATCGATCTCAAGACCAGAGCGCGCAAGGCGCTGTTCAAGGCCCCCTTTGCCCGCTACGCGCCGTCGGGCCATCTCCTCTATGTGCTGGGGGACGGTTCGCTCATGGCCGTCAGGTTCGATCTCGCCAAACTGGAGATCAGCGGGCCACCGGTGCTGATAAGTGCTGGCCTCGCAGTGGGTGCGTTCGGTGCCGCCGACCTGGCGATCGCCCCGGACGGCACCCTCCTGTATTCCATCGCGAAGGGGACCACGACCTCGGAGCCGGTGTGGGTCGAGCGTGACGGCACGGAGTCGCTGGTCGATTCGGCTCTGCACGTCGTCGCGAGCAGCCTGGCGCTTTCGCCCGACGGCACCCGGCTCGCGCTCCACCTCAGCGCGATCTCGGGTGGCCCGACCAGCCGGACCGAGGACATCTGGGTGAAGCAGCTCCCCACCGGTCCGATGTCCCGCCTCACCGCACAGGGCGAACAGAACCGCCGGCCCAGCTGGTCGCACGATGGCCGGGACATCCTCTTTCTCTCGAGCCGGAGTGGACCCTCATCGCTGTTCCGCCAGCGGGCCGACGGGAGCAGCGCCGCAGTGCGGGTCACCTGGAATGACAGCGGGCGCTCGATTCCCATCGCGGAGGGCGTGGAGTCGCCGGATGGCCGCTGGCTGGTGCTGGCGACCGAACAGGGTACACCTGGTGACGGCGATATTCTCATCAAGCGCATCGGAGTCGACAGCGTCCCGAAGCCGCTGATCGCCGATCCGTTCCAGGAGACCGGTCCAGCGATTTCGCCGGATGGTCGCTGGCTGGCCTATAGCTCCACCGAAACCGGACGCGCCGAGATTTACGTGCGGCCGTTTCCTGATGTGGACGCGGGCAAGATCCAGATTTCGAATGCCGGCGGGATCTCGCCGCACTGGAGCCATCGGGGCGACGAGCTGTTCTACCGCAACAACTTTGACGACATGATGGTCGCGGCACTTAAGACGACTCCGAACCTGAGCGTGGTGGGTCAGAAGCGGCTGTTCAACGCCGTCGGCTACATCCGTAGCGCCGCCCATTCGAATTTCGATGTCTCGAAGGACGACCGGCGCCTCCTGATGCTCCGGTTCGGTTCAGTCGGCAGCAGCGACAATGCACCCCAGATCATTCTGGTGCAGAACTTTCTCGGCGAACTCCGACGGCTGCTGCCATGAGTCTCGAACGCGTCGGGCTCTTGATCAATGTCGTTCTGCCGGGTCCGGTGCCACTGATAGTGGTGACGCATTGGCCGGGGCACCTCGATTCCCGCTGACCACAGAGTTGGCGAAGACCGAACCGTCGCGTGGACAGGCCGATCCGACGCGACCTGCAAGGAGATCGTACGTGGGATACCGTCGCTTCACCGATCCCGAGGGTCATGAGTGGGAAGTTCGCGATCTCTCCCGCTCGGCCTGGGAGTTCCATCCAATTCTGGGCAATCCTGACCGGATCGTCCGGGTCGATCCCCCTGGCTACGAGGCCGATCCATTCGAGTTGAGCGAAGAGGAACTGCAGCGACTGCTGGGGAAGCCGGGAGGTCCCGGCCGCGCGCGACCGTCGAGGTCGCCGTTCAAGGATTGACCACCCGATTCCATTGCTGACGGATCTCGCTCGACTCGCCGGTCGTCGCTAAAGCGACATC
>JBDUEA010000423.1:0-2675 GCA_040002695.1 Gemmatimonadota bacterium | reverse complement strand
ACTTTCAACTTTCAACCCGTCACGTTCAACTCGTTTTCAACCCGTCACCCTTCACCTCTTCCCACCCCTACTCGCTCCGCAGCGCCACCATCGGATCCACTCGCGTCGCGCGGCGCGCGGGGATCCCGGCCGCGAAAAGGGCCACGGGCAGCAGCATCCCCACTGCGGAAAGATACGCCATGGGGTCGGTCGAACTCGTCTGATACAGCAGGCCCGTGAGCATCCGCGTGAAGAGCCAGCCCCCCGCGATGCCGATCACGGCACCACTCGCGACCCCCGACATCCCTTCGCCGATCACCATTCGCAGGATGTTTCCGGTACCGGCGCCGACTGCACGGCGGATCCCGATCTCTCTTGCGCGCTGTCCGACCGCATGACTCAGCACACCGTAGAGTCCGATCGCGGCCAGCAGCAGCGCGCATCCGGCAAAGGCGCCGAGGAGTGAGAGAGTAATCCGACGGAGCACGAGCGAGTCGGACAGCACAACGCTCATGGGTGCAACACTGGTGATCATCAGGTCAGGATCGACACCGAGCAGCGCACGTCGAACGGGCTCGGTGAGCCTCGCTGGATCGCCGGTTGTTTGAATCGTGAGAAACATGTGGCCCCACGGATTCACGGTATATGGCAGGTACACTGCCGCATCCGACTGCTGATCCAGTCCAAACTGCCGGACGTCGCCGACGACACCGACGACCTCGGCCGAAACGGGTTCGCCGAATTCGGCACGACCAGCTGCGGACTTGAACACCTGCACGCGATGCCCGATCGGATTCTGACCCGGCCAGAACTGTTCCGCCATGGCATGGTTGATCACGATGCCGCCCCGTCCGGTCGGGGTCATGTCGTCCAGGCTGAACCATCGACCGCGGGACAGCGGTATCTCCATGGATCGGAGATATTCCACGTTGGCGACTCGCACGCCCACGGTCTCCTCGTGACCGGGCTCCGCAGGCTTGCCATCGATCTCGACCCGGGAACCGCTCCACGCGCCGGCCATCGGCAGGTGATTCACGAGACCCACAGAGAGCACACCCGGAACGAGTGAAGTCGCATCGACGAGGCGAGTGTACAGCGAACTCACGTCGCTCGCGGGATTGGAATATCGCGGGGACGATGGAAAGACGTGGACCGTCAGGACGCCATCGGGCCGAAAACCCGGATCGACCTGCAGCAGGCGAGTGAGGCTCCGGATCAGGAGTGCGGTGCCGATCAGCAGGACCACCGTAAGCGCGACTTGACCTGCAATGAGGCCTCCGCGCCGCAGACGTGCCCTCCGCGGGCTGCTCCCCCGCTGTCCTCCCGACTTAATGAGAAGGGCGATGTCTCTGCCGCTGCCGCGCCAGGCCGGAAGCAATCCGGTCGCGAGTCCGGCGAGCAGGGAGACCACCGCGGTGATCACGAACAGGCCGACGTCCACGCGAATCTCCTCCAGACGCGGCAGCAGCCCGCTGGCGCCGCTCGCCAGCAGATTCGCACCCGCCGCATCCGTGAGGAGACCGAGGGTCCACTGTGCCATCAACAACCCAAGCATCCCGCCGAGGGACGCAAGGACGAGGCTCTCGGTCAGTAACTGGCGCACCAGACGTCCCCGGCCCGCGCCCAGCGCGGTGCGAAGCGCGAGTTCCCGGCTTCGACTGTCGAGCCGCGCGAGGAACAGGTTCGCAACGTTCACGCAGGCGATGAGCAGGACGAGTACGGTGGCGGAGAGCAGTAGCAGCAGCGGAGTGCTGATGCCACCGGAAAGCACGCTGTCCCTCAGAGAACTGATATTTCCCACAAAGCCTGCGTTGTCAGCGGGATAGGCGGCGGCCAGACGGCTGCCGATGGCGCCGAGGCGCGCACGGGCGGCCTCGACGGTCAGCCCCGTTCGCAGTCGAACGATAGTCGCGGCATCGACATGCACATCACGGTGAGTGAGCGCGACGGCGCGTGGCCCGGAGGCGAGCGGCGTATAAAGTTCGGCCCATGAGGGAAAGGCGGCGCCAGGCGGCAGCACACCAACAATCGTGTAGCTGAGATTCGCCGTCCTCACCGTGCGCCCGAGCACGGCGGGATCCCCTCCGAATTCCTGCCGCCAGAACGCGTAGCTGAGCACTGCCGGTGGCGTGCCATCCGCCTGCTCCTCCTCTGGCAGGAATAGGCGGCCGGCATAGGGCGTCGCGCCGAGAGCGCCGAAAAAACCCTCGGACACGCGGGCGAGCGTGAAACGCGCGGCTCCGCGGTCCCGGGGAAGGGAGCCCGATTCACCGAGCACATATCCCATCTGCCCGATGTCCGACCCCTGCTCACGGTAGTCACGAAACGTGAGATACGAAGGCGTGCGGAAAGGGATCTGTCGGCTCTGCTCGAACAGGACGAAGAGACGGTCCGGTTCCGCGTACGGCAGCGGGCGGAACAGGACCGCGTTCACCACACTGAAGATCGCGGTGTTCGCTCCGATGCCGAGGGCAAGAGTCAGGACCGCGACCGCGGTGAAACCCGGGCTTCTGAGCAGCTGGCGGGCAGCGTAGCGGAGATCGTGCCAGAGCGTGTCCACACAGGCCTCGGTCGGGTAGGAGGTTACGACTGACTGCAAACGCCTGACGGATCGCCCGAGGCACTCGTCACTTCTCACTCACTTCGCAGCGCCACCATCGGATCCACGCTCGTCGCGCGGCGCGCCGGGATCAAGG
>JBDUEA010000422.1:0-2681 GCA_040002695.1 Gemmatimonadota bacterium | reverse complement strand
ACGATTCACCGCAGAGGCGCGGAGGGCGCAGAGAACGCGCGGAGAAATGTGAATGTGTGGGTGAGTGATGCGATCATCGGGACGAGAGCCGAATGCATTGGGGTCCTCCGGGCCCGTTTCCCCTTTGTTCTTTTGGTTTGATTCAACGCAGAGATGCAGAGTTCTTGCACTGGTGTTGCAGTCGCGAAGTCGCGAACGCGAAAATGTCTTCCCTGCAGCCCGCTCCGCTCCGCACCGTCATCCAGCGAGGAGATTGCCACGTCGGCGGCTGTGCCGCCTCCTCGCAATGACAGAACCCGTGGCCGCGCATCGCATCCCCCGTTCCCGTTTCCGCATGTCACCCTTCAACTTTCACCCTTCAACTTTCAACTCGTCACTCCTCACTCGTTACTCAGTACTCAGTACTCAGTACTCAGTACTCAGTACTTTCCACTTTCAACTTTCTACTTTCCACTTTCGACTTTCCACTCTCAGTCGCGAAGTCGCGAAGTCGCGAAGTCGCGAAATCCCCTATCTCCCCCTCCCCACCTGCTTCTCGAACTGCGCCCGGTACCCTCGGCTCAGCGTCAGCGTCGCTCCGGATTGCAGCACCACCGTTGCATCTCCCGAAGGCAGCGCACGTAATTCCTTGATTCGATCGAGATTCACGATCGCGGAGCGGTGCACCCGCACGAACCGGCGAGGCAGCTGGTCCTCGAGCAGTTTCATCGTTTCGCGGATCGGATGCTGGCCCGTCGCCGTGCGGAGCCGAGCGTAGTTCCCCGCCGCCTCGATCCACTCGACGTCCGCCACCTGCACGAAATACGATCGCACTCCCGACCGCACCAGTATCCGGTCCAGCACTCCGCCTGACGCATCCCTCTCCGCGAGCAGACGCTCGAGCCGCGAGGCCAGCTCGCCCTGATGCTCCGACTGAAGCCGGCTCCTCGCCCGCGCGATCGCAGTGCGGAATCGCGCCTCGCTCACCGGCTTGAGCACGTAGTCCACCGCGTGCACCTCGAAGGCGTCGATCGCATAACGATCGTAGGCCGTGACGAACACCACCCCCGGCATCTCCTCCGAAGTCAGCGACCGCACCACGCCGAAGCCATCGAGCTCCGGCATCTGCACGTCGAGCAAGACCAGATCCGGGGTGAGACGTCGAATGTCGGCGACGGCCGACGCGCCGTCCTTCGACTCGCCGACGATCTCGAGGTCGGGCTCCCGGCCGAGGAGAGAGACGAGCCCCTGGCGCGCGATCGGCTCGTCATCCACCACGAGCACCCGGAGCCTAGCCATGAGCGTGCCCCTCGCCGATCCCGTCGTCGACGCCATCGGCCGGCGCGGCGCCAGCGCGCCATGGCAGGGTGACGGTCACAACGGTGCCGCCCGACTCGCCGTCCAGCACCGTAAGACACGATTCGGCGCCGTAAAGACGTTCGAGACGAGCGCGCGTGTTGCTGAGCCCGAGTCCGCTCCCGGGCTTTCCCGCGGAACGGCCCACACCGGGCCCGTCGTCCACCACCCGAAGCTCGAGCGTACCGTTCACGCGGGTCGACCCGACCGTGATCTCGCCTCGGCTGCTCCTGGGGGCAATCGCGTACCGGATCGCGTTCTCTACCAGCGGCTGCAACACGAGGTGGGGGACCCAGGCCTCGAGCGTCGTCGGCTCCAGATCGAATGTCACCCGCAGCCGGTCGGAGAATCGCGTCCGTTCGATCGCGAGATAGCTCCGGAGAAAATCGAGCTCCTGGCGAAGTCGCACTTCCTGAGCCCCCGCCTGCTCGAGTGTCGCCCGGAGCAGGTCCCCGAGGAGTACCAGCATTTCACGAGCGGCGGTCGGATCCGACTCAGTGAGCACCGCGATCGTGTTGAGCGTATTGAAGAGAAAGTGCGGATGCAGCTGCGAGCGGAGCGCCTGCAGCTCCGCCTGCGCCAGTTCGGTCTCCAGACGAGCGGCGTCAATCGCGCGGGCACGAAAGCGCTCGCGATACTCGACGGCATAGCCGACGCCAAGGATGGCGCCATAGATGAGGAGATCGAATACGAGTCGGGTGTTGAGGTACCCCAGGAACATCGAACGCAGCGACGTTGGCGTAGACATTCCCGGGAGCAGCCCGATGTTGAGGGCGGCCGAGAGCAGACTGTGCGTGACACTGAGCACCAGTGCCAGGGCGAGCTGCGGCAGCAGCCGGTGCGCGGTCAGTGCCGCTTCCAGCGGCGGACGCAGACCGAGGCGGAGAATCAGTGGCGTCGCGAGCGCCCAGAACATCCAGGCGGGAAACTGCATGAGGAGAGCAGTGCCGATGGTCATCGGCCTGCCCTCCACCTGCATCAGCAGCACCTGCTGCCCCGCAGCCACCACCGCGAGCACGGCCCAGAGGCCGGCAATGAGCAGCGCCCCCGTTCGGCGCGACGGCGAGTTCGTCATGGAGGGAGAATACTGCCCCTCAGGGATGAGTGCCGTCCATCCCTCCTACCAGAGTGGTCACCGTGTCCCAGCTCGTCATCGGCAGATGCTCGGCCGCGAGCCGAGTGGGCGAGACACCGGTGCGTCGAACTGCCCGATAGACCTCGAGTGCATACTCGTTCGGCGCGCTCACGGTCTGGACGTAGTCGCTGCCCCAGAGGAAGCGCTCGCCTTTGAGGAATCCGATCAGGGCGCCCTCGCTGGTGATCCCGTCGATCGGATAGAGCGAGAT
>JBDUEA010000421.1:0-2703 GCA_040002695.1 Gemmatimonadota bacterium | reverse complement strand
CGGATGTGGTGATCACCTGCCTCCCGACTTCGGCCGAAGTCGCCGCGCTGCTCGACGGCCCCGATGGCTTGCTCGCCGGTCTTGCAGCTGGAACCCTTTTCCTCGACTGTACCTCGGGTGATCCGGCGGGCTCGCTTCGCATCGCCGCTCGCCTTGCGCAGCAGCAGGTCGCGTTCGCCGACGCCCCGGTGAGTGGCGGGACGAATGGAGCGGAATCGGGAACGCTCACGGTGATGGTGGGAGGAACGGCCGAGGTGTTCGAGCGCGCGCGTCCCATCCTGGCCGCGTTCGGCAAGCGGATCGAGCACATGGGGCCGGTGGGGACGGGAGACGCGATGAAGGCGGTCAACAATGCGTTACTCGCCATCAATATCCTGGCCGTCGGGGAAGGGCTGGCCGCGCTCGTCAAATCCGGAGTTCCGGCGCGCGTCGCGGTCGAAGTTCTTAACGCGTCGAGCGGACGCTCCTTCGTCAGCGAGCACCTCGTCCCCGAGCGGGTGCTGACCGGCGCCTGGCCCAACACTTTCAGGCTTGCGCTGCTCGACAAGGATGTGCGGATCGCCGCTGACCTGCTCGACGCCGAGGGCCTGCGCGGTCCCGTCGTCCATCTCGCCGAGAGCCTCACGGCGGCCGCACGGGCCCGGCTCGGTGAACAGGCGGATTATCTCGAGGCCATCCGGCTTTCGGAGCAGGAAGCAGGCATCGAAATCCGCGGGTAGCCCGCAGAACCCGCCCCGTATGCCGAAAACAGTGTGAATATCCGCCGGCGACTGGTTCGGGCCGGTGCTCTTGCCGCGCCGAGCGGCGTCCGCGACTTTTCGCCCGCATCCGGAGGACATCGCCGTGAATCAGTGGGCCACGACCGAGCGCCTCGCCGCCCGAGTCATCTTCGCCGAAGGGATGACGATCGAGGGGGAGCTGCATCTGCAGCCGCGAGTCGCTTACCATGAAGGCGCTGAAACACCTGAGGAACTGCTCAATCGACATGAGCCGTTCTTTCCGATGACGCTCGCCCATGGAGAGATCATATTCGTCTCGAAGGCGCAGGTGACGGCGGTCAGTTACCTCGGCCGGGTTGAGGAAACCGATCCCGACCGGCATTCGATCGCGCAGTTGATCGGCCTCGAGGTGACGATGCACGGCGGGACTGAGTACCGCGGCTACGCGGAGTGCGAGCTTCCGCCTACACGCGCCCGCGCTTCGGACTTCCTCAACAGCGCCGAACAATTTTTCAGCCTCGCGTCGGACAGCGGGGTCGTCTGCATTCATCGGGCGTACGTTCGCGTCGCCCGTCCTTTGAACTGAGCGTTTCGTGGCAAGACTCGATCGTTTCATCCAGGCGATGCAGGACAATGGCGCCGAATCCCTCGTGCTCGCGGTGGGGAAACCGGTCGCCGTCCAGCAGGGCGGCGCCACGCGTCCGCTGACCCGTGATCCGCTTGCCGCCGCGCTGGTCCTGGCGCTCGTCAAGGAGATCGCCCCGCCGGCATTGCAGTCGGGCATTACCGACGCATCCATGCTCACCTTCGCCTACATCGCCCCCGCAGGTGGGGTGCAGGTGCAACTCTCGCCCGGCGCCGAAGGGCTGCTGGTGCAGGTGCGTCCCGACGGGAACGGAGCCGCGCCAGCGCCAGTTGCAGCTGCGGACGCTGGCGCTCCGCCGCCGCCCGGCCGTTTCCAGCGGCCATCGGTCGCAAGCATCCTGCCGCCGGACCTGGCCGGACCCCGCTCGCAGCTCGACCAGCTGCTGCGATTGACGGCGGAAACGGGAAGCTCGGACCTTCACCTCCGCACCGGCGAGCAGCCGATTTTTCGCCGTGATGGCGAGCTGGTGCGTCAGGAAGGGGAAGTGCTCGAGGCCGCACATCTCGAGCGGATGTTGCTCAGCATCATGGGTGAGAACGCCCGCGGCGAATTCGTCGAGCACGGAGACGCGGACTGGGCGTACGAGCTCGAGGGAGTAGCGCGATTCCGCGCCAACGCCGCGCGGGAACGCCGCGGGCCCATGGGCGTCTTTCGCGTCATCCCCGGAAAGATTCTCACGGCCGACGAGCTCGGCCTGCCTGCGGAAGTTCAGAAGCTCTGCTATCTGACCAAGGGGCTCGTTGTCGTCACGGGACCTACGGGTTGCGGCAAATCCACCACGCTCGCCGCGCTCGTCGATCTCATGAATCGCACGCGCTCAGATCACATTCTCACCATCGAAGACCCGATCGAGTTCGTGCACCAGCCGAAGAAGTGCGTGGTGACGCAACGGCAGGTGGGATTGCACACCCGTTCGTTCAAGAACGCGCTGCGCGCCGCGCTGCGTGAGGATCCCGACGTGATTCTGGTCGGCGAGATGCGTGATCTCGAGACTGTATCGATCGCCATCGAGACCGCCGAGACCGGTCACCTCGTTTTCGGGACGCTGCATACGACTACCGCCGCCTCCACAATCGATCGCATCATCGATCAATTCCCGCCGGACCGTCAGTCCCAGGTGCGCGTGATGCTGTCGGAATCGCTTCGCGGAGTGATCGCGCAGGTGCTCTGCCGGAAGATCGGCGGCGGTCGGGTGGCGGCGAAGGAAGTGCTGCTCTCGATTCCGGCAGTTTCCAACCTTATTCGCGAAGGGAAGACCTTCCAGATTCCCTCGATCATGCAGACCAATCGCAAAGTCGGAATGGTCACGCTGAACGATGCGCTCATGGAACTGGTCGA
>JBDUEA010000420.1:0-2708 GCA_040002695.1 Gemmatimonadota bacterium | reverse complement strand
CCTCCCCCTTCAATCCCCTCCAGCGCCCCGCCATATTTCCGCCCCTGTTACGGCACCCTCTTCCTTATATACAGGGCCGGTTACATGAAGACTCAGGGCCAGCAGTCTGACGTGCTTTTCCTCTCCGGCACCCGCACCGGGTTCGGGAGCTTCGGCGGAACCCTCAAGGACATCACGGCCACTGACCTCGGCGCCGCCGCCTCGCGCGGAGCTCTGGAGCGGTCGGGCCTCAAGCCTGAAGAGATCGACCACGTGGTTTTCGGCAACGCGCTCCAGACTTCGGCCGACGCCATCTACCTCGCCCGCCACGTCGCACTTCGTTCCGGCCTTCCGATCGAAACTCCCGCGGTCACCGTCAATCGCCTCTGTGGCTCCGGTTTCGAGGCGATCATCCAGGGCGCGCAGCAGATTCTGCTCGGCGAGAGTCGCGCGGTCCTGGCCGGCGGCGCCGAATCGATGAGCCAGGCGCCGCATGTCGTGCGCGGCGCCCGCTGGGGCCTCCGGCTCGGACCATCCGCGCCGCTGGAAGACCTGCTCTGGGAATCACTCAAGGACCCGCAGTGCGGTTTCTCAATGGCGGAGACGGCCGAGAATCTCGCCGACAAGTATCAGATCTCGCGCGCCGACGTGGATGCGTATGCGCACCGGAGCCAGCAGAGCGCGAAACAAGGATGGGCCTCGGGCTCGTACACAGACGAGATCGTACCGGTCATGATTCCCAACCGGAAAACGAAGCAGTCCGATCCCTGGGGCGCCGATGAGCACATGCGCCCGGAGACCACCGCCGAAGCGCTGGCCAAGCTGCCGCCCTATTTCAAGAAGGACGGCGTCGTGACCGCGGGCAACGCATCGGGCATCTGCGACGGCGGTGCTGCCGTAGTCATCGCCGGTGAGCGGTTCGTCGCCGACCGCGGGCTCAAGCCGATCGGGCGCCTGGTCTCGTGGGCCGTCGCCGGGGTCGAGCCGAAGTACATGGGAATCGGTCCGGCGCCCGCGGCGCGGAAGGCACTCGCCAAGGCGGGAATGACGCTCGACCAGATGGACCTGATCGAAGTGAACGAGGCGTTTTCCGCCCAGTATCTCGCGGTCGAGAAGGAGCTCGGTCTCGACCGGGAGCGGACGAATGTCGACGGTGGTGCAATCGCCATCGGGCATCCGCTCGCCGCGAGCGGCACCCGCATCACGATGCATCTGCTGCACGCCCTCCGGCGCCGAGGCAAGCGGTTTGCGCTCGGCAGCGCGTGCATTGGTGGTGGCCAGGGAGCGGCGGTGATCGTCGAGGCATTTCCCGCATGACTGTGCCGATGCGGCGGACGTGTGCCCGTCGCCCGGGACAAAGGAGTCGGACATGAATCTCATACTGCCGCTCGCCATCATCCTGGCCGCGTACTCATTTCTGAGTCTGCGGGTGCTCAAGCAGTACGAGCGCGGCGTGAACTTCTTCCTCGGCCGGTTCACGGGGACCAAGGGCCCGGGGCTGGTGTTCGTGCCGCTCGGCCTCGCACACATGAAGCGGGTGTCGCTTCGTATCGTGGCGCTCGACATTCCGCCCCAGGACGTGATCACCCGGGACAACGTCTCGATCAAGGTGAACGCGGTGCTCTACATGAAGGTGGCCGACCCGTCCCGCGCCATCATCGAGATCGAGAACTATCTCTACGCGACGAGTCAGCTCGCGCAGACTACGTTGCGTTCCGTGCTCGGTGAGGTCGAGCTCGACGAGTTGCTGGCCGACCGGGAAAAGATCAACGCGATCCTCAAGCGCATCATCGACGAGCGCACCGAGGCCTGGGGCATCGAAGTCTCCGCGGTCGAGGTGAAGGACGTAGACCTTCCGAAAGAGATGCAGCGGGCCATCGCGAGGCAGGCGGAAGCGGAACGGGAACGGCGCGCAAAGGTGATCGCTGCACAGGGCGAGCTGCAGGCTTCGAAGACACTGGCCGAGGCCGCGAAGATCCTCGCGCAGGAGCCGAGCGCGATTCAGCTGCGGTATCTGCAGACGGTCACCGAGATCGCCGCGGAGAACAACAGCACGACGATCTTCCCGATCCCCATCGAGATGTTCCGGCCCTTCCTGAACATGGGCCAGAATGCACAATCGCAGGCGGCACCCCCGAGCAGTCAGCCCGCGCTCCCCGCGCCGGGAATCGAGAGCATGCTGCCGCGGATCGAGCTGGCAAAGAAAGAAGAGCGTGAGCGGTGAGCGGTGAGCGGACGCTGACGCCTGCACCGGGTTCGCATGGCTGACGAACTTCCGGCGCGCATCGACCGCGCCGCGCTCGAACGCATCATTCAGCGCGCCGCCGAGCTGCAGACCGGCGAGCACGAGATCGCGGACCAGCTCACGCCCGACGAGGTCCTGCGGCTCGGCAAGGACGTGGGCATTCCCGCGCGATATCTGCAGCAGGCGATGCTCGAGGAGCGGATCCGAACGCCGGAAGCGCAGCTCTCCGGCGCACTCGACAGATGGGTCGGCCCGGGTGAGGTCGCCGCGCAACGCGTGATCCGCGGCGCTGCTCCCGACATCGAGAGGCTGCTGCTCGAATGGATGGATCAGCACGAGCTGCTGACCATCCAGCGCCAGCAGCCCGGACGCGTCACCTGGGAACCGCTCGGCGGCCTGCAGATGGCCATCCGCCGCTCATCCGCCGCGTTCGGTGGCGGCAAGCGGCCGTTCATGCTCTCCAAGGCGAGCGTCGTCGCGGGCA
>JBDUEA010000419.1:0-2709 GCA_040002695.1 Gemmatimonadota bacterium | reverse complement strand
GTGAGCGGTGAGCGGGAGCCAGGCGTTGGACTCCGTGCTTTATTCAGCGATCGGCGCTGCTGGAGTTGTCTTCTCCGTCTTCTCCGCCCTCTCCGTCACCTCCGCCATCATGATGACCGAGGATTGCGTGCACGACGCCGCTGATCGCGTGGCGGAAATGATCTACTACTTCGTTGAATCCGCCGCCATGTTCGTGGCACTCTTCCGTGGGCTCGGTGCCGGCCTTGAACCATTCGCTGCGATGGGTCGGGCAGTACTCATTCGCCAGGAGACCAGTCTCGGGATCAATCTCTACCTCCACTACCCCGCTGGGCGACGGCCAGTCGTCGCCGTTGTCCCGGTCCTGCCATGCCCGGCGGTAGAACGAGGCCCAGGCCGGTGCGGCCAGTCCGCCGCCGGATGCCCGGCCGCCGAGGGTGCGTGGTGTGTCGAACCCGAACCAGAAGCCCGCGAGCATCGTGGGCGTGTATCCCACGAACCATACATCGGCGCCTCCGTTCGTCGTACCCGTCTTCCCCGCTACCGGACCTTCGACGCCGAGATTCCTGATGATCGATCCGGTGCCCTCATCCACCACCGAGCGCAGCATCGACGTCACGAGAAATGCATTCACCGGGTCCAGCACACGTGTCCGGACCCGGGCCGGCGCCTGCCAGAGAGTGTGCCCTCCAGCTTCGACAGACAACACGAACTGCGGCTCAACCCGCCAACCGCCATTGGCAAACGGAGCGTAGGCGGTCACGAGCTCTACAGGTGTCACCTCGGTCGAGCCGAGGGCGAGCGAGGGGACGGCATGGATCGGGCTCGTGATCCCCATGCGGTGAGCCATCGCGGCGACGCGTGCAACGCCGATGTGCTCACTTACTCGGACCGTCGCCGCATTCGCGGAGCGCGCGAGCGCGGTCCGCAACGTGATCGTGCCGGCATAGTTGCCGCCGTAGTTCGCCGGCTGCCAGGTCCGGCCGGCATCCGCGAGCTCGACCGGCACGTCGTCCACGAGTGTGGCCGGCGTGAGACCGCTCTCGAGTGCGGCAGCGTAGACGAAGGGCTTGAAGGCAGAGCCGGGCTGGCGATGCGCGAGCCAGGCGCGATCGAACGAGCCGGTCGCGCGTCCAACGCCTCCGACCAGCGCCAGCACGTCTCCAGTAGCAGGATCGAGGGCGATCATGGCGCCCTGCACGCCAGAGCCAATGGCCGCGGCGCGATCCGTCACCGCCTGCTCGGCTGCACGTTGAGCGCGACGATCGAACGTCGTGCGCACGGTGACCTCGCCATAGAGATGCTGGCGCCGCGTCAATGAATCAACCAACCCTCGCACCGCTTCCACGGCGTAGGACGATCCGGGGGGAAGATCCCATCCTGCGGCCGAAACACGCAGGCGCTGCTCGGACGTGGACTTCGCCACCGCGCGCGAGATGAATCCTTCTCGTGCCATGAGCGAGAGCACCAGATTGCGCCGCTCACGCGCGCGCTCGGGATGTTCGCGCGGATCATACACCGAAGGCGCTCGCGGCAGCGCGGCCAGGGTCGCGGCTTCGGCAAGGCTGATCCGACTGACCGACTTCCCGAAGTAGTGCCGACTGGCGGCTTCGACGCCGTAGGTGCCGTCTCCCAGATAAATCAGATTCAGGTAGAGCTCGAGGATCTGCTTCTTGGTCAGCGCCTTCTCGATACGAGGTGCCAGCCGCAGCTCGATGAGTTTCCGGCCGAACGAGTGCTCGCCATTGCTCTCCCCGATGAACGCGCCTCTCGCGACCTGCATCGTGAGCGTCGACGATCCCTCGCGGACTCCGAGCGCTTCCATGTTGCGCCAGGTCGCTCGACCCACCGAGCGCCAGTCGATGCCATCGTGATGATAGAAACGGCGATCTTCGACGGCGATGAACGCGGAGCGAACCGCGGGAGGAATCCTGTCGATTGGGACCGTGAGACGACGGACCGGATGCAGGTGCCCGAGCAGCTCGCCGTCACGATCGAGGACCCGTCCCCCTTCTGAGGGACGAAAGGCCCGGATCTGCGCGAGCGATGGACAACCGTGGAAGCCGCAGGAGTAGCTGTAAAGGAAGGCGAAGCCGAATAACACACTGAAAAGCGCCGCGAAACCGAGGAGGATCCGGCGGCGGTGAGTCTTGAGAACCGATACGACCGTGCTGAACTGCATTTCGGGCCGGGACCCGTGAGTGAGGAGAGTTCTTGTACGCCGCAGGACGACTAAATGTTTCAGCCTGAATCAGAGGGTACGGGGGACTTTTTTCTCTTTCGAGGAGCCCGTTCGCCCGGCTGGACGGGATCGACGAGCGGCAGGTACTCGAGCGGGCGACCCTCCCGCGCTGCCCGCAACAGCATCGCACCGCGACTCATGTCACCTCGTCCCACGAACTCCGACGGAAAGAGCACCCGCTCGCCCAGAGCAGCGAAGAGGGGCAGGATGTATTTCGGCGTCGCCAGGCTGCCGAGCAGCACCACCTGCAGGGAGCGATCGGCAACAAGCGGGGCGAGACTCTCTTCGAGCGGGCGGAGGTAGCGCGGGTCCTCCGCGTCGATATCGACCTGACCGAATGCGCGGAGCTCGTCGACCGTTACTACGGTCTCCGCGGGTACCAGCCCCCGGTTCGCTGTGATCACCTGAGCCCCCGACATGCCGGCCGGCGGATCCGCGAAGCGCTCTGCGTACGCCAGCTTCCCCCGAAAATAGAGGCCGCTCAGGAA
>JBDUEA010000418.1:0-2713 GCA_040002695.1 Gemmatimonadota bacterium | reverse complement strand
GCCTGCCGGCCGCGGAGCGCGTCGAAGAGCCGCGCGCTTTCGCCGACTGGTTCCACCCGCGCGAGACGTGACGATGTGGGGATCGAGACGAACAGCACGAGGAGCGCGCCGAGCACGCCTGCCAGCTGCATGGCCATGAGCCACGAGCTCGGTGGGATGCCGGACGCCATGACCTGCGCGGTGAGGAAGCCGCCGCTCAGCACCGTGATGATCGCGCCCGGCCCGATCAGCACGCGGTGCAGCATCGACTGGAGCCTCGCGACCGCGCCCTGGATGTAGCGGTCCTCGCTCCGTCCCCGAACCCCGATGATCATCGAGGACAGCCCACCGCCGATCCAGAGCACGAACCCCGTGAGGTGCAGGAGTAGCCAGAGCGATCTCATGGCATCACGCTGCTCAGCATCGATTCGTCGATCGGCTGCCGCCCGGTGAACCCGGAATCCAGCTCATGCCAGTGCGTGATGCGCTCCTCACCCAGGCGCCAGCAGAGAAAAACCAGCCGGTCCTCCCGCAACGCGTAGAAATCCACCAGCCCCGCATCGAAGCCTTTGAAGACGCAGCCGAGCCGCTCGAGTTCAGTGAGGAAAGTATTGATCCGCTCCGCGTGCCGCATCGCGGTGTCCCGCGCCTCCAGCAGCTCGGGACTCTCGCCCCATTCGGCGCGGACTCCTCCGCTCAGAACCTCATAGCGCGCGACTGCCTTCCGCCACGGCGGATATTCGTCGAGCACGTCCTGCACGATGCGGCCGACCAGCGGAAGCGTGCGCTCCGCCTCCGCGACCGTGAAGATTCGACGCTCTGCCGTTCGTTCCGTCACGTGGCGCGGATGATCTTGAGCCCCGGCACCAGCTCCGGATGGCTGATGAAGCCGACAACGCAGTGATCGTCATCGACCACGGTGATCGTCGCGCGCAGATGCGACTCCTCGGGATCGAGATCCATGTGCAGCTCGAACCCGTCGAGCTCCTGGTCCGGGCTCACGACGCTGGAATTGGTCCGCATCAGGCTGTCGGCGCGAGTATGCATCGGATGTTGCCCGAGCGCGATGCAGCGGGTCACGATGTCGCGATCGCTGAGCACGCCGAGGAAATGGCGCGTCCGATGATCGTCCACGACCGGCACCACCGAGATGTTCCGGGTGCGGAACATGATGGCGACCTCACTCGCGGCCGCACCGGCAACGGCGACGTGAGGATTGGAGACCATGGCTTCGGATGCACGCATTTTGGGTAGGTGACAGGTAGTAGGTGGCGGGAGGAAAGTCTTAGGTGTTAGGTGTTAGGTCTTGGGTGGTGATGTTGGATACTACGGATCGAGTATTCGAAGTGAGGCAGTTCCCCCTTACTCCTTACCCCTTACCGCTCACCTCTCACCCTTCCCTGCCTGCCCCCAACATCCCTCATCCCGCTCCCGGAATCAAGGCCGCCAGCGACTGTTTGGTCGCGGTGTACCCTTCTTCGGCGTAACGTCGAACCTGATCTACCCGGAATGTCGAACCTCGTTCGACGCGCGGGCGCACATGCACCAGCGGAGGACGCCCGGGCGTCAGGTGCCAGAGCGCCAGCTCGAGCGCAGTGTTGCTGGCCATCAGAATGCCGCTCGAATCGCTGTGCGCCTGCACGATCGGTGGCAGCGCGCTCGCCGCGCTCGCCGGCGCCTCGTCGAACCCAGGCCCTACATCGATCGCGACCACGAGATCCGCGTCCAGCGCGGCAGCAAGCGTCACCGGCAGCACCGAACGCAGCCCGCCGTCCGCATAGTGTCGTCCTTCGATCACGCCCGCCGGATAGAACACCGGAAGCGCGCATGTCGCATAGAGCACATCGAGGAGCGGCGCATCTCGGCCCCCGGCGCCGAAGAGCACTAGCTCACCGTTGTCGAGCGCCGTGGCGGTCACCGTGAGTGGAATCCGGAGCTCCGAGAATCTGCGCGCCGTCACCAGCCGCCCCAGCGTCGCGCGGAGCGGACCCGGCTTGAGCACGGACTTGAGCCACAACCCCTTCACGATCGCGAGCGGATCCGGCGCGACTGCCTCCTTCTCGCCGATCCCCATCATCCGGCTGAGCACCGCCGGCGCGTCGAGGCCCGACGCGAAGAGGGCGCCCAGCACCGCGCCCATCGAAGTCCCGATGTAATGCACGGGGACGATGCCCAACTCCTCGAGCGCGCGATGTGCCCCGGCGTGCGCCGCCGCCTTGGCGCCGCCGCCTCCCATCACCACGACGACGCGCTCCGTCGTCACCGCGCCCGGCTCAGTCGGCGGCATTCACGGGCGTTTCTGACTCTCGCGATGCACTCGCGCCCGCTCGTAACGCGCCTTCTCCTCCTCCGTCTCCGGAATGAGTCGCGGCACCCGCTTCGGCTTGCCCAGCTGATCGATGGCGACAAACACCACGTGCGCGGTGTGCGTGTGTCTCCGCTCGCCCGTCGCGACGTTTTCCGCGTAGACCTCGACCGACACATCCATCGATGTATTGCCGACGAAATCCACCGTCGCCGCACAGCTTACCAGCGCGCCGACCGGAATCCGCTCCCGGAAATCCACCCGGTCGATACTCGCGGTGACCGCCGGGCCCCCCGCATGCCGGATCGCCGCCACCGCCGCAGCCTGGTCCACCAGCGACATCAGGTGCCCGCCGAACAGATCGCCAAGCACATTCTGCATGTGCGGCATGACGATCGTCGTCAGCTCGGCGCGCGAAAAGGACATGAG
>JBDUEA010000417.1:0-2724 GCA_040002695.1 Gemmatimonadota bacterium | reverse complement strand
GATGACCTGCATGTCGTGCTCGACGACGATGACGGCGTTGCCGGCCTCGACCAGGCCGTCGAGCTGCGCCACGAGCCGTTCCACGTCTGCCGGGTGCAAGCCGGTCGTCGGTTCATCGAGAATGTAGAGTGTATTGCCGCGCCCGATGCGCTGCAGCTCGGTCGCGAGCTTGATGCGCTGCGCTTCGCCACCGGAAAGCTCGGTGGCCGGCTGTCCCAGGCGCAGGTAGCCGAGGCCCACTTCGCGGAGCACATCGAGAGAGCGCCGGACGTGCGGCTCATCGGCAAAGAAGTCACGGGCGACATCAACGGTCATGCCGAGTACTTCGGCAATGTTCTTCCCGCGATACGTGATCTCGAGCGTCTTCGCGTTGTAGCGCGCGCCATGACAGGTCGGACAGGGCGCGTAGACGCTGGGCAGGAAGAGCAGCTCTACCATGACGAATCCTTCGCCCTGGCAGGTCTCGCAGCGACCCTTCGCGACGTTGAAGGAGAACCGTCCCGCATCGTAGTGCCGTGCCCGAGCGGACGGGGTGCCCGCGAAGAGCCGGCGCACATGGTCGAAGAGGCCGGTGTAGGTGGCGAGATTGGAGCGTGGCGTCCGGCCAATCGGCTTCTGGTCCACCTGCACGAGACGGGTGACGCGTTCCAGGCCAGCGGTGATCGTTCCTTCGCTTGCGACTTCGGCTGGTCGCTCGAGCTCCTCGCTCGCGTCCCGAGCTTCCTCCGCGGGTTCGTGGCCGAGATGACGCGAGATCAGCTCGACGAGCGCCTGGCTCACGAGACTCGACTTCCCCGAGCCCGACACGCCGGTGACACTGGTGAACACGCCGAGCGGAATGGCAACGTCGAAGTCGCGCAGATTATTTCGGGTGATCCCCTCGAGCGCGAGCCAGCTCGTCGGCGTTCGGGGCGTTCGGTGGCCAGCGGTGTTCAGATCGAACAGGTACCGTCGCGTCTCGGAAGCCTCGACATGCGCCAGTCCGGCGGGAGGTCCACTATAGAGGATCTGACCACCGTGTTCGCCGGCACCCGGCCCGACATCGACGAGCCAGTCCGCGTGACGGATCACATCGAGTTCGTGTTCGACCACGAACAGGGAATTCCCCGAGGCCTTGAGGCGATCGAGTGCCGCAAGCAACGCTTCGGTGTCCGCGGGGTGCAGGCCGGCAGAGGGCTCGTCGAGCACATAGACCACCCCGAAAAGATTTGAGCGCACCTGCGTCGCGAGGCGGAGACGCTGCAACTCGCCGGGTGAAAGCGTGGGCGTGCTGCGATCCAGCGAGAGATAGCCGAGGCCGAGGTCGAGGAGCACGCTGACGCGGGCGATGAGATCCTGGGAGATGCGCTGAGTGACGAGTGCTTTCTCGGGGTGGGTCTTCTCGAGTTTCTTCCAGGCGGGTGCCGTGCAATCGGCGTACGGCTGGAAGATTCCGGAGAGCTGCTTGAGGGGCAGGGTGGACATCCGGGCGATATCGATCCCGTCGAAACGCACCGACAACGATTCCAGGCGCAGCCTCCGGCCACCGCAGAGTGGACAATCGGTGCTTTCCATATACCTGGAGACGCGGCGCCGGATCGTGGCGCTCTCCGTCGTGGCAAAGGCGTGCAGCACGTAACGCCGGGCACTGGTAAATGTCCCGTTGTAGCTGGGCTCTTCCTTGCGCTTGAGTGCGCGCCGGACTTCATCGGCCTCGAATCCGGCGTAGACTGGCACGACCGGCTGGTCGTCGGTGAATAGGAGCCAGTCGCGGTCCTTCTTTGGGAGTTCGCGCCAGGGGCGATCGATATCGAAGCCGAGCGTCACCGCGATGTCCCTCAGATTCTGGCCGTGCCATGCCGGAGGCCACGCGGCAATCGCGCGCTCGCGGATGCTCAGGGAATCATCGGGCACCATTGAGCGCTCGGTCACCTCGTAGACTCGACCGAGTCCGTGGCATCGCGGGCATGCTCCCGCCGGCGTATTGGGAGAAAACGCCTCGGCTTCGAGATGTGGCTGGTCTCGCGGGTAGGTGCCGGCCCGGGAATACAGCATGCGAAGGAGATTGGAAAGCGTGGTGACGCTGCCGACGGAGGAGCGAGTGGTGGGCGATCCGCGCTGCTGCTGGAGGGCCACGGCGGGAGGGAGGCCGTCGATCTCGTCGACGTCGGGGATGCTCATCTGATGAAAGAGTCGCCGGGCGTATGGCGCGACCGATTCCAGGTATCGACGCTGTGCTTCGGCGTATAGCGTTCCGAACGCGAGCGACGACTTGCCGGAGCCTGAAACGCCGGTAAATACGACCAGCGCATCTCGAGGGATCTCGAGATCGACATCCTTGAGATTATGCTCGCGGGCGCCGCGAACGCGCACGAATCCGGAGTCGCCGGGCGCAGTTACAGGTGTTGCCGGTCGTCCGTCCTGGGTCATCGAAGTGGCAGCCATCGAGGAAGGGGTCGTGCGGCCGAAGGTAACGGGTTCCATGCGCTCATGTCCCGACTCGATGCAAGCCGAGTACTTTGTGCTTTACCCCGAAGCGATGTGAGAAGGCGTGCGTTTTGGTAGTGAGTCGTTCGGGCCTTACCCGATGAGAGTGAGGCTGTCCCATGCACCCTCCGTTCATACTCGTCGTTACCGGCGCCTCGGGCGCGGGGAAGACGACGCTGGTCCGTGCGGTGGAGGCGCGCGCCTTGCCCGGCACGCGATGCTATTACTTCGATTCGATCGGAGTACCCTCGCCGGAGG
>JBDUEA010000416.1:0-2724 GCA_040002695.1 Gemmatimonadota bacterium | reverse complement strand
AGAGGCACAGAGGATTTCGTAATGAACGTTACTGTCATCCCTCGTTCGCTGCGCTTGCTCGGGATGACAGTGCAGTCCGCAACCCTCTGTGCCTCTGTGGTGCCGCATTCGCGGAGCTCTGCCAATCCGCAATCTCCCAAGATCAGCTTGTGGTATGCGGCTTGAAGATCATGTCGAATTCCGGCACCCAGGTCTTCCCACCATCCTTCGACCGCACCGCGGACTCGCTCACGCCGGAGCCGGCCTTATGCCAGGTGCTCTTGAGCAGCGTCGCATCTTTTCCGGGACGCTTGTCGGTCGCGGTGAGCACCATCCGGTCTCCCTCGAGGTGTCCCTCCATCATCATGAGCTGGCCGCGGTTCGTGACCCAGCTCTGATGCCAGACCCCACGGCCCGCGTCATACATGCTGAAACTCTCGGCGAGCAAACCATCGTTCTGCTCGTAGACTTCGCGCAGGGCACAGCCGCCGGCCATCGGCGTCACATGAATCCGCGCGACCAGCTTCTCCGGCGCCGACACGTCGTAGCCATCCCAGTCCCCGGCGAACATGTCGAATTGCCGAAACTCGGGGCCATTGCATCCCGGCGCCGATGCCGGCATGCTCGCCCGGTGAACGCCGCCGCTCACTCCAGCCAGGGTGAGAGTCACCGCGAACATCGGCAGGATCATTCTCTTCGGCCACATAGTCACACATCCTCCGCTAAAGATGGTTGGCACTGCCGCCGACCTCACGCGCCGCAGGCAGCGTGCTGGAGGCGAACCAACTTAGCGAGCCATGGGGGCAAAGCTCGCCGGATTCGGACATGATAGCGGGCGGCCACTCAAACCCCACGCGCTTCCGCGGCATCCTACTGTGAACTTCACCCTGGGTGGCTCATGCGCGCGTCCTCTGTCATCGTCCTCTCTGTGCTGGTGCTCGGCAGCCCGGTCTGCTCCCGGGCCCAGAGTCCGCTCCGCCACTGGACCGACGCCGTAGACGCGCGGTTCGCGCGCACGCAGCCCGTCCTCGTTTACACCCTCCGCGTCGACACCGCGGACCTGACCGGGTACGGCGTCGAGCTGCATATCCGGAACGCCGCCGACACCGTTCGGCTCGGCATGATCGCCCATCCCGAATACGACGACCGCTATTCGCGCTACGTGGAAAACATCGAAGCGACCGGACCGCGCGGCGCGACAGTGGCGCGAGTGGACAGCGCGCTCTGGCTGGTGGTGGCGCCAGGTGGCGAAAGCACGGTGCGCTATCGACTCCGGCTTCCGGCCGAGGAGTCTTCGAACCGGTCCGCGTGGAAGCCGTTTCTGAGCCCTACCGGTGGGCTGGTGGGTGACCTGCACAGCTTCATGTATGTCGTCGGACAGACGCTCGCACCCGCGCACGTGATTCTCGACCTGCCCCCCGGCTGGACGATTGCAACGGGCCTCACGCCGACGGCAGACCCTCATACCTTCTTCGCGCCGAGTGCGTTCGTGCTGGCGGATTCACCGCTGCTGGTCGGTCGGCTCCGGAGCTGGGCATTTCAAGAGCAGGGCGTCCCCCATCGAGTGGCATACTGGCCCGCTCCGGATGCCACGCCATTCGATACCGCGAGTCTCGTCAACGGCCTGGCGAAACTGACGCACGAGGCCGTAACGCTGTTTGGCCGGGCGCCCTACCGCGATTTCACCTTTCTACTTCAGGACCACGTCGAAGGCGCCCTCGAGCACCTGAACTCCGTGGCGCTCGGCGCGTCGAGCGCCGGGCTGGCCAGCGAGCCGGCGAACTTCTTCGCCGAGGCGGCGCACGAATATTTCCATAGCTGGAACCTCATGCGCCTGCACCCGGCCGAGTCTGGCGACGTGGACTATCGTACCCCACGAGGCTCGCGCGTGCTCTGGTGGAGCGAGGGCGTCACGATGTATTACGCCGACCTGATGCTTCGAAGAGCAGGGCTGGATGCCTTCGAGCCCACGAGGCGAGCGCACCTGGAATCGCTCATCGCCCGGTACATGATGTCTCCGGGGAGCCAGCGATTTTCTCCGGAGAGCGTGAGCGTCGTGGCCTACGGGAGCAAGCCTGGCATACTCGGGGACTACTTTCCCAGCACGCATCTTCAGGGGGAACTCATCGGCACGCTGCTCGATTTCGAGATTCGGAATCTGACTGGCAGCCGACGGTCCCTCGCCGACGTACTGCGGCTGCTTTCTGATCGCTTCTCCGGACCACGCGGCTTCACCACTCTCGATGTCGAGCATGCGGTCGCTGAAGTGAGCGGCTCGCCCGCCGAGGCCCGTCGGTTCTTCGAGCGATACGTGCGACAGCCTCACCCACTGGAGTTCGAGCGGTATCTTGCCTTTGCCGGTCTGCGAGTCTCGGTGAAGTGGGATGCCGCGGTCGACGATTCGGGTCGCGTGGCGGCGGATCACCGGGCGTACTCGTGGCGCAGCGCGGGCGTCGCGCCCACTCTCCTCTTCGGCAATCCCCAGAGCGTCTGGGGACGGGCAGGTCTTCATACTGGAGACCGCATTCTTTCGATCAACGACTCATTAGTGGAGACTTCGGCGCAGTTCACCCAGGCGAAAAACCGGCTGGCGATCGGCGATTCGGTCCGGATCTCGTTCACCCGCGGTGCGACGACTCGGACGGCGCGGTTTCTGATGACCGGATATCGAGTCCCCACTGTGCACATCGAGGATGCCGCGGGCGCGACGGCCAGGGAGCGGCAGGTGCGTGCAGCGTGGGACGC
>JBDUEA010000415.1:0-2752 GCA_040002695.1 Gemmatimonadota bacterium | reverse complement strand
TGCCCGGCATCAACGCGCAGATGAACCTCACCGATCGGCTCATCATCCGGATCCCTCCGCAATCGGAACGAGTGGGAGCTCTGGAAGTGTGGGTCGAGCCGAATACGGCGACCGTCTTTGTGGGAGACCATGCGCATACGCGCTTCGGTCCCTGGTCGCAGCCGATGGCCGAGGGTGAGCTCGGCCGAACCGCGGCGAATGACGTGATCGGCTTCGTCGCGGATGTGCTCGCCGACCGGATGGTGATCTGGTCCAGTCGTCGCGACAGTCAGACCGTCGAGGGCGGCACCTATCTCCGCGAGCATGACTTGGGGGAGCTCGGTGCTCCGGAAGCGGCAGAGCATTTCGTCTGGTCGGGGCGAGAGGTGGCGCCGCGCCGCAACGGCTGACCCGATCGGCACCCGTCCCTCGCTCCGGATGTGAACCAAGGCGAGCCTTCGACGTGTCAGATCAGGCCCTCGTCAACGACTGCCATGGTATCGCACTCCGACTTCATCGGCTCCATCCCCGAATTGTACGACCGGTATCTCGTTCCGGTCGTCCTGGCGCCATTCGCCGATGATCTCGCGCGTCGAGTGGCAGCATCCCGTCCGATGCGCGTGCTCGAGCTCGCCTGCGGCACCGGCCTCCTCACCAGCAGGCTGCGTTCGGCACTCTCCACGGATGCAACGATCGTCGCGACCGATCTGCAGCAGCCGATGCTCGATGTCGCCCGGCGGAAGCACAACGATTTCACCGGCGTCGAGTGGCAACAGGCGGATGCGATGGACCTGCCGTTCGGCTCGGACCGGTTCGAGGCGGTCGCCTGCCAGTTCGGGGTGATGTTTTTTCCCGACAAGCTTCGGGCGGCACAGGAAGCAGCACGTGTATTGGAGCCCGGCGGGACTTTTGTTTTCAATGTCTGGGATGGCCTCGAGCGGAACCAGTTCGCTCGGCTGGTGCACGAAACCGTCGGGTCCTTCTTTCAGCAGGCTCCGCCCGACTTCTGCCTGACTCCCTTCGGGTACCACGATCCGGCCGCCATCGGCGCGATGCTCTCGCTCGCCGGTTTCAGCAGGATCGAAATACTCCCGCTCTCCCTCGAAGGAATCGGCCCCTCCGCGCACGAGCTCGCCCGCGGTATCGTGGAAGGCAATCCGCTCTCCCTGAGCATCCGGGAGCGCGGCGTCGAGGTCGATCGGGTGGTCGAGGCGGTGGGCCACGCGATCGCCCGTGAGTGCGGGGACCGGCCGGTCCGTCTCCATCTCAACGCCCTGATCGTCAGCGGCGTGCGGACCCGGGGTCACCGGTAAATCCGGCGCAACTGGTTCGCACATGACTCCCGCTCTCGAGCCCTTGATCCGTCGGCTCTCCGGCCCTTCCGAGGCAGAGCAGTGCGCTCGGCACATGGCAGGCTCAGAACCGTGGCTCACACTCGGCCGGAGCTTCGAGACCTCACTACGCCTGATCGAAGATCCGGTGCGCGAGTGCTATGTGGCCATCGGCGAGCCGGACCGGGTGACCGGATTCCTCCTGATCAACATGCATGGGCCGTTCAGCGGATACATTCAGACGGTATTGGTTCACCCTGAAGCGCGCGGTGGCGGACTCGGAACCCGGTTCGTGAAGTTTGCGGAAGACCGAATCCTGCGGGACAGTCCCAACGTCTTTCTCTGCGTCTCTTCGTTCAACAGCGCAGCGCGGCGATTGTACGAACGACTCGGCTATCGCCTCATCGGCAAGCTCGAGGCCTTCGTCGTCGACGGATATTCCGAACTTCTCATGCGTAAGACTACCGGTCCATGGGCAACGTTTTCACCACACCAAGTCGATTCACCAGCGGAGCCTCGGGCATGAACTGGTCTCGCAAGGCGACCATCTTCTGGCCGGTGCTCGCGGTGCTCGTGCTGACCGACTGTGCCACCAAGCGCCTGGCGGTACTCGAGCTTTCTCCGACGTCGATGCCGCGGGACGTCGTCGGTGACGTTGTCCGGTTCAGTCTCGCCTATAATCCAGGCGCGGCGATGAGCATCTACCTGGGCCCATGGTCACGCATCATCTTCACCGCCGTGGCGCTTGGAGCCGTTGGAGTGCTCGCGGCACTTTACCGTCGCACTGCCGCCGCGGATGCCGGCCGGGCGCTCGCGCTGGCACTGGTCATCGGCGGCGCAGTCGGGAATCTCATCGATCGCCTTCGCTCTCCACTCGGTGTCGTCGATTTTATTGATGTCGGCGTCGGATCCTCACGCTTCTGGACTTTCAACATTGCGGATGTCGGCGTGACATGCGGTGCAATCGCCCTCGGCTGGGTGCTCCTCCGTCAGGAGGATGAGCAGACCGCTCCCTCTCCTCGCATATGACGACATCCCGTCATCATCTCACCGTCGCAGAGTCGCTTCGTCACCTTCCCGGTCCCAACGGGGAGCGCTTCGCCGAACTCTTCACCCACGGCACGCTCGGCATCGAGATCTACGCGCCACGCGGAACCGACCCTCAGATGCCACACAGCCGAGACGAGGTCTACATCGTCGCTGCGGGGAGCGGCTGGTTCAGGAACGGCACCGATCGGCACCGGTTCGACCCGGGAGACTTTCTCTTCGTTCCAGCGCAGGTCGAGCACCGCTTCGAAGAGTTCACCGATGACCTGATCGTCTGGGTGATTTTCTATGGGCCGGAAGGGGGAGAAGTTCGGTGAGCAGTAAAAGGTGAGAGGTGAGCGGGAGGCAGGAACGGGGAACGGGAAACGGGAAACGGGAAACGGGAAACGGGAAAC
>JBDUEA010000414.1:0-2754 GCA_040002695.1 Gemmatimonadota bacterium | reverse complement strand
CCCCTTTCCCCTTTCCCCTTTCCCCTTTCCCCTTTCCCCTTTCCCCTTTCCCGTTCCCCCTTCGTACCCGGCCCATTGTTCGAGCTACCCTTCGAGGAAGCTCTCCCGAAAATACCCAGCCGGGATCGTTCCCATCTTCATGAGCCGCTCGTGGAACGCTCGAGCGGACCATGCCGTGCCTGCCTTGCGCCGCGCGGCATCGCGCAGTTCGACGATGGCGTTCTTGCCGAGATTATAGGTGATTGCCTGGGTCGGCCACTTGGAATAACGATAGATCGCGCGGCTGGCCTGGTCGCATACGGCCTTTGCGGTCGAGTCGGTTGCCGCATGAGCGCACGCATTCGGAAAGAACAATGCGTGTTCGGTGAAGTAGTTCACCGCCTCGTCATACGTCATCCGCCCGGTGTGCAGCCCGACATCGACCCGTACCCGCACCGCGCGCAGGAGTTGTCCCTGGAGCTCGTACATATGCTCCGCCGCGGAATAGAAGCCGTGTGGCTTGCCCGTAACCGGTTCCGCCATCAGTTCCTCGCTGTACAATCCCCAGCCCTCGGCCGCCATTGAGTCTTCCCACATCGACGCCGAGTCCTCGACGCCACCGGGCGTGAGCCAGCGAATGTTGGAAATCTCCGCGGCGTGCTCGGTCATGAACTTGTAGTGCCAGTCGTGGCCGGGAAAACCTTCGTGCACCGCCGTGTCTGCCACCGAGGCGTGGTTGTTCAGCTTGAGGGCGGCAGGATCGTTGTCGGTGGGTGTCAGATAAAACCTTCCGACACCCGACCGCTTGAATGGCGGGGCGGGGTAGTACGCCGCGTCGATCGTGCTCCGAAGCACCGGCGGAGTGGGCGTGACATCGAGCCGGTAGGTGGCCGGGATATCGAACAGGTTCTGCTCCCGGCCGTACGCGACGGCTCGCACGCCTGCTTCGCGGTACCATGCGAACAGCTCATCGTCATTCTTCGGCGAATCATTTGAGAGTTGCTGCATCACGACGCGCACGCCCGCGAGCTTCTCCGCCTCGGAATCGAAGCGCGCTGGCAGCTTCGCCTCGCGCGCCACTTCTTCGGCCACGGTGAAGAGCCTCGCTGAATAGAGCGCGACCTGGGCCGCGCCGTACTCATACAGCTCTTCCACGCTTCGCTGTTCATGAAGGCAGCCGCGCAGCCGCCATTCGTATTCGGTCTTGCCGAGCACATAGCGATCCCGCTGATCGGCGGGATCGTAGCTGGTCTTGAGGAACTGGGCAAAGGCGTCCCATGCGTCGCTGGCGGCGGTCGCGGCACCGGTTAGCCGATTCAGCACATCAGGCGCGAAGGGGCGCGCACCAAGGAAGGCCCTCGCGGAGTCGAGCAGGGTCTTGCGAAAATATTCGGCGTTCGCGGCGCTGCCATCAATGCCGTCCCGCGCGATCATCCGGCGGTCCGGCATGTTACCCGAGGTGATGCCGGCGAGGAGGTTCGCTCGCGCGGCGTCGAGATAGGCGGGAATCCCGCGGACCCGTTCGACGGCTGCGTTCCACTCACCTTCGTTTCCGCGGAGCCCGGCATCGAGCTCAGTCATGCCTTGCAGCTGCCAGTCCACGCCGCGGAAGGGCTCCGCCACGTAGCTGTCGACCGAGCGTTCGTGATAGCGCAGGTCATCGAGCTGATGCAGCAGAAAGTCCAGTTGCGCGGTGAGCACGGCAAGATCAATTCGCTCGGCGGGCGCGAGCGTCGCGTGATCGACGCGGGTCAGTTCCTCCTTCGTGCGGCGATAGAGTGCACGCTCCGCCGTCAGGCCCGCCGGCGTGTAGTCACGCAGGTGCGCGTTGCTGTCCTTGAGTTCGGGGCTGTAGCCGTCGCCGCCGAGGTAGGTGGAGGTCACGGGATTGGCGGCGAGGAATCCCACGAAGTAGCGATCCCGGAGAGCAGTGAAGGACGGTGCGTCGGGAGCGGCGGGAGCGGAGGGTCGGCAGGCTTCGAGATTTCGGAGGACGCCGAAGGCGAGCGCGGCGCGGGTCGAGTGCTGGAGAAAGGATCTGCGATGCACGGGAGCCGATGGTCGGGGTCGATGAAGGGCGAGGTCGATTGTGAAGAAGGTATGTGGTGGGATGGCCTTCAGCCAACCGGAAGAGCGACGGGGCGGGCGTTTAGCGGCGAATTTCGAGTCACCTCGACCCGGGGATGTGCCTGATATGCCGGTCTCAAGTTCCTTATCCACAAGTGTTTATAGAATGTGTACAAATCGGGTACGCCTTGTGCGATAGTTAGACGAGCAGCCCGCATCGCGGGCCAGCCCCCTGAACATCCCTGGTCCATTGAAGTGAGAGGCGAAATCCTCGCCGCTCCGGACCGCAGGAGTTCGCCATGAGCGTGGTACCGGCAAATCGTTCGAGTGAACAGTGGACCGACGATGGCTACGCGTACAGCGTCGCCTTTGAGCGGCACGTGGACGCCATCACGATCGATGTCTCGCGGCGGCTGGCGGCGGGTCGGATGTCTCCGGTGGTGGGGCAGCGGGTGTTTCTGTTCGACGAAGAGGAGTTGCTGACGACGATCGTCAATTCGACGGGCTCCGCGCGGACGATGCTGGCGGATCGAGTCATTCGCGGCGAACCGTTCTCCTTGCAGGATATTCGATAACCGCATCCATGCGGTGCAGGCTCCGGGTGGGACGGGTACTGAACGGGTGGTGCTAGCGGTTGCGCCGCACGTAAGGGCCGGGGTGGGCACCGCGCCAGTGGCAGGGCGTGACGGGTGGTAGCAGGTAGCAGGT
>JBDUEA010000413.1:0-2758 GCA_040002695.1 Gemmatimonadota bacterium | reverse complement strand
TTCCCCGTTCCCCGTTCCCCGTTCCCCGTTCCCCGTTCCCCGTTCCCCGTTCCCCCCTCACCTCCCCGGTCTCCCCCACATCCACGCATAGAACCTGAATTCCATTCTCATGGTTCTCGACTGCGGCACTCGCCCTCCGGTGGCCGCGATGACGCCTTCGTAGCTCCAGGTCGCTTCGATCGGGAGTCCGCAACGTTGCTCGCGACAGCCGCGCGCCGCCTGGCTCGCGTAGGAGATACCGCCACTCAGTATCGTTGCGCCCGCCGAGCTCTCGAGGCCGAACAGCTGCGGATCGAGGCCGGGAATCGAGTCCGCGGGCGTGGCGTAGGTGACGCGATCGGTGCTTCTGCGCCAATACGTCACCCCGACGCGAAGGGCAAGCGAGGGCTCGAGCCGGAAGAAGGGAAGTACCGAAATGGCGAGGGTGTTGCCGGCGTTGACGCGCAAATTCGTAAGCGAGGAGAGTGGTGCCACCGGCTGGCTCGGCGGGCTCAGGCGTTTAGTCCGGATTCCCGGCATCGTCAGGGTGTAGTCGCCGGTAAGTCTCGCGCCCCATGCCCCGTGCCCGATATCCGCGACGATGCCGCCAGCCACGTCCACGCGACCGTTGCCCGTCCCCGTGTCGAAGAAGTTGGTGGATCGATCGGGCAGTCCCGTCGGTAGAGTGACGGCGCCCCTGCCGACGATGCGAACGCCACCGGACGCATCGCCTCGGTCCCAGCGGTCGATAAGCGTATAGGATGCGCCAAGTCTGATGTCGCCGAGTCGGGAGATCAGCGCCTCCTGAAGCGGGAAGCCCTGGATCGGACCGCCCGCACTGAGAATGAAATTATCCAGGGCCGACGGATCGAGCCGCGCGGCGGGGAGCGGAGCAGCGTCGGAGAATACCGCCGCAGGAACTGTCAGCAGCGTCGTCAGCGTATCCTGAAGGCCGGCGACACGCTGCTGGATCGCCTGGCCCGCCGGACTCGATATCGTGGGAAGAAACGGCGTGAACCCCGTGAGCTGCGCGAACTGCGCCTTGAGGACAACGGCGCGATCCCGCGTCGCGATCGCGGTCGCGAGTTGCGCGCCGGCGTAGGCGCCATTGGTGATTCGAAGATCGAGGGTGTCGATCGCCGCCTGGAAGTTGGTGAGAAACGTCGATGCGGCGTTCGGGTTGAGACCGACGTCTCCATTCAGCGAGTCGAGCTGCACGTGCGGCTGCACTCGGGAGCGCACGATCGGCGCGTAGAGTGATATCGTAAGCCGGCGCGTGAGTCCGAGCGCAAAGGTCAGCGCGCCAGTCCCCACGTTCACTTCCGCGTGAGCGTCGGTGCGGCCGAGGCTGAGATGATAGTTCGGGATGCCGGCGATTAGCCCGACCAGGGTATCACCGACAGCGAGCGAGGGAAAGAAGTTGGACCCGAGGGAGTCGCGCGAAAAATCCGCGGCGATATCCTCGACTCTCCCATTGCGGAATCGGCGGTCGTAGTTTTCGAACGTCCCGCCGAGCCCGACGCGGAGCTGGCCCTTGGGAACGCCGATCGGCTCGAGCTGTGCCGGCGCTTCAGATGGGGCGGCCGCACCGAGCAGCAGGATCGCCAGCAGAACCCGTCGATTCAAGACTCCTCCCGGAAAGCCAGTTCATCGTGACACGCGCCTCTCCGCTTCGGCTGGCAACCTCGCTCTTCGCCGAATGCTTCGCCAGCCGCCCCGCGGTAGCGGCGTCCGCGCCCGGGCGTGTGAACCTGATCGGAGAACACCTCGACTATAACGGGGGACCGGTGCTTCCGCTCGCCATCGATCGGCGCACGGTGGCGGTGGCTGCGCCCGCCGAGAGTTGGGAGGTCGTGTCCGAGATGGACGGTCAGGTCATCGACCTTCGTCCTGAGGGTCCCAATCGGGGCGGCTGGTCGGACTATGTGGTCGGTGTCATCCGGGTTCTCCGGTCCCGCGGAATCACGCTCCCCGGCGCTCGGCTCGCCGTCGCGAGCTCGGTGCCGATCGGCGCGGGTCTCTCTTCCTCGGCGGCGCTCGCGGTCGCGGTCGGGCGCGCATTGACGATGCTGGTCGGCCGGCGAGTGAGTGCGGGAGACCTTGCGGATGTCGCCTATCACGCCGAGCACGACGAGGTCGGCGTCGAGTGTGGTCGGATGGATCAAACCATCAGCGCCTTTGCGGAAGCTGGCTCCGCGCTTCTCATCGAAACCTCGACCATGGAAATGCGCCGGGTACCACTCGCCGGCAAGGTCTGGGTGCTCGAAACCGGAGTCTCCCACAAATTGTCGGGCGGCGCGCTCAACACCCGGCGTCGCGAATGTGAAGATGCGCTTGCCATTTGCCGCGAGCATGGCGTCCGCGTGCCCGCGCTCGCGGCACTCGTGCCATCCCAACTCGAGCAGGTTCTGCGCATTCTTCCCCCTCCACTCGGCGCGAGAGTCCGTCACATCGTAACGGAGACCGCGCGGACCAGGACGGCCGCTGCGGCACTCGCGCAGGGCAATCTCCCCGAACTCGGCCGGTTTCTATTCGAGGGCCACGAATCGCTGCGCCTGGATTTTCAGTCGAGCTGTGACGAGGCGGACCTGCTCGTCGCTTCCGCTGGCCGCCGCGGAGCGTTCGGCGCCCGGCTCACCGGAGCGGGGTGGGGCGGGGCGGTGATCATGCTCGTAGCGCAGGAGATCGAAGCGCGAACAGTGGCCGAGATGCAGGAAGACTTTCGCCAGGCGTTTGGACGACTGCCAGAAGCCTGGTGGACCAAGGCCGCCGCCGGCGC
>JBDUEA010000412.1:0-2769 GCA_040002695.1 Gemmatimonadota bacterium | reverse complement strand
TCCCCCTCCGCCTTCTTCGGCTCGATCCAGTCGTTTTCTTTGAAAATATTGCGCAGCAGCTCACGGTCCGCGGCGGTCGGAACCATCTTCGCGAGATAGGCCGGATAGGCATCGGCGGCGATCTCCTCGCCGTGAACCCCGTAAGGCTTCCGTGCGTACTCGCCGATTTTCCGGTTGAATCGCATGTCGGGGATGTAGAGATGGTCCGACGGTTCGGCGATCGCGGTGTTCAGTCTGGCCACGAGCCGGGAGATCTCCTGCCGATATAGTTCCCGGCTCGCTTCGTTCAGGTGACCGGGATCCGCCTGATCACCGGTTTCGCGCTCGTTGAAGCGTCCCTTGAGTCCCCAGACGTATGCCCAGTGGGCGCTCGAGGAGTTGTCGGTGCCGAAGAGATCGAACGCCGTGGGAACCCACTTGTTGAAGTACCGCTGCATGATCGCGGGCGGAATCTTGCCCGCCTTGACGATTCGCAGCAGGCCGTTGTTCCCCGTGCCCAGATGAAAACTCTCCTCCTTGAGCATCGGTCCCATTGAGCGGGCCAGCGGATGGAACGAACTGGTCGAAAGCATCTTGAGCTGGAATTTGCCGTCGCGATCGATGAACTGGGTGTACGTGAAGAAATCCAGCCAGTTCTCGACAATCTCGTTGAAGGAGCCAAGCAGGCGCTGGCCTTCCTCCGCCCGGCGTTCGAGCAGCTTCTGAGCCTCGCGCCGGCCTTCGTCCCCGAAATACTGGCAGAGCAGGTAGGACATCTGCCAGCCGTGCCGCATCTCCTCGCTCATCACCCGCATCAACGCGAAGAGATCATAGTCGCTCGGCGCATTCTGCAGCAGCGCCCGCTGCTGCTCGACCGAGGCGAATTCGGTGTCGCCCTGATACACGATCAGATTGAGCAGCGCATCGCGGATGCGCTGATCGGGAATGTGCATCAGCGTCGCCCACTTGCTCTGGCCCTTGTAATGACCGAACTCGATCGTTTCTGCCTCGGGCTCACTGAACTTGGCATCGAATCCGAAGGTGCCGAAGCTCTTCCCCTCGAACTCCTTGGAGACGGAAGCGCCCTTGAATTCCTTCGTGGCCAGCCCGATCGAATCCTGCCAATAGTGGAAGTAGTCGATCCAGTCGTCGAAATTGGTGACGCGTTTCATAGGAAATTCCTCAACGGCCTCGGAATGTGGGAACTCGTTTGCTCGTGAACGCGGCGATACCCTCGGCCGCGTCCTCGCTCTGGAAACACTTCGCCTGCGCTTCGTACTCGAATGCGAGCGCGGCGCTGAGATCGGATCGGTAGCTGTCGTACACGGCATGCTTGGCCAACCCGGCCGCGATCGGCGGCAATGCGGCGAGTCGCGCGGCCCATGTCGCTGTAGCCTCGTGCAGGCTGGCATGGGGCACCACCCGATTGAACAGCCCGAGCTCGAGACAGCGCCCTGCGTCAATCATCTCCGCGGACCAGATGAGCTCGAGTGCTCGGCTCGGTCCGACAAGCTGCGGCAGGAAATAGGTGCTACCCATGTCCGGGTGCAGCCCGATCCGATGGAACACCTGGCCGAGGGAAGCCTGATCCGATGCGAGACGAAGGTCGCAGGCGAGCGCGAGACTGGCGCCGCCACCCGCCGCCGCTCCATTGATCGCGCCGAGAACGGGTTTGGGGGTCTCCCGGAGCAGGCGGACGACGTCACCTCCGCACTGCACCAGGCGCTGTGCGTCTGCAATCCGTCCGTCTCGAAGTGCGTCGGCCATGTACCGCACATCCGCACCCGCGCAGAACGCGCGCCCATTTCCGGTGATCACGATCGCCCGGACCTCGGAACTGTCCACCAGCTCCCGGGTGGCGTCGAGGAGCTCTTCGCTCATGACCGCCTCAAAGGCGTTCATGCGGTCCGGGCGGTTGAGCGTCAGCGTGCCCACGTGCTTCGCGATATCGGTCAGGACGTACTGGTATATTGTCATGGAATCCGTATTCTGTACGCTCTGGTCACTTTCAACTTTCCACTCCTAACTCATTACCCATCACTCAGCACTCAGCACTCAGCACTCAGCACTCAGTACTCAGCACTCACCCCACCCGTTCAATCACCATCGCGATTCCCTGTCCCACACCTATGCACATGGTCGCGAGGCCATAGCGGCCGCCAGTGCGGTGCAACGCATGTACCAGCGTCGTCAAGATCCGCGCGCCGCTCGCGCCGAGTGGATGACCGAGTGCGATGCCACCGCCGGAGACGTTCACCCGGGCAGGGTCGAGTTTCAATTCGCGGATGCAGGCGATCGCCTGCGCGGCGAAGGCCTCATTGAGTTCGATCAGATCCAGTGCGTCCGCGGAAATGTTCGCGCGGGCCAGTGCCTTTTGAGTCGCAGGGATCGGACCCAGACCCATGACGCTCGGATCAACGCCGGCCACCGCGGTCGCGCGGATATGCGCGAGCGGGGTCAACGACAATTCGCGCGCGGTGTGCTCGGAGACGATGCTCAGGGCTGACGCCCCGTCGTTGATTCCACTGGATGTTCCGGCAGTAACTGTTCCATTCTTGAGGAACGCAGGCCGCATGCGGCCCAGCGATTCCGTCGTCACGTCGGCGCGCGGATGCTCATCTCGCGCTACGATCTGAGCGCCGTCCCTGGCCGCCACCGTGACAGGTGCCATCTCCGCGTCGAAGTGGCCCCCCGCGATCGCGACCTGCGTACGTCGCTGGCTCTCGACGGCAAAAGCGTCCTGCTCCTCGCGCGAGATGCCATATTGCGCGGCGACCCGTTCGGCCGTTT
>JBDUEA010000411.1:0-2772 GCA_040002695.1 Gemmatimonadota bacterium | reverse complement strand
GACTCCGGCCTTCCGACTTTTCACTTTCAATTTTTGACTTTCAACTTCTTGCTTTCAACGGTCACTTGGGGGTCGGGGTCGCTTTCGGATTGATCTTGACCGGGGTCTTGCCGGTGGCCTTGAGAGGCGGCTTCCCGCCAGCGCCCGGAGTCTTGGCGCCGGTGGAATCGGGCTTGGGTGCGGTGGGAGGAAGCGCTGTCGGATCGCCAAATTTCCGCGTCAGCGTATCCATCATGGCGGAGATGCGCTTGGCGAACGGATGGTCCGCCGGAAGCTGATGCTCGAGCTCCCGCTCCGGCAGTGACGGGTCCGCCAGCGGCCGGAAGATCGTTTCGAGCGTGAGATCGCTGTACCCGGGGCGTGAAGGATCGACCCACCCGCGGAGCCGTACCATGTTCGGTCCGAGGCGCCGGCTACTGCTGGGCTTGCCTGTACTCGCATCGAGCCAGGGTGTCTCGAGGAAACCGTCACGTGTCTCCACCCGCGAGACCGTGAGACTTTCGCTCACCAGCGCATCGGCGAGCCGGCGAGTCGCGATCGGAACCGGCAATTCGAGCTCGGTCGTCAGTGCGTCGGGCACCGGTGCGAATACCGGCCGGGTCGTCTCCGGACGGCACGCGGCCAGAATCAGAATCCCCAGCGCGGCGGCTCGACGCATGACAGTAATCTGCTAATGGGCGGCGGAATCGGTATGCGCGGGCGCTGCCTTATCGTGGTCATGATCTTCTTCTTCCATCTCGCCGTGCGTGTGCCCCGCCGCCCGGTCCTTGAGCTCGCTCTGCATGTCGTCGGTCGGCGTGCCGGCGGCGTGCTCGAAGACCATCTCGCCGCCCTCGGATCCGGTGGCCGCGAGGAAGCCGGTCCCCACGAATGCGAGGAGCAGCGCCGCGATCCGCTCACCCTGAGTCATTTTCCGTTCGCGGAAAATGCGCCAGAGCGCCACGACGCCAAAGATGCCCAGGGTCCAGAGGGCGAGCGTCTCATGATGCTCCATGATTTCATGAATCGCCTCGCCATGGTCGATGTGGTCTTCCGCAAGCAGTCCGCTGATCACCGCCAGCGCGCCGCCGACCGCACCGCTCATGAGCATCCAGAATGACACCAGGCGAAATCCGTCCCGCTTGCTGATGAGGTAAATGACCTCGAAGAGCACCGCCACGACGAGCAGAATCGGAAGGTCGTTGATGACGGCGTGCATGCGCGGCAGATCGTAGCCGAAGAGAGTGAAGCCGTGGGCCTCGCCGCCGTGAAGAAGGAGGAGCATGATCGTCCTGAGGTAGAGGTTGCGAGATGGAAGCGGTGAGGGGTAAGGGGTGAGGAGGAACAGCGTTCGTCCCCCTTACCCCTCACCCCTTACAGCATTTCAGATTCCCAGTTGTGACGGCACTGCCGGGTTCGTCCCGTAGTCATAGAATCCCTTCCCGCTCTTCCGCCCATACATGCCGGCCAGCACCATCCGCTTGAGCAGCGGGGGCGGAGCATATTTCGCGTCGCGATACTCGTCGAACATGATCTCGGCGATCTTGAACGTCGTATCGTTGCCCACGAAGTCGAGCAGGGTGAGCGGGCCCATGGGGTATCCGCAGCCGAGCTTCATGGCGTTGTCGATGTCCACGATCGAGCCGACGCCCCGCTCCAGCGCCCGGATCGCGTCGAGCAGGTAAGGAACCAGCAGCAGGTTCACGATGAAGCCCGAGTTGTCTCGCGCGGCCACCGCCTCCTTGCCGAGGCTCTTCGCAAAGGCGAAGGCCCGGTCAAACGCCTCCTGGCTCGTGGTGACCGTGCGTACGACTTCGACCAGCGGCATGAGTGGCACCGGGTTGAAGAAGTGCAGGCCGACGAACCGGTCAGGCCGCTTCGTTGCCGCGGCCATCGCGGCGATCGTGAGGCTCGAGGTGTTCGACGCGAAAATGGTTCCGCTCCCGCAGAGTCCATCGAGCTCCTTCCACATGCCGTTCTTGAGCTCGAGATCCTCGGTCACCGCTTCGATGATGAGGTCGGAGCCCTTGAGCGCCGCCATGTCGGTGACGAAACTCAGCCGGCCGAGCGTCGCGTCACGGTCGGCCTGCGTCATCTTGCCCTTCTCGACAAATTTGTCGAGGGACTTCGTGATGCCGGCCTTCCCCTTGTCGAGCGGTGCCTGCGCCACTTCCCGCACCACCGTCGTGTATCCTGCCGCCGCCGCCACCTGCGCTATGCCGCTGCCCATGAGGCCGCAGCCGAGGACGCCGATCTGTTTCATTTCCATGGATTCGTCAGTAAGAGTGTGAGCTCTAAAGCCCAGGCCAAAGGCCTCGAGCTGCCAGCCCGGAGAATGAATACGGTACTGACCGTCGTCCGCTTCTACGCCTTTGGTCCGCTGATCGCCTTCTGAATCTCACCCGCGATTAAGCCCATCAGACTCTGTCGCGTCGCAGGCAGCGCGTGGGCGGGTTTGATCTCGCCGCGCTCGAGATGATCGAGCGCCCGCTCCAGTCCGAGCTGCAGCCGCTCCGCCACCGGACGATAGAGGCGCGCGATCGCGAGTCCGCCGCCGGCCGCAAAAGGCAGCGGCAGCGCCGCGATCCACCAGAATGGAGAGAGGAGCCCGAGGATCAGCGCTGCGCCGACGCCTGCGGTAGCGATGGCCCCGCCGCCGCCGAGGAATGCGGCTCGCGTCTGACGCGCAATCGCGGTAAGGGAGACGTGACAGAAGCCGGGCTCGAGGGGCGTGATCGTGCCCGCGACGACGCTCGCCTTGGAGAGCATGAACGGCCGCTTGCCGCCACCGAA
>JBDUEA010000410.1:0-2778 GCA_040002695.1 Gemmatimonadota bacterium | reverse complement strand
TTCCTCTGCGCCTCTGTGTTTCGCCGTTGTTGGTCGAAGGATTCACCGCTGAGACGCGGAGGACGGGCCGGAGTGGGTTGCGGGGGAAATCTCTGCTTGGCCAGTTTGGCAGATTCAACACAGAGGCGCAGAGGAGAACGCGAGGGACTGATTGTTTGTGGTTCCCATAATTTCCTCGGCAGTTCCTCTGCCCCTCCGTGTTTCGCAGTTCGAGTACGAAGGACCCACCGCGACTGAGAATCCGGGCTGCCGGTTATGCAGGGATGGCGAGTGAGCCGATCGCCGCGCAGATTGGAGTCGTCTCTCCCTCAACCCTCCGCTCTGAAAGGTCGTCCGATGAACTCCGACGAGCGCTTCGAGCGACTCGAGCAACGCATGGCCGTGCTCGAGAGTCTGGTGCGTCAGCTCGTGGGGTCGGGTGGAGCGGCGGGTGAGATGGTGGCGGAGAAGAAGACGGAGCAGACGGAGAGGGCGGAGAAGGTCCAACCGGCTGAACTGAGGAATCCGCTGCCGGCGCGTCCCGCCATGCCGAAGGCGGTCGACGCCTGGATCAATCGGATGGCGGCACCGGAGACCGCCGAGGCGATCGGGGTTTCGTCGCCGTCTGCGGAATCAGTGCCGCCCTTCGACGCGCCGGTTGGATCAACTTCCCACGCCCCGCATGCCCGGCGCGACGCGGAGCAGTGGCTCGGCCAGCGCGGACTCCTCGCGGTCGGCGTCACGTTCCTCGTGCTCGCCGCCGGCTACCTCCTCAAACTTTCCTTCGACCGCGGCTGGGTCAGTCCGCTCATGCGCTGCATGGCGGGTGCGACGGCGGGACTGGTCGTCGGCGCGGCCGGCTGGCGCCTGCACGACAGGGGACTAAAAACCTACGGTGCCGCGATCGTCGGCTGCGGCGCGGCGATTCTCTACCTCGCCATCTGGGCTGCCTCACGACTCTACGGATTTCTTCCGCCCGCCACCGCGATCGGCAGTCTCGCGCTGGTGTCTCTCGCTCTCGCGGCGCTCGCCTACGCCTTCGACGTCCAGGCGCTCGGCGCGACCGCCGTGTTCGGTGCCTTCCTCGCACCCGTGCTCCTGGGCCAGGACGCATCGAACGCGAATCTGCTGCTCATATACGTGTCATGCATGGCGGCCGCGCTCGGGTGGGTTGCCGCGGCCAGGCGCTGGCGTCTCACCATGCTGCTGATCGCCGCGAGTTTCTTCGTGCTCGGGTTTACGGCCGAGGATCATGCGTCCGCGAGCCTGTTACTCGCGTACGCCGTGCTTGGCGGCAGCGCGGGACTCTACGTCGGACTCCGGGACGGATGGTGGGAGACTCGCTTTTTCTGTTTCTCGGCCGGCTGGACGCTCCTGTTCGCCGCAAGCAATCAGCTCGGCGCCTCGTGGTTGCTCCTTGCAGGTGGCCTGGTCCTCGCCGCCCCGGTGTGGTGGTTCGCGATGCGCGCAACCGGCTTCTGGCCGCTCCGTCCGGGGACGGATCCCAAGGTCACCGCGCGCGCCGCGGGCGAAACGATCTACTTCTTCACGACGCCGGTTCTCCTTGGAAGCGTCCTCCCTCTCCTCAATCCTGAATTCTTCGCGCATCATCCAGGACTTGCGCCACTGCTCGTGGCGATTCCCTATCTCATCGCTGGCTACAGTCGCTATCTGCCGGAGTTCGCACTCATAGGCACCAGCGCGGTCGGGTACGCGGCGCTCGTGCAATGGAGCGGTCTCAAGGCACCTCTGGCGCTACTCGCACTGGCGCTCCTCTGGGCCGGCATCGATCACCTGCTCAAGCGGCTGGACGGCAGATGGTTCTCGCTGCTCGCGATGGCATTTGCCCTGGGACATCTGCTTGCCGGGGATGTGACGCTTCGTCCTTCGTCAGAGGCTGCGTTCACCGGACCCTGGGCGCTCACGCTGTGGGCCTCCGCAGTCGTGCTCTCCGTGCTTGCATGGCGTCTCTGGAGACGGATACCCGAAGAGCGAGGGACGGCGCCGGTTCCCGAGGCGCTCTGGACTGCAGCGGGCGCGCTGGTCTTCTTCGGAGTAACCGCGGAGCTGCCAAGATATTTCGGTGCGCGGCACATGGCGGCCGACATGATTGGCTTCTCGAGCAGTCTCTCGGTCACGGTTTGGTGGCTCGGGTTCTCCGCGGCGATTTTCGTGCTGGGGCTGCGGCTGGCTCGCCGGTGGATCGGCATCACGGGTCTGCTGGGACTCGTCGCCTCCGCCGCGTACCTCGTGCTGATCGATCAGGACGGTCGCATCGCCGGCGACGCCGCGTTCTTCGGGCTCTGGGCGGGAAGCCTCTGGCTGACGATCATCGTGTTCGCTGCGATGGCCAGAATGTCCGGCGCCTGGCGCGCCGAGAAGCCGGTCGCGCCGCTCCCCTTCGCGCACGTGATTCTCTGGTGCGGCGCGGGGCTGCTCCTGCTGATGGGCGTGACCGGCGAGCTGGATCGCTATTTTGGCCAGCATCAGCTGGAGCCCAGCACCGCGGCACTCGCGAGCGGGCTGGCAATCAGCGCATGGTGGATCATCTTTGCTGCCGTCCTCATCGTGCTCGGCCTCCGGCGCGCGATCAAGTCGGTGCGCATCGCCGGGTTCGTCGTCGCGGGTCTCGCCGTGATCAAGGTGATGGCGTTCGACCTGAGCTCGCTCGATTCCCTGTATCGGGTCGGCTCATTTCTGATCGTGGGGTTCGTGTCGCTCGTGATCGCGTATCTGTATCATCGCAAGGCGCGCGGCGAGGAAGCGTAGCGCCGCTTCGCGTTCCCGCCCTGCCACCCG
>JBDUEA010000409.1:0-2779 GCA_040002695.1 Gemmatimonadota bacterium | reverse complement strand
AGAGGCAAGGAGCGCGCGGGCCTGATGCGTGCGGGAATCTTCGGGGCCGAATCCTTGGTTCAGCGGCGCCAGCGCCGCGCGGAATGCCGCGAGCGCGGCGGTCGTGTCGTGAAGCGCGAGCAGCGCCTGCCCCTCGAGGAGCGATGCCTCTCCCACGAATCCGCTTCGAGTCGTGGTGAGGGAATCGAGGACCGCGAGCGCATGGGCGGACCGCGCGAATCCGAGGGCGCGTTGCGGTTCGTCGATCGCAAGTGCTGCAGTCGCGGCGGAGACGAGTATCGGTCGCGACGCCGCTTTGGGCGGCCCCCGGAAATATCCATCGAGATGAAGCACGGAATCGAGGTTCTGCAAACCGAGTCGCGGGTTCTTCTCTGCGATCCGCAGCAGCGCTTCCAGTATCAGATCGTCGCGCACCCGCCGTCTGGGTAGGCTGGCGTTCACCTTCCGGTGGATTTCCAGTGCCTGCCGTGCATCCGGCAGCCGGCCCGCCAGGCTCGCGGCACGGGTCGCCCCGTACCAGGCGCGCTGCTCGAGATCGCTCCGGCCCAGCCGTTGCGCCTGCCGCGCGATGCTCCGGTAGAGCACCTGCGCCGAGTCCAGGCGACCCATGAGCAGCGACGTGTTGCCGTAGATCAGCGCCATCACGGGCTGCATTCGATCTACCGTATCCATCTGGGCGGACCGACGCATTCCGTCGCGCAGCAGGCTATCCGCGCGCGCCACTTCTCCGAGCTCGAGCAGTGCGTTGGCCTCGTCATCGAGCACCGAGAGCGCGCCGATAGTCTCTCCGCGCCCCTCCTTCTGCATAAGCTCAGCGAGCCGAGCCATGGTCGCGACCGATTCGCGGACCCGTCCGCTTCCTTCCTGTCCGTCAGCGAGTGATTGCAGCGTGGACGCATACTGGAGCGTCGTCGTCGCGCCATCGGACTCCAGCAGCCGGGTCGCCTCGGCCGCCAGCGCGACCGCAGAATCCGGATGGCTGGTGATCAGCGCGAGACTCGATGCCGACTGCAGACACGACGCCCGGAGCCGAGGACGTGGGACGGCGATGCCGGCCAGGGTGCGACGCGCCGCGGCGAGGTACAGCGCGGCGGAATCGGATTCCCCGTCCGATGCGAAGACCGAAACCATCTGGCAGGCGCTTCCGGCGATCGCATCAGGACTGTGCGTGAGCTGAACGAGCGAATCCGCCTGGCGCTGGACGAGCAGTTCCTGCCGGTTGTCGCCGAGCTCACCGTAACGATCGGCGATCTGCATGTACATCAGCGCCAGCGTCCCCGGATCACTCTGGAAATGTTCGAGGACTCTCAATTCGCGCTCGAGAACTTCCTGCAAGGTCAGTGGCCGATCGCCGATCTGCGAGGAAAGGAAGTTCTGCAGCTCACCCACTGCCTCCGCACGGCGAGCCTGGAGCAGCGCTTCGTCCCTCTGGCGCCTCGCCTCGCGGGCCTGGAGCGCCGTGGTCACGGTGGCGACGATGAGTACTACCAGCACGAGTGCCGCGCTCACCACTGCAATCCGGTGCCGGCGAATGAACTTTCCCGCCCGATACCCCCACGCATCGCCGCGGGCCGAGACCGGCTCGTGCGCCTGGTAGTGTGCCAGGTCGTCGGCAAATGCGCGGACGGTAGGATATCGCGCGGAAGGATCCTTCCGAAGCGCCTGGGCGAGAATGTTGTCGAGGTCGCCGGCGAACATTCGCCGCAGATGCTCCGGCGATGCATCCCGAGCCGCCGCCACGCGCCGCGCGTCCTCCTTCGTCAGCGTCGCACCCGGCGCGACCGCCCGGGAGAGCTGTCCCGGATCGGTATCCAGAATCGAGACGACGTGCTCGGCCGGAGTGTGACTCTCACCGCTGGTCGGATGCCGACCGGCGAGCAGTTCGTAGAGCACGACACCGAGGCTATAGGTGTCGGTCGCCGCAGTAATGGCGTCGCCCCTGACCTGCTCCGGCGCGGCGTACCGATAGGTGAGCACCGCTTCGTGCGATCCGGTGAGCGCGGCAGCCGGTTCCGATCCGTCATCGAGGAGCTTGGCGATTCCGAAGTCGAGCAGTTTGACGGTGCCGTCGTCGGTGACGAGAATGTTCGCGGGTTTGAGATCGCGATGCACGATGAAGCTGGCGTGCGCATGCGCGACCGCGGCGAGTACCTGCTGGAAGAGCATCAGCCGCCCCTCGACCGAGAGCTGGCGGGCATCACACCAGGCGTCGAGCGGCAGTCCGTCGACGTACTCGAGCACGAGGTAGGGTTGACCCGCCTGGGTCACGCCGGCGTCGAGGAGCCGGGCGATATTCGGATGGGTGAGACGGGCGAGGACGCTCCCCTCGCGGCGAAACCTGGCCTCGCCGGCAGGTCCCGCTACCGCCAGGCTCAGAAACTTTATCGCGGCAACGCCCTGGAAGCGTCCGTCGTTCCGCCGCGCGAGCCAGACCGAGCCCATCCCGCCCTGACCCAGCGGTCGCTCGAGCAGGTAGGCGCCAAGCGTGGTACCGGCGAGGGTGGAGGTAGAGGGAGGAAGCGGAGCCTGCCCGGCACCGAGGAAGTCATCGCGATCGAGCACGGCTTCGAGATTCAGGAGCCGCTCGAGTTGCGCGATAATCACCGGCTGCTGGATCCGCTGCTCTGCGAGCCACGCGGCGCGCGGCCCGGCCGGAAGTTCGAGCGCCTGGTCCAGCAGTCCGCTGAGGATCGCCCATTCGGGCTGGCTGATTCTCGTCATGGTCCGTTCAATATCCGCAGATGGCGCAGAAACAAGGCTGCGAGATTTCCTAAACCAA
>JBDUEA010000408.1:0-2786 GCA_040002695.1 Gemmatimonadota bacterium | reverse complement strand
ACTCATCACTCAGTGTCCCCCATGTGCCGAAACATCAAACGCCTCCGCCATCCTGATCATGCGCCCACCGATGCGGAGCTGCGTGATGCAGCGCTGCAGTACGTGAGGAAAATCAGTGGATTCAGGGAGCCGTCGAAGGCGAACCGGGAGGCCTTCGACCGGGCGGTGGAGCAGGTAAGCTCGGCGGGGCGTGCGCTCTTCGATTCGCTTCATCTGGTCTACCATGCCCAGGCGGAGGCGGAGGCGTAGAATCGGAAATGGGGCGTGGCAGATGAGCGCACCTTGCGCAATAGGGGCATATGCCTTAATTATGACGGCATGACGAAGCCCGCGTCTGATGCGAACGTGCCTGCCGGCAGTCCGTGCATCGCCACGGCCATGCGGAAGGCTTCGCGCCGGCTGAGCCAGTTGTACGACGACGCGCTCGCGCCCACCGGACTGCGCTCAACGCAGTTCGCGATACTTGCGGAACTGGCGTCCTTCACCGATGGCCCACCTTCCATGGTCGAGCTCGCCGAAGCCCTGGTCACCGATCGTTCTTCGCTCGGTCATAACCTGCGGCCGCTCGAGCGGGACGGCCTGGTGGCCCTCGAGGCAAGCGAAGAAGACCGGCGCCGCCGGCACGTGGTGCTGACCACGAAGGGAAGGGCCGCACTCAAGGCGGGAGTCCTGCGCTGGCAGATCGCCCAGGACCGTTTCCACGAGGTGTTCGGCGCCGCGGAAGCCGCTCGACTCCGCGCCACGCTGCTACGGGTCGCGCACAACGAGCGGCTGGCAACGCTCAAGGGCTGAGGGACCGGCTCTTTTGTTATCACAATAGGGGCATATGCCCATTACGTCAAACCCAGGGAGATCGACATGACCGCTTCAACTTCACTCGGTACCGCCCTCGTCACCGGCGCCTCCTCCGGCATCGGTGCCGTCTACGCAGACCGTCTTGCTCACCGCGGCTACGACCTGATCCTGGTGGCCCGCAATCGCGAGCGCCTGGAAACCCTCGCGAAGCGCCTGAGACGCGAGACCGGCCGATCGGTCGAAATCCTCGCCGCCGACTTCGCGACGGCAAAAGGTGTCGCGGCCGTGGAAGCCGAACTCAGCACCAATGCCTCGATCACCGTGCTGGTGAACAACGCGGGCGTCGGAGCCACGGCACCTCTTCTGGGCTCGGACGTGAATCAGATGGAGGCCTTGATCACCCTCAACATCACGGCATTCACCCGCCTCACCTACGCAGCCGTTCCGGCATTCGTGGCCCGCGGCAGTGGCACGCTGATCAACATCGCCTCCATCGTCGCCATTATCCCGGAGCTTCTCAACGGCGTCTACGCCGGCAGCAAGGCGTTCGTCCTCGCCTTGAGTCAGTCCCTGCGCAATGAGCTGGCGGAAAAAGGCGTGCGAGTGCAGGCCGTGCTTCCCGGGGCGACCGACACCGAACTCTGGGACAAGGCGGGTTTTCCGGTCAGCAATCTTCCCGCAGACTGGGTGATGGGGGTCGAGGACATGGTCGACGCCGCCCTCTCCGGCCTCGATCTGGGTGAGTTCGTCACCATTCCGTCCCTTCCCGATTCTACCGCGTGGGACGCCTACGACGCGCAGCGCCAGGCGCTGAGACCGGGGCTCTCACGCACGCAGCCGGCGGAGCGTTATCGCACCGCCACCGCGATCGGAGCATAAGCCGGAAGCACGCAGCGCGGGTGACGCACCGGAACGAATAGTTTGTTGGCTGCGACTCATAGTATCGACCGGAGCGCCGCGGCAGGGGATGACCCTGTCGCGGCCGCTTGCCGATAGCGCCCGGCCTCGGCAGCTTACTCGCCCCGGGGAGCATCGTCCGATGGACGCCGGCTCCACACCTCCCGCCACCTTCTCGACCAGCACCCATGACCCGGACTCTCATAAGCTCAGGCTCGACCTTCGAAGAGCAGATCGGCTATTCCCGTGCTGTGGTGGACGGAGACTGGGTCTTCGTTTCCGGCACCACGGGATTCGACTACGCGGCGATGTCCATTTCGGAGGATCTGCTCGAGCAGACAGAGCAGTGTCTCAAGAACATCGACTCCGCACTGAAGCAGGCAGGCGCGTCCATGCGCGACGTGGTACGTGTCGTCTACGTGCTGCCGAAGGCCGCCGAGTTCGAACGGTGCTGGCCGGTGCTGCGGAAATATTTTGGCGATGTGCGCCCGGCCGCCATGATGATCTCGGCCGGTCTCGCGGATCCGCGCATGCGGATCGAAATTGAAGTCACCGCCCGGAAGCAGTCGTAGTCAGGCATGCCCAGCGCCCTCGACGACGTCCGTGCGGAGTACACCGCCTACTTCGATGCCTTCCAGGCGCTGGATCCGGAAGCGGTCGTGGAATTCTGTCACCTGCCCTGCGCGGCGATATCGTCACAGGGAGTCATGGTCTGCGCGAGTTCCGATGAAGTTCGCGGATTCTTTGGCTGGATGATGACCGCCTTGCGCGCTCGGGGCTTCGTCCGGAGCGTTCCCGAATCCACCTCCGCCCGGCAGCTGAGCGAGGACGTGGCCATTCTGAGTACGCGGGTGCTCCGCTTCAAAGCCGACGGCTCTGAACTGGAGCGGTTCGGTGCGACTTATACGTTTCGAAGGACGGGGGATGGCTGGAAGATCGCCGTGCTCACCATTCACGATGCCGACACGGTGCTGAGTCTCGCCTGAGTCCGGCGTCGACCTTTCACTTAGAATCAGCGCCACTCTGCATACCTGGAATTGCCATGGCAGAATCCATTCCCGAAGTCTGGCTCCGCGGACCGATCGACGGCATTC
>JBDUEA010000407.1:0-2793 GCA_040002695.1 Gemmatimonadota bacterium | reverse complement strand
CCTTCGAACGGCGTTCTGGAACTCATCGCCCCGTTCGAACCGTTGCCGCTCTATCCGGTGATGCAGCGACGCGGCTTCTCGCGCGAGGCGAGAATGGTCGGTCCCACTGAATGGATCGTTTCATTTCGAGAAACGGGGATCGTGCCGGACGCGACACTCGCCGCGATCGCAGAGCGTCACCCGGGCGCTCGGGCGGTGTTCGGTAAGCGAGGACTCGATCTCTGTTGTGGCGGATCGAATACGCTGGACGTCGTAGCCCGGGCAAACGGCATCGAGGTGAACACGCTCATCGCCGAGCTCCAGGCCGCAACCATGGACGCTCGCGCCTAGTAGCACTCTCCGCACTTCCCACCCTCTCTGCGCTCCGGGTTTCCGGGGACCGGCCGGAGCCGGGGTATCCGGTCACAGTCTGGGCATCGTCTCCTTCCTGGCGTATCGCCGAGCTGCCGAGGGTCCTGCGGGACCCTTCGCGTCGCGCCGGGTATTCTCTTGTTCCACCAGCCGATCGCACGACTGCAAGCCGGGCCGACCTGTTGCGTCGCGAGCAGCCAGTTCTCGTGGCGTCGAAGGCGTGGAAGGGGCTTGGCTCCGGAATAATGCTTCCACAACCGGGGCAACTAGATTCCGGCGGCCTGAAGGGAATCCGTGGGGTCGGGGTTCCCCAGGCCGGGTTGGACCTGACACCGTCAGCCGCTTCATTCGCCAGGGGAGGCGTTACATGCAGGTTGGAATGATCGGGCTCGGTCGGATGGGCGCGAATCTGGTTCGACGCCTCATGCGCGCCGGCCATCAATGCGTGGTCCACGACGTTTCGGCCGACTCGGTGAAGGCGCTGGCCAGTGAAGGGGCGACCGCCGCGGGATCGCTGGCGGATTTTGCCAGCCTGCTGCAGCAACCCCGCGTTGTCTGGCTGATGGTGCCGGCGGCGGCGGTTGACGGCGCCCTGAATGATCTCCTGCCGCATCTGGAGCGAGGCGACATCGTCATCGACGGCGGGAATTCATACTACCGGGACGACATCGCCCGCTCGCAGCGCCTCACCACGCTCGGCGTGCACTACGTCGATTGCGGTACCAGTGGGGGCGTGTTCGGTCTCGACCGGGGATTTTGCCTCATGATTGGGGGGGAAGAGAGCATCGTCAGGCATCTCGAACCGGTCTTCGCCTCGCTGGCGCCGGGTGCAGGTTCACTGGCGCGGACGCCCGGCCGCGAAACGCTGGGCGGGACCGCCGAGCAGGGTTATCTCCACTGCGGTCCGAACGGAGCCGGGCATTTCGTGAAGATGGTGCACAACGGGATTGAGTACGGCATGATGGCCGCGTACGCCGAGGGGCTGAATATTCTCAAACACGCGAACGCGGGAAAGCACGAGCGGGAGTCTGACGCCGAGACGACGCCGCTTCGGAATCCGGAGTTCTACCAGTACGATTTCGATCTCGCCGCCGTCAGCGAAGTGTGGCGCCGCGGAAGTGTGATCGCTTCCTGGCTGCTCGATCTCACGGCCGCTGCGCTCGCCCGGGATCCCGGACTCGAGAAGTTCGAGGGACGGGTATCCGATTCGGGCGAGGGCCGCTGGACACTCGACGCCGCGATCGATGAGGGAGTCCCCGCGCATGTGCTTTCCGCCGCGCTGCTCGAGCGCTTCAGCTCACAGGGCGGCGCCGAATTCCAGAATCGCATGCTCTCGGCGATGCGGTTCGGATTCGGTGGTCATCTGGAGAAAGGGGCGGGGAAGTGACCCAGCGCTCCGATGCATTCGTTTTCTTCGGGGCCTCCGGAGACCTCGCCTACAAAAAAATCTTTCCCGCGCTGCTCGCCCTCACCCGCAATGGACAACTCGACATGCCGGTGATTGGCGTGGCGCGGTCCGGATGGAGCACGGAACAGCTCTGCGCCCGGGCCCGGGATAGCATCGAGCACCAGGGCGCCGTCGACCGTGCGGCGATGGACAAGCTCTGCTCCCGCCTGGTCTCCGTCGATGGCGACTACAGCAAGCCGGAAACCTATGCGGCATTGAATACGGCGCTCGGCGACGCAACCCATCCACTGTATTATCTCGCGATACCACCCGACATGTTCGAGACCGTGGCCACCGGAATCGGCGAGGTCGTGGACACGATGGGCGACCGCATCGTGGTCGAGAAGCCGTTCGGGCGAGATCTCGCCTCGGCGCAGGCGCTCAACGCCACGCTGCACAAGGTCTTCGACGAGACGAGCATTTTCCGGATCGATCACTTCCTGGGCAAGGAATCGGTGCAGAATCTGCTCGTCGTGCGGTTCGCCAACAGTTTCCTCGAACCGGTCTGGAATAATCACTACATCGAGAGTGTCCAGATCACGATGGCGGAACGGTTCGGCGTAGAGGGTCGAGGGCGCTTTTACGAGGAGGCCGGCGCGATTCGCGATGTCATCCAGAATCACCTGCTGCAGGTGGTGGGATTTCTCGCGATGGAGCCACCGGCACTCTCGTCGCACGAATCCATCCGCGACGAGCAGTCGAAGATCTTCCGAACCATCCGTCCGCTGAGCGCCACCGACCTGGTGCGCGGACAATTTCGCGGATACCGCTCCGAGGCGGGTGTGGCGCCGGATTCCACCGTCGAGACGTACGCCGCGGTCCGGCTCTTCATTGATTCGTGGCGCTGGGAAGGGGTGCCCTTTTTCATCCGCGCCGGCAAATGTCTCGCGGTAACCGCGACAGAAGTGGTGGTCACTTTCAAAAAGCCGCCGCTCAGCAAGCTCGCGCCGGGGAAGACCAACTACGTTCGCTTCCGCCTCAGCCCCGATGTCGCG
>JBDUEA010000406.1:0-2802 GCA_040002695.1 Gemmatimonadota bacterium | reverse complement strand
ATCAAGGGATTCAAGCCTCACGCCACCGCCTTCATCGGCTATCTCATCGCGCATGAGGCGCATCATCGCGGTCAGATAACGCTGATACTCAAGCTGGCGGGCGAGCCGATCGACAAGAAAGTGTCTTTCGGTCTCTGGGAGTGGGGCGCGCGCTGAATCCTGCCGGAGTTGCAGCCGGCAGGGCGTGCGCTCAAAGACTCCCACTTCAATGCCCGACGGTTTTGCCTTCGATCTCGGCCGGCTCGGTCCAGCTCTCTTCCAGTACCTGCAGCGCCCGCGAGGCGCCCATTCGCGCGAAGATGACCCGCGCCTCTTCCCGACGGCGAAGCGCGTCCTCGGAGCGCTGGAGCCGCCGAAGCGCCTGCGCGCCGACCGCGGCGGCCTCCCCCTCGACCAGCGCGCACCCGAGCCTACGCGCGGCCTGTGATGCCGCGTCGGCCTCCCTGAGCGCGGTCACCAGATCATCGTCCATGATCGCCAGCCGGGCACGAATCCGCCCTATTTCCGCAAGCCCGATCTCGTCACATCCGCGGGTCGCATATTGCTGAGCCCGATCGAGCTCCCGCTCGGCGAGCCGGATCTTGCCGCTTTCCAGGTGCAACTCCGCGAGCCCCATCAGTGTGAGGCCGAGCAGCGATGGCTCCGCCAGCGCCTCGGCTCGCGTGACCGCCTCGTGACCCATCGATTCGGACTCGTCCCACAGGCCGCGGCCGCGGAAGGCGAGGCAGAGATTGTGGTAGCTCTCGATGATGCCGCGCTCGTCGCCCGTTTGCTGGTAGTGCAGCAGCGCGGTGCGGTAGAGCGCCTGGGCCCCTTCGTTGTCCCCGCGCAGGTGAGCCACTGAGGCCAGATTGTTCGCGGCCCGCGCAATCATAAGGGTGTCATCGAGGCTCCGGGCGAGCTCGAGGGTCTCCCGGAAACACCGCTCGGCTTCTTCCATCCGGCCATGCTCGAACGCGGCCGCGCCAAGCATGTTGAGCGAGCGCATGCGCCCGGCCTGATCGCCCCGGAACCGAAAACATTCGTGCGCGGTGGCCGCAAGGGAAATGGAAAAATCGAGCTCGCCGAGGCGCATCGCCGCCATGGCGGAGAGGAGCTCAACTTCAGGCTCCGGACGATTGCCCGCCTCGGGGCCGCGCCGCCAGGTGAGTGCATCGGTGAAGCGTCCACTGGCCACAAGGTCCCGCAGGATCGCTGCCTGATCAGCGGGTGCGGAATTGATTTGCTGGGTTTCCATACTCACCTCAGTACGCGATCGCGTAGCGGCTGAATCCCCCGACGTCGGCCATGAGTTTTTTCTTGGTCATCGATCGGATCGACATGATCCGCACGAAGGGCGCGCCGGGCGTCGCCTGCCGGTAGATACCCAGCTGCTGCTCGATCGCCTGGTCTTCATCGTCGACGACGCCGTCCTTGTTGAGGTCGGCGCCGGCCCCGGAATAATCCAGGACGAGTGTTGCGGGATTGGTCGAATTGAAGGTGAGACCACTCGGGGCAAATTCGAAGAGGATGTCGGTCATCGACAGCACCGTCATCGTAATGAGGACCGAATCCCCGGCGACGAAGGGCGTGCCATCCGGACGTGCGCGGAGGCTGTTTCCGTCCACTTGCAGCTCGGCGTAGACCTTTCCCGGTCCACCACTCTTCTTCTGGAAATAGATCTTGCCGCTGCGCTGAGCCCCCACCTTGGCCCAAAAACTCACCCCATTGTTGAAAAGGGGCGGCGCGCCAGGGTCCAGCTGCAGGATCGTCGGTGACGACGAATTGATGGAAAGGTGCTTTGCGGACTTGAGGGCCGGACGAATGCCTGGCGCCACGGCATCCGTGCAGCCCCCGGCGAGCAGGAGGGTCCCCAGTACGGCAGCCAGTCGCCAGCGGGTGTTCGAAGTGCCGAGCATGGAGCGGTTCCGCCCAGTAGTCGAGTGACCCGGTTATACCCGGAAGACATGGGAGGGGTGCGAAACCGCACCGGCAGGTCGGTGGCGGGACTATTCTGGCGGGCATCCGACGGCCTGCGGTTACTGCGGGGGAGACTCAGGCGGGGAAGATGCGGTCGAGCTCTTCCAGGAAACGGGTAGCGCCCAGGCGCTGGAAGATGGCGACCGCTTCCGCACGTCGTTCGGCCGACAGCGGACGATCCAGCGCTCGCAGTGCCCGCGCGGACAGGGCCGAGCACTCCGCTTGCAGCTGAGCGCTGTCGAACGCCATCGCGATGCGGCGGCCTTCGTCGGCATCGGCCAGGGCCCGCGCGTAGTCCCCTTCCTCGAGCGCGCACCGCGCGCGCAGCCGGCAGAGCTCCGCATCGCCGATCGGATCGCCGGCCTGCCCGAGCAGACGACCCACGCGCTCGAGCTCCTGCCGCGCCAGCGCGATTTCACCGCGGTCGATCCGGATTTCGGCCCGTCCCATCATGGTGAGCGCGAGCAGCGAGGCATCGCCGATCTGCTCGGCGTGCCGCACGGCCTCGAGCGCCGCCCCTTCCGCGTCATCCCACTCGGCCAGGGTCCGAAACGCCAGCGCCAGATTGTGGTAGGTGCGGGCCGTGCCGTGCCGGTCACCGACGCGAAGAAAACTGGTGAGGGCGGAGCGGTAGAGCGTGAGCGCCATCTCCGGCTCCGTCCGCAGATGCGCGACCGACGCCAGGTTGTTGGAGGCGTGCGCGCTCATGAGCGTGTCGGCCAGCTCCCGCGCGAGGTCGAGCGCGCCGCTGAACGCCCGCTCCGCCGCGTCGAGCTGGCCGTGCTCGAAGGCGATCGCGCCGAGGAGATTGAGCGCGCGCATTCTGCCGTCGTGATCGGCGCG
>JBDUEA010000405.1:0-2817 GCA_040002695.1 Gemmatimonadota bacterium | reverse complement strand
CGGGGAACGGGGAACGGGGAACGGGGAACGGGGAACGGGGAACGGGGAACGGCATTGCGAAGGTCGCCCACCGGTTCTGTCATTGCGAGGAGCGCGCGCGACCGAGTCCTTTAGGGGATGCGCGCGACGTGGCAATCTCAAGGTCCGCAAGTCGTAAGTTCTGCAACTCAGGTCGAACATTTCCTTCGCTCACCCGCTCACCCCTCACCGCTTTCCGCCGACAATCTCCACCTCCAGCATCTCTTCATCTACGCGAACCCGCACCTCCGCCAGGTTCGCGATGAGCAGGTTGGCCTCGCCGAGGTCGGAGGCCGGATACGTCGTACGCAGGCCGATGACCGTCGCTCCCGCGGCCCGACCGGCCCGGATGCCTGGAGGTGCATCTTCGAAGACGACGCAGGACCACGGCGCTTCGCCGAGCGCGGCAGCAGCCATCAGATAGCCATCGGGTGCCGGCTTGCCGGTTCGCACTTCATCGCTCGTCACCATGATACGCGGTATCGGAAGCCCGGCGGATGCGAGACGGCGTCGCGCCAGCTCTCGGCCCGCCGACGTGACGATCGCCCAGCGCTCCTTTGGCAACGTCGAAAGCAACTCGGTGGCGCCGGGCAGTGCCGGTATCGGCTCGTCGTCGACGAGTTCCGCGCCGTCGAGCCAGGCCACTTCCTCGTCGGTGGCAAGTTGCGGGACCATGTCGCGCAGCGTCTCTCGGGTGCGGCGCCCGTGCGCGACCCGGATCAGCGGCTCCGGATCCAGTCTGTGCAGCGCTCCCCAGCGCCGCCAGGTCCGCTCGACTACGGCGCGTGAGTCCACGAGGACTCCGTCCATGTCGAAGAGCAAGCCCGCCGCCGGGATTATCTGCGATGTGCCCGGCTCGGTCACGATATCCTCCGGCCGCCCACCGGTCGATTCTCTCCGTCTTCTCTGCCCTCTCTACACATTGAACCACACTCCATATCCCTTCGCGCGCAGCTCGAGCGCCAGTTCCCGCTCGGTCAGCTCTGCCTCGTCGCGAGTGAGTTTTGGGTACTGCTTGGTGAACTCCGGCCGGAGCCGCACCCCGTAGCGATAGACGAACGGATTTCCCTTGTGACCGCGCATGTGGTTCTCGAAACGCTCGGCGGCCTTGAGGCAGGTGGATCCCACATAGAGACAGGGTTTATCCGCGTGCCGCCGCGGGTTCTCTCGCACGAACTTCCGCTCCTTGAGAACTTCCCGATCGAGCTCGACGACGTAGACCGTACACATGGGAGATCGGGAGAGAGTTGAGTGAGGGCTGAAGTGGTGAGTTGAAAGTTGAATGGATCCAATGCCCGCTCCGAGTTCCTGCTAACCGCTCACCCCTTACCGCTCACCGCTTCATCAGCTCCAGCACGGCGGACGTCATCGCCTTGATTCCCGTGCGGATCGTGGTGGCGGGCACGGGCGCGAACAGTGCGGAATGGAGGTTGGGGACGGGAACGCCGGTCCTGGCACTCTCCTCCAGCAACTCGGGCGCCGTGGCGCCGACGAAAAACATGAACGTGGGGATCTGGTGTCCCTCGAGACCGAAATTGCCGAAGTCTTCGCTGCCCATTACCGGGTCGGCCTTGATCACGTTGCCCGCGCCAAGGGCGCTGATGAACGTCGCGGCCATGCGCTCGCTCAGCGCAGGATCATTGTAGGTCGCCGGCGCAATCTCGGTGGCACTCACGGTCACGACCGGTGCGCGTTCATCGGGAATTCCTGCCGCAATCGCGGTACCTCTGGCGATGCGTGCGATCGAGGAGAGCAGATGCTGCCGGACCTCCTCCTTGTATGCCCGGACAGTTAGCTGCAGCAGTACCTCATCCGGGATGATGTTGCGCTTGGTCCCGCCATGGATAGTACCCACCGTGACGACCGCGGCGTCGAGCGGCGCAATCTCCCGGCTCACGATGGTCTGCAGCGCGAGGATAATCTGCGCGGAGAGCACGACGGGATCTTTCGATTTCTCGGGCCGCGCGCCGTGGCCCCCGATGCCGCGGACCAGGATATCCACGGACGTCGAGCTGGCGAGCGCGTAGCCGGAGGTGTACGAGACCTTTCCTGTCGGCAGGTCTCCCGTATCGTGAAGCGCGATCGCGAAGTCGGGTTTTGGAAACCGCGTGTACAGGCTGTCCGCCAGCATCGCCCTGGCGCCGTCGATCGTCTCTTCGGCCGGCTGCCCGATGAGCACCAGCGTCCCATGCCACTGGCCCTTGAGCTGCGTCAGCATCCGCGCGGTGCCGATCAGCGAGGTGATGTGAATGTCATGGCCGCACGCGTGCATGACCGGCGAATCGACTCCGGCGTCGTTCTTTTCCCGCACCTGACTGGCGTAGGCCAGGCCGGTCTTTTCCTCGACGGGAAGGGCATCGAGATCGGTCCGGACCAGGACGGTCGGGCCGGCGCCATTACGAAGCACCGCGACGACGCCGTAGCCCACGAGCCCCGGCGTCGGGTAGCGACCGACGTGCTCGGTCACGGTGAAGCCCAGGGACCGAAGCTCTGCCGCGAGGAGTGCGGAGGTCCGGGCTTCCTGATGGGACAATTCGGGAGCGGCGTGCAGTGCCTTGTAGGTCGTGACGAGCGTGGGGAGCTGCCGGTCGATCTGGGCATCGAGGGAGGGCTGCTGCGCACGAATCGCCGGGGTCGTCGCGAGCACATATATAAGGAAAGCGGGTCCGGCTGTCCGGAAGTGCATCAGGCCTCCATGAAGAGCGTGAATCCTCCGTGCCTCAGTGGCGACTCTTTAACATATTACCGCGGGGGCAATCCGTTGGTGTCCTTCGTGGTAATTCTTTCCAACAATTCACC
>JBDUEA010000404.1:0-2838 GCA_040002695.1 Gemmatimonadota bacterium | reverse complement strand
TTCTCTCAGCCCAACTCCTCCGCCAGCGTCGGGCCCGGCGCTCTCGGGCGTTCGAAGTACCACCAGTTGCGATCCTCTCTCCATCCTTCGTCTTCTGCGACGATCCGACCCCACAGGCAACGGCCGGCGGGGACCAGGGACATGCGGATCCGCATGTCGGCATCCCGCACTCGACTGATCACGCTTTCCCGCACCTCGTCAGGAGTCACGTCGAGAGCGTTTTCGAGCAGCTGCCGGCCATCCATGTCATTGAGATAATCATCCAGCGTCAGTGGGTAGCCGTCGAGCACCATGCTGACGACGCGCTCCCAGTTCTCAACCAGGCCTCGGAGTCCATTCGCGATCACGGAATAAGGCGCGCCCTGCCGCCGCAGCAGGTCGCGGACCGGGTCCACCGCAGGTTCGCTCATCTCGTGTGTCCTCCCGTCATCTCCTGCGCTCCTATTGACCGGCGCGCCGCCCCTGGCGCCGGAAGTATGCCTCGCCATCGTTGGGCTTGAAAAATGTGCGGATCGTGCCATCGGCGTCAAAAGCGATGAATGCGCCGCTCCCTTGGTCGAACCGGGTGATCGTTCCGTCGCCGCGCGCGAGTTCGAGCACACCACCGCTCGCGGGACGGTCCCGCAACGCCTGAGCCTCGAGCAGGTACTCCGCCGAGCTGATCCTCCCGAACTCCGCCCCATGCTTCCTGAAATGCTCGGCCAGCAGTTCGGTGGTTCGGAATCCACGGCCATGGTTGGTCGTCGTTCCACTGGCGCCACCCGGCTCGTCCGGACTGACGGCCACGGGCGGTGGACCAGGCGCCGGTACGAGCCGAGTATTCGTGACTCCATTCCGGCTGAGCAGCGCCACTGCAGCCGCAATGAGGATCAGCACGGCCAGACGGATCAGTTTGCGCGACACCTCGTGATTCTCGTCCGTGACCTGCTAATGACCCCACACGTTGTTCGCCCGATTGATGTCCGGTAGCACAGCCCGGGGATCCACATCTGCCCGGGTGACCGGGCGATCGGATTTCACATGATAGGTGAAGTGCCCACCCAGATTCCACATCTCGACCGGAAGGGCCACCATTTCACTCGAACCATCTCCGTAGGTAAGACGGAGTTGCAGCGGCATGACCATCTGGCCCCGGTTCGAGAGGTAGACGTTGCTCCCTCCGCCCTGGCGAGGGCCGACCGAGTCGACCGCCTGGTCGAGCCGGGCGGTGGTCATTACCCACTCTCTCCAGTACCAGTCGAGCTCCATGCCGGATTCGTCGCGCATGGCGCGAAAGAAATCAGCAGGCGTGGGATGTTTGTACGCCCAGGCCCGGATGTAGCTCCGGAAGGCGGGATCGAAGCGTTCCTTGCCGAGCACTTCGGTGCGGAGCAGCTGCAACATGAGGGCGGGCTTCTGGTACGCGGTCCAGAAGAGATCGCGTGACCCCACGGGTATCGTGATCATCGGCTGTTCTTCGCCGGGTTTCGAATGATCGGCGTAGAGATGCAGCGGATGCGACTCGATCGAGTCGCCGTACGGAGTGCCCGGAAAATATTTTGCCGCGCCGCCCAGGTCGATGAAAGTGTTGAAGCCCTCGTCCATCCAGGGATAGAGCCGCTCGTTGGAGCCCACGACCATGGGAAACCACTCGTGGCCGAATTCGTGGGAGACCACCCACTGGAGATCCTCTCGTGCCGGACTGTTGGGCACGAACGTGAGCATGGGATACTCCATTCCCTCGATCGGGCCCTCCACGGTCGTCGCGTGGCTGTAAGGGTAGGGGTACCACTGTTCGCTGAAATAGGCGATCGCCGCGCGGGCAATCTTGATCGACTCCTCCCAGCGTTCCGCCGCGGGCCGGTACATCGTCTCGATCCGGATCCCCTTGTAGCCTACGGCATCCCAGCGGAGGTTCGGCCCCGCTGCAAAGGCGAAGTCGCGCACACTGTCCGCGCTGAATTTCCAGGTCAGGGAGCCGGTGGATGCGGGCCGGGTCCGGCTCGCATTGCCCGCCTCCTCTTTGCTGATGATGGCGACGGGGGTCTCGGAGACAACGGCGCGCGCGAGCCGGGCACGCTCGTTCGCGGTGAGGACCTGCAGCGGATTCTGGAGCTGGCCCGTGGCGGCGACGAGATATCCAGCGGGAAGCGTCAGGGAAACGTCGAAGTGTCCGTATTCCAGATAGAACTCTCCGCCTCCGATATAGGGCTCGTGATTCCAGCCCCGCACATCATCGTAGACTACCATCCGTGGATACCACTGCGCGATCTCGTACAGTGAGCCGTCACGTCCCATGCGCCCGCCACCATATTCGGGGACGCGGAAGTGCCAGGCGATATCAAAATCGATCGCCGCACCCGGAGCCAGCGGTGCGGGAAGGTCCACCCGCATTGTGGTTCCGTACGGCGCGGTGAAGAGGTCGTGGCCCTGGCTCTGCAGGTGCTCGAGCGTGAGCCCCCCGGCGAATCCCTTGCACGAGAAATCGAAGACCGAGCCGAGGAAGACCAGGGCTGGCTGATCGAGCTGATTGGTGATGCTGTTCGGCGCGCACATGTTCTGTTCGAGAAACATCCAGACATACGGCAGCGCATCGGGCGAATGATTCACGTAGTGAATCGTCTCACGGCCGGTGATCTGCTGAGTCGTGGTATCGAGGGTCGCGTCAATATGGTAATCGGCTCGCTGCTGCCAGTAATGCGCGCCCGGGCGCCCACTCCCGGTGCGGACGTCGTTCGGCGCCGGCAACTCGAGACTCCGGAACGCTGACGAATCGCCGACCTGCGCATGAAGGACGACGGGAAGCAACAAAAGGACGGACACCGCAAGGCGGCGAGACATTTTTCTTCCGAGTGAAGG
>JBDUEA010000403.1:0-2840 GCA_040002695.1 Gemmatimonadota bacterium | reverse complement strand
GCGAGCGGCCGCACGGCGCGCTTGTCCGCGAGCTCACCGAGGCTGTTCGCCGACATCTGGCGCACCTCAGGATCCGCATCCTTGAGTGCCGCGATGAGCGGCTCCACCGCACGGGGATCCTTCATCTGGCTCAGCGCGGACGCCGCACTCCGCCGAACCGCGGCCGAGGTGTCGCGCAACGCGCCTGACAATGCATCCGCCGAGCGCGCATCCTGAAGTTCTCCCAGCGCACTGGCCGCGGCCTCGCGCACCTCCGCCGAGGCGTCCTTGAGAGTCGCTGAGAGGCCATCCACAGCGCGACGGTCACCCAGATTTCCGAGCGCCTCGGCGGCGTCCTTCTTCACTTCAATATCCGAATCGTGGAGCGCCTCGATGAGGCCGGGAACCGCGCGGGGATCCTCTAGATTTCCCAGTGACTGTGCCGCCGCGCGGCGGACGTTGACTTCGGGATCTCTGAGCGCTGCGATCAGCGCTGGAACCGCAACCCCGGTCGTGTCATGCCCACGGCCACCGCGGGTTTCGGCCAGCAACTCGAGCGAACGCCTGGCGCTCGCGGGCATCCCCGGCGCCAGTACCGGCGACATCGTGAGCGCACGCGGAGCAATCGGCGCAATGGCGGGCATCGGCGGCCGTCCGTACCGGGGCATGGACGGAGCGGCCACCGCCATCGGCGCGATCGGGGCCCGGGTCGCGTACCGGGTGGCCATCCGCTCGGCGGTGAGCATGCGCATCCGGGTAAGGCGGCTCTCGATGTGACGGAGGTTCGACCGCATCGTCGTTCCGTCGAGATCACTGAGGTTACTGGAGTCGGTGGCCGCCGGAGGCGTGTCGACAACCGCCGCCTGGGGAAGCGAGCTCAATTCCAGACTATCCCGCGAAGCAGGAGTGCGCGGTTGCGTGGTGACGCCGGGCGCCGCCGCGACGGTAGCGACGAGAAGGACGGCGGCGAGCGGCAACAGCCAGGGGCGTTTCGGTTGCGTGATCATGGCGCGGTTCTCGATGAGGCGGTGGATGCGCGAAACCAGCTGCGAACGTTGCTCCGCGATGCCGGAGAGCGGCACCGCATGTGGAGTGGCGTCGAGCCACTCCGCGACCTTCACCAGACACTTGGCGAGCGTCAGTCCCGAACCCGTACGCCGGACGGCCCAGTCGTCACACAGAAACTCGGCGGCGTCCTGCATGTGGCGCCGCGCGACATGATTGAGAGGCTGAAAGAAGAACGCGCGCTCGAGCAGACAGGCCAGGGTCAGCCAGTGCGGGTCGAGCCGGTCGAGGTGCGCCAGCTCATGGGCCAGCATGCTCCGCTGCTGATCCGCTTCGAGCTCGGTGACAGCAGCGTCGGGCACGCAGATCTCGCTGCTACCGAGGGCGACGGGACTCGAGAGCCCTGGGGCCATCGTGAGGCGGATCGGACGGCGAATACCCGCCGCTCGACGGAGTGCTGCCAGCAACTCAGCCAGCCGGCCTGCTCGAACGCTCTCCCGCCGGCCGAGGCGAGCGGAAAGCTGGACTCGGCGCAGCAGGAACCCGGCGAGGAGAAGGGCGGCGAGCCCGCACCAGACGAAGAATCCGAGCGTTGCGGTCGGCAAGCGCTCCGACGGCTGGCCGCCATTCGGCGAAGCCGCCTCGTTCCTAGTCGCCGGGCTGGTCCCTTCCGAGACCGAGAGCGGAAAAAACGGTGCAGCCGATCCTGCTGCGGCGGTCACGGTCGGAGTGCCGCTCTCGGGCGTCTGCACACTGGACAGAGGCCTCGTTGCGTTGCTGACGCCCAGCGGAACTGCGACGTCCTTCGTCCCGACGAACGTCGACCTGGGGATCCCCGCAAGCGCAACGCTTCCGGTCACGGGGATGATCCCCATGCTGACCTGAAGCGTTGCAGTCACCACGCTTCCGAGCAGCGCGGCTTTCCAGACCACCTCACGCACCGCATGTGATTCAATCATCCGACGGGTGACCAGCCATGCGGCCCCGAGCAGGAGCGTGCTATGCACCGCGTACGTCAGCAGCCAGGAGAGACCGACCGGCGCCGCCTCTACCGCGCGACGAAGGAGCTCAGCGCTTGTCATGGTTTCCCTCTGCGGATTCGTGATTTTCGATCAACTCGCGCACCCGTGCCAAGTCGCCGGGACTCATATCGCGAGCGGTGAGAAGGTGGGACATGAGCGCGGTCACGTCACCGTCGAAGAGTCGCTCCGTCAACTCGCTGACCATGGAGCGCCGTACATCGGACTCGGTGACCGTCGCGTAGTAGACGAACTGTCGAGCGCGCGTGTGGTGGCCGATCACGCCGCGCCGTTCCAGCCGGCTGAGCAGCGTCGCCACCGTGGTCTGCGCCAGTGCTCGCTCTTCCCGCAATGCTTCGCAGATTTCGAGAACGGAAGCCTGTCCCCGTTCCCAGAGCACCCGCATGATGGACATCTGGAGTTCAGTGAGTTGGTGCGCTTCGCTCATGGGTGCGGCTCACTTGGTCGGCAGGGACGGTGAAGACGTTCTACAGGTGTAATATTACATGTGTAGTTGATTCCGTCAATACTCGGTTTCTCGCCGCGGCGGATCCCGCCCTACGGCTGGTCCCCCCGGACGGTTCCGCCGCCGACGCTCATTCCACCGATCCATCGGAACTGCGTCTGTCACGAGGGGGTTTAAGAACTACATCACGTCCCAGCGCCTTTGAATCGTGGCCAGGCACGGACCATCGTCGCCTTACGGTCCCGGCGCTCCCACCGCGACCGAGGCCACTCACAGCAGTCGGTTCTCCCGAAGGAGTCAGCATCAATGAATGGACGACGAGGATCTGATCATCTGCCTGACGATTCGGATTTCATTCCGGAATCGCGGCG
>JBDUEA010000402.1:0-2845 GCA_040002695.1 Gemmatimonadota bacterium | reverse complement strand
CGCCGGCGACCATCTACGCCAAGCGGGACGCGACCTCGAATCTGCGCTACAAGTTCGGAGAGGACCTTCGCACGCAGGATCGGGACGCCGCGATCGTTGTCGACGATCTCGCCGCCTTTGGTCTTCCACCGCGCACGCCTGGAACGAAACTGCTGCTCGCCACCGGAGATCGGTTCTTCGTTTATCCGACGAAACTCCGCGAGTACCAGGCCCGATACCGGGGCGCGTTCCTTCACGGCGGCGTCACACCCGAAGAGGTGATCCTGCCCATCGCACTCCTCAAGCCGCGCGCGGGGCGCTAGGACCGGGTGACCACCGAACGCCGGCTCCTGGGCTACCTGCGGCCGTACCGCGGAATCTTCGCCTTAAGCCTGCTCGCCACATTCATCGCCTCGGTGCTCGACGGATTTACCATCGTGGTGCTGATTCCGCTGCTCCGGCACCTGTTCGGCACCGCCGGGGCGCTCTCCACCGGATCGACCAAGCTCGAGGCGTTCATGGACCGGCTGCTGGCGCCGATCCTGGTCAACACCACGCCAGGACAGGCGGCCGGCCGCATCGTCGTGGTCCTCCTCGCGGGGCTGATTCTCAAGAACGCGATGAGCTACGCGTCGAGCCAGCTCAGCGTTCGGGTGCAGGAAGGACTGGTGCGGGACCTTCGAGCCCAGCTCTTCGGCCATCTCCTTCGGCTCGACCTCAATTATTTCCAGCGCACGCGCGGTGGCCAGCTCATCGGCCGCCTGATCACCGACGCTGATGCCGCCAAGACTGCGGTCAGCGCGGCGCTCGCCTCGTTCTTCCAGAATCTCATCGTCATCCTCACGACGCTCGTCGTGCTGAACCAGATCTCCTGGAGACTCACCGCGCTCACTCTGGCGACCGTTCCCGGCCTCGTGATCGGGGTACGGGCACTTCAGCGCCGGCTTCGGAGACATGCCAGGGCACGCGCCGAGGAGGCGGGGGAAATCACGTCGACGGTGGCGGAGCGGCTGGGAGCCGTCAAGCTGATTCGAGCCTACGGTGGTGAAGCGCGGGAGACGGATCGGTTCATGGCGCAGGCGGATCGCTACCGGAAGAAGGTCGTGCGGACGCAGCGTTTCGCGTCGCTCACCGGCCCGGTAAGTGAAATCTTCGGCGGGGTCGTGCTGATCCTCATCATCTGGGCCGGCACGCAGCCAGCGATTACCGGCGCGCCGCTCAGCCCGCAGGCCCTGATGGTATTCCTGGTGGCGGCACTCCGGATGATGACCCCGATCAAGTCGATCACTCAGTTCCCCAGCATCATGGCCCTTGCCCTCGCCGGAGCGGAACGGGTGTTCGAAGTGCTGGACCGGAAGGAAAGCGAAGTCGATCCGCCGGATGCCAGGGTCGCGCGCTTCGATCGGGATATCGTGTTCGAGAACGTTTCGTTCGCCTACGATCCCGGTGAGCCGGTGCTCAAGGAAATCAGCTTCACGATGACCCGCGGACAGGTAGTGGCGCTCGTGGGTCCGTCAGGAGCCGGGAAGACTACGCTCGCTGACCTGCTCCCCCGATTCAATGACCCGACCGAGGGACGAATCCTGATGGATGGCGTGCCGCTCACCGACTGCAATCGTCACTCGGTGCGGCGCCTGATGGGTGTCGTGAGCCAGGACACCGTGCTGCTCAACGACACGGTGCACGCCAATATTGCCTACGGCCGACCAGATGCTTCGCGTGCCGACGTGCAGGACGCCGCCCGCGCGGCCAATGCGGAGGAGTTCATCGCCGCGCTCCCTCAGGGGTACGATACGCTCCTCGGTGAGCGGGGTACCCGGTTGTCGGGCGGGCAACGTCAGCGGATCGCCATCGCACGGGCGCTGCTCAAGGACCCCCCGATCCTGATCCTCGACGAAGCGACGAGTGCGCTCGACAACGAGTCCGAACGGCTGGTCCAGCAGGCGATCGACCGGCTGATGCAGGACAGGACGGTGCTGGTGATCGCCCACCGACTGGCCACAGTACGGCATGCCGATGCGATTCTGGTCGTCGAAGGAGGAAGGATCGTGGATCAGGGCACCCATGACGCGCTCTTCGGTCGAGCCGGGTTGTACCGCCGACTCTACGAACTTCAATTCCGGGACGAACCGGCGGCCACCGCGGTCGCGCAGTTCTAGAATGTCGAGATAATGCCTCCCTACGCGGGAACCCGCGCCCTCATCGTCGCTCAATTCGATGACGCCGCCAACGCCCACAATACGCTCCGACGCCGAGCGCTCGAGCGCCTCGGATGTCACGTCGGCACCTTCGACCCCGGTCAGTCGACTTGGGTCGAGCGGCTCACGCGCGCCGACCTGACCAATCGTTTTGCGCGCTCGCTCGATCAGAACCGTCCGGACTTCGTCCTGGTCATCGGCGACCCCGGCATGCCGCTCGACCTGCTGCGGGAACTCAAAGTGCGCCGCGGGACCACGCTGGTGAACTGGTATCCCGGCGATATGCGCGGACTGACCATGCTGCGGTCGGCCATCGGCATCTACGATCACTTTTTCGCCGCGGGCACCGATCTCGTCGCACACCTCGGCGCCATCGAAGGCGCGCGCGCGAGTTTTCTGCCTGTCGCGGCGGATCCGTCTGTGTATCGACCGATGCGTGCGCGTGGTCCGTTCCGCGCGAACGTCGTCTTCGCGGGCGCGGCGACACCCCGGCGGGAACAGCTGCTCGCGGAGCTGGTCGAATTCGGCCTGGCGGTCTGGGGACCTGGCTGGCGGAAGACCGGGCTCCGTGACTATTGCCGCGGAGAGTTGCCGACGACGGAAGATTTCGTGCGGGCGTACGCCGGAGCCACCGTGGGGATCAACATCCATCAATCCATCGATCCCGA
>JBDUEA010000401.1:0-2865 GCA_040002695.1 Gemmatimonadota bacterium | reverse complement strand
GCTACGATCACATCACGAGCGCCATCGGTGCCGCGATGATCGGCTGGTACGGCACCGCGATGCTCTGCTACGTCACGCCGAAGGAGCACCTCGGTCTGCCGAACCGGGAGGACGTCAAGGCGGGGGTGATCGCGTACAAGATCGCCGCGCATGCCGCCGACCTGGCCAAGGGTCATCCGCGCGCGCGCCCGTGGGACGATGCGCTCTCCAAGGCGCGGTTTGATTTCCGCTGGGAGGACCAGTTCAACCTGGCGCTCGATCCGGTGACCGCCCGCGCTTATCATGACGAGACGTTGCCGGCGGAGGGCGCCAAGGTGGCCCACTTCTGCTCGATGTGCGGGCCGAAGTTCTGCTCGATGAAGATCACCCAGGACGTGCGCGAGTACGCGGCGGAGATGGAGCAGAAGTCGGCGGAGTTTCGGGCGGGCGGGGGCGAATTGTATGTGAGCGGAAAGCGATAGGCCGTCAGCCGATTGGATTCGGGTGAGGAGCGGGATTCAATCCCCCCTCACTCCTTACTCCTCACTCTCAGGATTCTCATGAAACGCATCAGGCCCTCGTTCGCGCTCCTCTGCCTGCTCGCGGCTTGCGCGCCCAAGGGGGGTGACAAGGTTGCTGCCGATTCGACGCCGTCCATGTCCGCGGTGCCCGACAGCACGCCGGCCCCACCTTCCGCTCCGATGAAGGCTGAACCGATGATGGCGTCGATGCACGCGCATCTCGATTCGCTGACAGCGAAACCCACGGCATTGCACGGCGAGATGGCCGCGCATACCACGATGGTCATGGGACTCGTGGATGCGATGAAGTCGGATCTGGCGACCGTGGGTTACAACGACGCCGGCTATCAGGCTCTCGCGGATTCCGTGGTGCAGGACCTGACGGCGCTGCCGAAGCTCGCAGGCGCCGCGGCCAGAAAGGCGGAGCAGGCACACCTGGAAAGAGTACAGCGGCTGATGGGAGCTTACGAGACAGCGGTGGCGAAGAAGTAGGTGTGGCGGTTGGTCGTCGGCTGGAAGCCGCAAGAGAGGCTGGTAGATTGGAGAGCGGGGGAAGCCTGCGTTAGCTTCGCGGCGCTTTCCCCGTTCCCCGTTCCCCGTTCCCCGTTTCCCTCCCGTCCGCCCCTGAAACCTTCGCCCGCCCTCCCCGTATAGGCAGACATTCTACCCATGATGGGTAGGGTTTCTACACGATCCGTCCAGGAGCTCGATGGTGCCCCGTTCCGCCGCAAGCCCCAAGAGCGAGCTGCTTCGCGGCACGCTCGACATGCTGATTCTGCAAGCGCTTACGCCGGCGCCGATGCACGGGTACGCGATCGCGCAGCACATTGAGCGGTTGTCCGAATCCGTGTTGACCGTCGAGCAGGGCTCGTTGTATCCGGCGCTCGAGCGCTTGCAGAAGCGCGGCTGGGTGACGTCCAAGTGGGGCCAGTCGCCGAGCGGACGGCGGGCGCGCTACTACACCATCTCCGCGGCCGGCCGCCGCCAGCTCGGTGAGCAGATCTCGAGTTTCGAGAATGTGCTGCTCGCCATCAGCCGCGTCATGCGGCACGCCTGAGCCCCCGCGCCCCGTGTCACTGATCGACGGCCTGCGGCACCGGCTCCTCGTACTGCTCCAGCCCGCGCGCTACCAGCGCGAGCTCGACGAGGAATTCCAGTTTCACCTCTCGCTGGAAGAGATGCAGCAGGCGCACGCGCAACCGCACGCTGCCCTTCACTCCGATCTCCCCGCTGATGAAGCGCGATACGCCGCCGAGCGACGCTTCGGCAACGAGCTGTACCTCAAAGAGGAGAGTCGTCGCATGGCCGGTCTCGGATTCTTCGACATGGTGCGCCAGGACCTCCGCTTCGCGGTTCGGAGCTTCCGCCGCTCTCCTGGGTTCACGCTCGTCGCCGCGCTGACGCTCGCCGTCGGTATCGGCGCCAACACCGCGATTTTCAGCGCGATGGACGCCCTGCTCCTCCGGCCGCTTCCCTTCCGGGAGCCGGAGCAGCTCATGCAGGTGAGCCTCATGGTGCCGCCGCGTGGCGCCGAACCGCCGCGTGCGGACATGGTCTGGTCGTACCCTAAGTTCACGGCACTCAGGGACGCCCAGACGGTCTTTTCCAATCTGACGCTCTTTTCCGACGATCAGTTCACCATCCGCGGCGACGGTGAGGTGGAACGGGACTGGGGCGAATTCTCCGATGCGGGTTACCTGCCGACCCTGGGACTCACGCCGTCGCTGGGGCGCAACTTTCTTCCGGAGGAAGATCTTCACCCTGGCGGCCCCAAGGTGGTGATGCTGGGGGACGTCTTCTGGAAGCGTCGCTACAACGCGGATCCTCGCGTGCTCGGCAAGGTGCTGGATATCGACGGGCAGCCATACACGATCGTCGGCGTGGGGCCGAGTGGCTTCCATGGATTGTCGGGGCGGGCGGACTTCTGGCTTCCCATACTTTCGCGGCCGGCCGACGACGTGAACCAGGCGTGGATGCACAGCTTCACGCTGATCGCGCGGCGGAAGCCGGGGGTCACGGTACAGCAGTCGGACGCCGCGGTGCAGCAGCTCGGCGTTCAGGTGGACCGGGCGTACCCTCACCCGGAGATCAAGGATGAGCACTGGGGCGCGATGGAGCGTGAGCTCAACGCGACCCGCCTCAAGCCGGGCATCCGGCGCTCCGTGCTGGTGCTCTTCGGAGCCGTGGGACTCGTGCTGCTCATTGCGTGCGCGAACGTCGCGAATCTGTTCCTGGTACGGGCGGCGGGACGCCGCCGGGAAATCGCGGTGCGGCTCGCGGTAGGCGCGAGTCGCGGGCGACTCATCCGTCAGCTGCTCACTGAGAGCATGCTTCTGTCGGTGATCGGCGGGCTGGCCGGCATCGC
>JBDUEA010000400.1:0-2867 GCA_040002695.1 Gemmatimonadota bacterium | reverse complement strand
GCCGGACTGGTCCGAGCGGGGAAGGTGCGCGAGATCGGCTGTTCCAACTTCACGGCGGAGCTGCTGCGGACCGCCGATACCACTTCCCGGGCCCGAGGCATCGCGCGGTTCGTGAGCGTGCAAAACGAGTACAGCATGCTGCACCGCGAGCCCGAGCAGGAGGTGCTCGACGAATGCCAGCGTCTAGGAATCGCGTTCCTTCCTTACTTTCCGCTGGCCAACGGCCTGCTCACCGGGAAATACCGGCTGGGAAAACCAGTCCCTGAAAAAAGCCGGCTCTCCTCGGGCGCCCGGGCAACTTTGACCCTGAACGACAGAAATCTCAAAACTGTCGAGCGATTGATCGGGTTCGCCGAGGAGCACGGTCACACCCTACTGGAGCTCGCCATCTCCTGGCTGCTGGCGCACACGCCAGTCGCCTCGGTCATCGCCGGGGCGACCCGGGCCAGCCAGGCGCGGGGCAACGCCGCCTCGGCGGAATGGAAACTGAGCGCCGAAGAGCTGGCGGCCGTGAACCAGCTGCTCTCCGGCGCCGAGGCGCCACCGACAGCCTGAAACCTCTCGGCAGGGCCGCTACTTCAGTCGAGCGTCGGTGGTCCGCGGCGCCTTGACGCATGCCGGCCACGTCGTGGGAGCCTGGCGACGATTCGCGGGACCGTTCGGTCCGGCAGACGGCGCCGATGCCTGAGCAGCCGCCTGAGCCGCGGCCGCAGCAACGAGATCCACGCGTTCCCGCGTGATGAGCGTGGAATCCTCAGAAGCGAGGTACGCGAGCATCGCGGTAAGCGTCGCGTTGGACTTGAGATCATCGAACACGATCTTGTCCCAGGTGTCGCGGTTCGTGTGCCAGGTGTAGTTGAAATAATCCCACGGCAGCGCGCCGAGGCCGAAGGCCGGCGCGCCGGAGCAGGCGAATGAGAAGTCGTCGCTGCCGCCGCCGGCGGGGAAGCCGGGCCCGTTGAACGCCACCTGCGTCTGGAAGACGTCGGGGAGCTTCGACAACCAGCGGGTGATATGCTCCGCGCCATTCGGCAATCCTCCTCCGCCCATCCGCACGATCCGCCCGGTTCCATTGTCCTGATTGAACAGCGCCTGCAGGCCGCGGAGGACGTCGGGGTGATCCTCGGTGAACGCCTTCGATCCGACTTCGCCCTCCTCCTCTCCGCTCCAATGCCCCACCAGGATCGTCCGCTTCGGGTGCGGATAGACCTGCTTGAGGATGCGCATGGCCTCGAGCATCGTGATTGTGCCGGTCCCATTGTCGGTCGCGCCGGACGAACCATCCCAGGAATCGAAGTGGGCTGAGAGCATCACGTATTCGTCGGGCTTCTCGGTTCCGCGGATAGTCGCGATCGTGTTGAAGACGGGTTTTTCGCCTAACAGCTCGGCGTCGAGATTGAGCCGCAGCTTGGGATGCTGATTGTTCTCGGTCAGGCGGAAGAGCAGGCCGTAGTCCTCACAGCTGAGCGCGATGGCCGGGACCTTCGTGTTGTAGGTCTCGAAAATCTCGATGGTGCCCCAGCCATCCTTTGGCCGCGACGTGATCACGCCCGCCACACCTCCCTGCTCGAGACGGATCCCCAGTTCTCCGGTGCCGATGGCCAGGCTGTAACCGGTCCCTCTCACATCGCGATCACCCCACTCGCGTCTCACCGCGGCGCGGAGACTATCCATGCGCGCTTTCGACTCGGGAGTCGCGTTGGTCTGCCAGTCATCCGATGGGCGACAAGTCGGCTGCGGGCCAGCGACGAGAATGAACTTTCCCCTGGCGGTGGGGAGCCACTTCACGAACTCGGTGCTGTCGGCGAACCGGGGGAGGATGATCGTAGCGGCGGTCAGATCCTTTTTTCCGGTGCCCGGACTGAAGCCGAGCATGGTGCCTTCGAGGGACCGCACGCGAGGCTCGACCAGATCGATATGCGAATACCCGCGACGCCAGCTGCGCCAGGTGCCGAACTGTTCGTTCTTCGCGTCGATGCCCCATCCGCCGTAGGTCTTCACGAGCCAGTCGTTGGCACGCTTGAGATCCGGCGTGCCGGTGAGGCGGGGCCCCACGGAATCGAAGAGAACCTGCGAGAGCCGGGAGACCTGCGAGCTGTCCATGCCGAGAGCCCAGATGCGCCGAAGCACCGGATCATCGGTGGGAAAACTCTGTGCATGGAGTGAATGCATCGGCGCGAGCAGCAGCGCACCGGCGGCGATACGGGCGAAGCAGCGAATCATGAGACGATTCCGGTGAGGCGGGTGAGGGATGGCGAGTGTAGGCACGGAATATTGCGAATCGGGCCACCAATGACGAGAGGCACCGAGTCGAAATGCGATCCGGCCCTACACCGGCTCGGTCTGGCCGGCGGTCGCAGGGGCTCGCGCTGGCAGCTGCTCCGCGACTGCCCAGCGACGAAGCGCATCGTGCAGCGTCTCAAGCTGACGAAGCAGCCGGGTGAGTCGCGCCCTTACCGCAGGGGGAAGCGCCGCAATCGCGGACTCCGTGTGCTCGAGGTGCGGGAAGGGAGCGGGAGGTCGGCGTTCCGCCACCGTTTCGACCAGATCGTTCATGACCGGGTCCACAATTCGCAGGAATTCCTCGAGAGTCACCGCCTTCGTCTCGATGGTGTGTCGGGTGATCGCGAGCGCCGCGATGGACGCCGTCAGGCGCCGGGAATAGACGAGAAAGGTCATGACCGGAGCCATCTCGACATCTCCAGGAGATTTCTCCGCCAGCAGCCGCTGAAACGACGCTTCGGCATTGGCAGCCGCGAGGCCGACTTCCCGCCGGGCCGCGCGCAGGACGCGACTCGCGGATTCGCTGCGATCTCCGAAGAGCTCGACACCGGCCCTCAGATAGTCGCGATTGGCGCGCAAAGCGC
>JBDUEA010000399.1:0-2875 GCA_040002695.1 Gemmatimonadota bacterium | reverse complement strand
CCCGCGACGCTGGCCGCGATCGGCCGCGGCACGATGCTCGACCCGTGGGGGAATCCTTACCAGTACACCAATCTCGTCACCACTCCAGGCGCCGCCCGGCTCGATCGATTCGGCGTCCCGATCAATTCGAATTTCGATGTCTACAGTCTCGGTCCCGATGGTGGTTCATCGACGAGCCTGACCGCCGGCGCGAGCCAGGACGATATCGTCCGCGGCAACGACGGTGGCTACGTGGGACTCGGCGCGAACTACTAACCCGCACGCGGCCTGCGCGCCGCGTGAACCGGCCCGGGCAATCGTCCGGTGACCTCGAGCGATCAACGCTGGCAGTCGGGAGGATGCATGATGTCTGACGATCCGAAGCTGGAAGCCCCAGCCGAACTTCATACCGACGAACATGTCGATCCGGCGGTGCCCCGCCGGAGCCTCGTAGACGGCGAACTCAAGACGCCGGTCGCGCTCAACGACTTCCTGCACGGCATCGGGCCACTCTTCCGGTTGGCGGACAAACAGCGCATCAAGCTCAAGGCCGCAGTCATCGAGGAGACGAAGGGTGGCACGCGACTCCCGCTCAAGTTCCTCATCCCCGGTCTCGTCGCCGCGGCGGTGATCACCGGCCTGATGTGGTTTGGCGGCTCCGCCCAGGCGGGCATTCCCGATGCGCTGATCGGCGAATGGTCGACGACGACCAAGCTGTACGCGGGCCGCGGCTTCAGGATCCAGCCCGACACCATTACGCTGTTCATGGGCAATGGCATCTACGAACGGCACCGCATCAGTGACGTCCAGAAGACCGCCGCCGGGGATTCGACGAATTATCAGGTGACCTATCTCGATCGCGACCGCCCTGTCGTCTTCGGATTCTGGTACGTGTCGGCGCCGGGTCCGGTGATCCGCCTGCCGCATCAGCCGGCCGTCACGTGGAAAAAGGGCGCGCCGATCACGTCGAACTGATCGTCGATCGGTACCGTCGGCTCGACATCCTGTCGCTCACGCACCCCGTCTGGCAGCCCACTGGCCGCCGGGCGGGGTTCTTGGCACTTTCAACCAGCGACGCATGCGCCGATCGGCAATCCGATCCCCCATCAGTAACAGAGGAGCCGTACCCGTGGCGAGAATCGCAGTGATGAGCGTTTTTCTGCTCGCGACATTCTCCCTTCCGGCCATTGCGCAGTCTCGCGCGGGCCGCGCCTGTCCCCACGGCCGGGCAGATGCGAAGACGGTCGAGGCGAGCGGCACGCTTCCCTTCGCCGTCGGGAGCGTTCGCGAGGTGCTCGACAGCGTGCTGACCGCGCGGGGTTATCGCGGTCGGGTTTCGGATGCCAGAGGGACCCGGCTCTCGCAGCCGAAATTCACCTGGCCGCAGGGCACGGAAGGCGAAGCCTGGCACGGACGCGATTCGCCGGGAGTGGAAGTCATGGTGCGGACTGCGAGCCGCGGGGATTCGACCGACTTCTCGGTGCTCAGCCACGTCGTCTGCCTGTCCGGGGACGCACGACCGGAGACGGATCCGGAAAGTGTGGAGACGCACCTCGAGCAGGCCGCGGCCGTCGAGATCGCAACAGCCGTGGCTGAGGCGCTCGGCAAGCGCGTCGCCCGGCCCTGACCAAACGTTCAGTGGAACCACTCGCCGATGCCTGATCCGACCCCTCCATCACCGCTGTTCAGCGCGCGCGCCAGGTGGCGGAGCATCGGATTCGCGCTGCGGGGCATCCGGACGCTCCTGGTGACGCAGCACAACGCGCGGATTCATCTCGTCGCGACGCTCGTCGCCTGCTTCCTCGGCGTGGCGCTGGGCATCTCCCGGCTCGAGTGGTGCGTGGTCGTGGTCGCGACGGTCGCGGTCTGGGCCGCTGAGGCGCTCAACACCGCACTCGAGATGCTCTGCGACGTCGCCTCGCCGGATTTTCATCCGCTCGTGGAGAAAGCAAAGGACATTGCCGCCGGCGCGGTGCTCATCAGCGCCCTGGGCTCCGTGACGCTCGCGATTCTGATCTTCGGACCGAGGATCTTGGAGGCCGTGAGCGGAAAGCCCTAGACTAAAGCCGTGAGCCCTGAGACGGACGCCCCCGACCACGGCCATGACTCTCCCGATTTCTTGCTTCTCACATCCAACTTTCAACTCTCAACTTTCAACTTTCAACTTTCAACTTTCTGCTTTCATGTTTCACCTCGTACTCCCTCTCGCCACTCCCCACTCCTCCCGAGGGCTTCATGCCGGCGCTTCTCTTACTCGCGTTCGTGGTCGGACTCGTGCTCCCGGTACAGGCGGGACTGAATGCCCAGCTTCGGGTGGCGCTGGGTTCCCCCCTTGGCGCGTCACTCGTTTCCTTCGTGGTGGGGACGGTGGGTCTGCTGGCGCTGGTCGTCATGGCACGCTCGCCGCTCCCGATCGGCACCGCGTGGGCGCGCTCCAACTGGTGGCAGTGGGGCGGCGGACTGCTCGGCGCGCTCTACATCGGGGCAGCCGTCGTGCTGGCGCCGAGGCTTGGTGCCGCGACGCTCATCGCGACGGTCGTGGCGGGACAGATGGTGGCATCGCTGGTCCTGGATCAGTTCGGCCTGCTCGGCTTCGCGTCCCACCCTATTACGCCGATGCGCCTCGCCGGAGCCGTGCTCGTGATGGTGGGAGTGGCAATTATTCAGCGGTGAGCGGTCAGCGGTGAGCGGCCGCCATGAATGGGCTCGCTTGCCTTGGGGCGGGTATCAGGGGAGAATTGATGGCTCAGTCGCTCTCGAAACTCTTTTCTGCAATCACCAACGGCCAGCTAGTGGCCAGTGCCTTCCGGTCCTCCCATGTCCAGTCTGATCTTCTGGGACGTAGACACCCAGTACGATTTCATGAAGCCCGATGGAAAGCTGTATATCCCCAGGG
>JBDUEA010000398.1:0-2879 GCA_040002695.1 Gemmatimonadota bacterium | reverse complement strand
TCCTGTACATATACCCCGACGTGAGCGATTTCCGGTTCGGTGTAGGTACACCAGGGAATCGTCAGATCGCTCAGGCGTTTCCGCCCGTGGAACAGGGCGTTCTGGACGACGATCCGGGCGGTCGCGTCCGCCATGTGAGTGAACTTCCGCTGCAGCGCCACGTCGCCCGCCGCGAAGATGCGGCGGTTACTGGTCCGGAGAAAGTCATCAACGTGAACGCCGCGGTCGCCATCGTAATCCACGCCGGCCGCCTCGAGGTTGAGGCCCTCGACTGTGGGCACCCGCCCGGTGCCGACGAGAATCGCATCGACGGTCACTGCTGTTTCCAGGGAATCATTCACCAGCCGAATAACTTTCTCCTCGCCTCGCACCATAACGCCCGTCACGTCGGTATTGAGCCGCACCTCGATTCCATCCCGCCGGAGTGCATCGGCGAGAATCTCGGCCGCGTCCCGCTCCTCTCCCGGCAGAAAGAACGGCTCCTGATTCGCGATGATGACTTCGCATCCGAGTCTCGCGAATGCCTGGGCCAGCTCGCATCCGAGCGGACCGCCGCCAATCACGAGAAGGCGTCGCGGGCGTTCGGTCAGGTTGAATACCGTTTCGTTGGTGAAAAACCCGGCCTGGGCCAGACCCGCAATTGGCGGGATCGCTGCGCGCGAGCCCGTCGCGATCACGGCCTTGGCGAACTTGAGCGTAGCGCCCGCAACTTCGATTGTACGACGATCGGTGAATGCCGCTTCGCCGAGGAAGACATCCACCCCCATCGCCCGGAAGCGCTCCGCGGAGTCGTGCCGGCTCAGATGGGCGCGGAGCCGGCGCATGCGCTCCATCGCCGCCGGAAAATCGATTTCCGTTTCTATCGGTCGGGCTCCGGAAAAGCGCGGCGCCTTTCGAAGGTCGGTGTAGAATCGCGCCGCACGAAGGAGCGCCTTGGAGGGCACACAACCGAAGTTGAGGCAATCGCCCCCCATGAGATTCCTCTCGACCAGCGCCACTCGCGCGCCCAGCCCGGCCGCAGCCGCCGCCGCGACGAGCCCGGCAGTCCCGGCACCGATGACGACCAGATTGTACGAGGAGGCGGGTTGCGGGTTCGTCCACTCCGGCGGCCGAACGGACGCCAGCAGCTCGGCGTCGAACGCATCGTCCGGTCGTAGTGCGACGTGAAGGAGCGACGCCCCGGAGCGGCTCATCGGCCGTCCGAATTGAGCCAGCCGCGCTGAAAGCCCGCACGGCGAAGCCCACTGACGATGGCGGGACACTCCCGCATCAGGCGCCAGAGCAGCCCCGACTGAAAATTTTCTATCATGAGTACGACTGGTCCCTGATCGAGACCGAGGTCTTCAGGGGAGGTCCAGCCGTCGTCGGTTCCGTCGATGCACGAGAAGCTTCGATTGAAGCTTCGCAGGATACCCTGATCGCTCAGCGCTCCTCCGGGCATTTCACGAAAGTGATGGAGGGCAGCCATCACCGGTTCAGGCGCGAAGGGCAGCGAGCCGACCACAGCCCACGGCGCGATCGTTCCGTCATCCGGTCCGAATGGGACTCCGCGGGCGACATAACCATAGAACTGCCTCTCCATGCCATTGGGTCCCGGGCGTTTCATGAAGCCTGGGCCGAGTCCCGCCGTGATCCCCCAACAGTTTTTCCCGTAACCTTTGAACCGGAGCGGATTGCGTTCCGTGTACCGGCTCTGGGTGATCGTGGCGCGGCGGCTGTTCTCGAAATAGTCGGAATGCTTCGCGCGCATGAAAGCATCCTGAATGCCGCGGAAGTCGATCCAGAGATGGGAGAGCTGATGAATGAAGAGCGGAGCCGCGAAGAGAATGTCGAGATCGTAGAGATTCTCCCACTGATAGGTTGTGGTCCAGGCCCCATAGCTTTGCGGGGTGAGAGGATGGGTCGGCGAACCGAGGCCGAGCACGTAGAGCAGGAGGGCCTCGGTATACCCTCCCCAGCCATAGCTGAGGAATCCCGCGCCCGGCTTCCACCCCATCGAGAGTTCCGCACTATCCTCGGCGGCGGCCCAGTGCCAGTCCACACGCTCGTACAGGAAGGTCGCGAGCTCGCGGATTTCCTTCTCCTCTCCGGATGGCCCGGAGAAATACATGGCGGAGCTCAGTGCGCCCGCGATCAGAATCGCGGTGTCGATCATCGACAACTCACTCTCCCAGATCCGTCGACCCGTGGAGATATCGAGAAAGTGATAGTAGAACCCGCGGTGCCCGGTGGCCTCGGGCTCTTCTCCCTGAATACTGTCGCGGAAGAAGCGAAGGGCGACAAGGGTGAGCGAGGCGGCTTCGAGGCGCGGGAGAAACCCTCGCTCCGCCCCTACGACGTATGCCGACAGTCCCATCCCGGTCGCGGCAATACTGCATGGAGCGCCAGGCCGCGAGGAATCCGCGATCAGGCCGTTGGACGGATTGACCGACCGCAGAAAGTAGCCGAACGCAGCCCGCTGGATGGCCTCGAGCATGGCCGTATCGCCATCAGGAAGCTCCATGGCCGTCGTGTTACCTCACGCCGTGGGCTCGTGCCAGCCGCCGACATCCGCCGTCAGCTGCTCTGCCTCGCGCGGCCCCCAGCTGCCGGGGGCGTACTCGACCGCCGGCGTCACATCTCCGAGGACAGGACCCACGATGCTCCAGGCCGCTTCGACACTGTCTTCACGCGCGAAAAACGTGGCATCGCCATCGAGCGCGTCGCCGAGCAGCCGTTCGTACGGGCCCATCTCGTCGCCGTGCGGTTGTTGCGCGATCATGAACTCCGCCGGCTCGGAAATCATCTGCTCGCCGGGCCGCTTCACCTGCGCGCCAATCGCGATCGCGACATCGGGGCTGAGGCGGAAGCGAACGTAGTTGGTCTTCCCCGGCGCGAGC
>JBDUEA010000397.1:0-2885 GCA_040002695.1 Gemmatimonadota bacterium | reverse complement strand
AGGGGAGGGAGACCCGGGCTCGTCGGGCTGAGCGGCACGTCATGCGTTTAGATTCCTCGCCGACCGCCGCCCCGTCATCTCTCCTCCAAGGCTCGCATGAGTGACCTGACCCGGCTGACCACCGTGCTGGCCGACCGCTACCGCATCGAGCGCGAGCTTGGCCAGGGTGGGATGGCGACCGTCTATCTCGCCGAAGATCTCAAGCACCATCGCCGTGTCGCGATCAAGGTTCTCCGCCCCGAACTCGCCGCCCTCATCGGCGCCGAACGGTTTCTGGCCGAGATTAGCACCACGGCGAATCTCCAGCATCCGCACATTCTGCCGCTCTTCGATTCGGGACAGGCCGACAGTCTCCTGTTCTACGTCATGCCATATGTTGAGGGAGAAACGCTGCGCGGGCGGCTCTCACGGGAAAAGCAGCTTTCCATCGCCGCGGCCGCGCGCATCGCCACCGAAGTCGCGAGCGCGCTCGACTACGCGCACCGGCATGGCGTGATTCACCGTGACATCAAGCCGGAAAACATTCTCCTGCAGGATGGCGCCGCACTGGTGGCGGACTTCGGCATCGCGCTCGCTCTCACGAGCGCGGGCGGCGGCGGTACTCGCATCACGGAATCGGGCATGAGCCTCGGCACGCCACAGTACATGGCGCCCGAACAGGCGATGGGCGAGCGTGACATCACCGGTCGAGCGGATATCTACGCGCTCGGCGCCGTGACCTATGAGATGCTGGTGGGTGAGGCGCCGTTCACGGGGCCGAGCAGCCAGGCCATCGTCGCGAAGGTGATGACCGAGGATCCGCGACCGCTTGCGCCGCAGCGACGGACGATTCCCTCCGGTCTCGAGGACGCGATACTCACTGCGTTGGAGAAATTGCCGGCGGACCGGTTCGAGACTGCGGCCGAATTCGGCGCGGCCATCCACATTGGGACGGAGGCCGGTCCGGTCGGACAACGACGTGGGCGCGGTCGCGCGAGCGAAACATCGCGCTCGGTGGTGAACCGGCGCATCGTGGCGGGTACTCTGCTGCTTGCGCTGATCGCCGCCGCAGCATTCTGGTTCGGCGCGCGGCAGTCACGATCACCCGTGGCGGAGTTCGGGCGCTCGACCAAGGTGACGTGGGACCGTGGGCTCGAGATCGAGCCAGCGCTCTCGCCGGACGGGAAGTATGTCGCCTATGCAGCGGGCAACACGACGAGCATGCGCATTTTCGTTCGGCAGGTCGCGGGCGGGCGACCAGTCCGGCTCACCGACGATTCGCTCGACGTGCAGACCAATCCTTCCTGGTCGGCTGATGGCTCGAGGATTCTGTTTCTGTCCAACGGCGGCGTGTTCAGCGCACCGTCCTCGGGTGGCGCGGCACGTCCCGAGATGCGGGCGTCGGCCTCGGGCCCGATCATCTCGGCGGTCTGGTCTCCGGACGAGAAGCGGATCGCCTTTGCGATCGGGGATTCGCTCTTCATCCGGGATGCCAGCCGGATACGGCCGCTGGCCAGAATCGCGGAGGCTTCGCTCTGTCAGTGGGCGCCGCGCGGCGAGCTGATTGCCTGCGCGTCCGGCAACTTCTACTACACCCGGGTGGGCTCCTTCTTCGGCAATCTCTCGCCGAGCCGGATCGTGGTCGCGAGAGTGAGTGATGGCGCGACCGTGACCGTCAGTGACAGCGTCTCGATCAATCAGAGCCCGGCCTGGTCGCACGACGGCAAGTGGCTCTTTTACGTCTCGAGCCGTCTCGGTCCGCGGGATATCTTCGCCGCCCGCATGTCACGCGATGGATTCCGGGAGGAGGCACCCATCCGGCTTACCACCGGACTCGACGCGCAGACGATTTCGATCTCGGCGGACGATGGGCGCTTCGCGTATGCGGCATTCAGCGGGACGTCAAACATCTGGTCGCTTCCCTTTCCGCCGGCTGGTGCAGTCCAGTCAGTAGCAAAGCCGGTGACCAGCGGTTCACAGACCGTCGAGAGCGGCTGGCTCGCGGCCGACGGCAAGTCATTCTATTTCGCCTCCGACGTGAGCGGCGTCTCCCAGATCTATGGGATGCGGCTTCCGGATGGAGAACCGCAGCAGCTCTCTGCAGTTCCGAGCGACAACTTCGCGCCGCATCCTTCGCCCGATGGCCGGGAGCTCGCCTTTCATTCCTGGCGCTCCGGATCGCGCGACCTCTACGTGCAGCCGCTCGACGGCGGGCCACTGCAGCAGGTCACGTCTACTCCGCTGCAGGAGGCGCAGGCAAGCTGGTCTCCGGACGGCAGGGCGCTCTGCTTCAGCATGTTCGGAATTCCCGGTGGTATCTGGCTCGTTCGCCGCGACGCCAACGGCAAGTGGGGGACTCCGGTCGAGCGCTCGGCGTTCGGGAATTTCGCGGCATGGTCTCCCGATGGCCGCTGGATCGCATTCACCGGCAACTTCACGGGAGGTTCACTCCTCATCGTGAGCCCCGATTCCGGCGCGGCGCGCGTCGTTCTTGATTCGGCGAACACCGGTGGCGTGCTGGTCGAGACGCCCAACTGGGCGAGCGACAGCCGTACGATCTATTTCAACAGTCATGACCCGAAGGGAAATGCGTCATTCTGGTCGGTGCCAATGGCGGGCGGCACCCCAAAGCTCCTCACCCGGTTCACCGATCCAACCATGCCCGCCTACCGGCCGGAATGGTCGATCGGCGGAGGACGCATGTACTTCGCGATCCAGGACCGGCAGAGCGACATCTGGGTGATGGAGGCGAGGAAATAGGGGCGGAGAAGGCGGAGGACAGGACAGGGCGGACAGGGCGGACAGGGCTTCGCCGAAAGAGTTCTTGACGATATTTCAACCGAGGTTTACCGTCCGCACCGTCCGCACCGTCCGCACCGTCCGCACCGTCCGCACCGTCCGCACCG
>JBDUEA010000396.1:0-2889 GCA_040002695.1 Gemmatimonadota bacterium | reverse complement strand
TGTGGATCTCGCTCGCGAGCGTGGCACTCTCCGCCGCGATCGGCGTCCCGCTCGCATTCCTGTTTTCCCGCCATGAATTTCCGGGCCGCCGCCTCCTCGGCGGCCTGGTGGCATTGCCCGCGGTGCTGCCTCCGCTCGTCGGCGTCATCGCGTTTCTGTTTCTCTACGGCGAAACCGGATTCGTGGGCCGGTTGGTCCAGGCGGTCTTCGGGCTCGATGAAGCCCCATGGCGACTCGAGGGCGCCGGAGCGATTCTGCTGGTCCATGCCTACTCGATGTACGTGTACTTCTACCTCTTCACGCGCGCCGGTCTCGCCGGCCTCGACCCATCCCTCATGGAGGCCGCCGGCTCGCTCGGCGCTGGACGCTTCCGCACACTCGTGCGCGTGGTGCTTCCGCTGCTGCGTCCCGCCCTGACGGGCGCTGCCCTTCTCACGTTCATGACCTCGCTCGCGTCGTTCAGCGCGCCGTACATCTTCGGAGGTGGATTCCGCGTCATGACGACGCAAATCGTCTCCACGCGGCTGAACGGCGACTACACCATGGCGATGGTCGAGACCGTGGCGCTGACCATCGTGGCACTGATCGGTCTCGCGCTCATCCGGCTCAGCGGCGATGGTCCCGTCGCTGGAGCGAGAAAGGGCGCGGCACCAGAAGCGCGACGCATCGCGCGGCCCGCCGCGCGCATCACGGCGACCGCACTCGGCTGGACACTCGCACTGCTGCTGCTGCTTCCGCATGCGACGCTGCTGCTTTTGTCCTTCGTCCCCATCGGCACCTGGACCGTGCAGACGCTGCCGCCGGCATATACCACCGCCAATTATCAGGCCCTGGTGACCGAACCGGAACGGCTTCGTCCGCTCATCAACAGCCTCTGGATGGCCACCGCGGCGATGTTCGTGGCGGTCGCGGTCGCGGTCGCCGCAGGGCAGCTCGTCGTTCGGCGGCGGGTGCCGGGCGCCGGCCTGATCGAGAGCCTCCTCACGCTCCCCTGGGCGGTGCCGGGGACGGTCTTTGCGATCGCGCTTGCCACGATGTTCAGCGTCTTCTCGCCGTGGACCGGGCGCATGGTTCTGGTGGGGACCATATGGCTGCTGCCGCTTGCATACCTGGTGCGGAATCTCCCGATCACCAGCCGAGCGATCATCGCGGGTTTCCGGGGTCTCGATCCATCACTGGATGAGGCGGCGCAGAGTCTTGGCGCCGGGCGCTGGCGCGCGCTCCGGCGCGTGACGCTCCCGCTCCTGGCTCCGGCGCTGAGTGCCGGAGCAACGCTCGCATTCGTGGCGGGGCTCGGTGACTTCGTCACCTCCATCGTGCTCTACACGTACGACACGCGACCGCTTTCGCTCGAAATCCTCTCCAGTCTCCGTCAGGGAGACGTCGGGGTTGCCGCGGCCTACGGGGTATTCCTCATGCTCATCAGCGGGCTGGTCTTCGCGCTGGGGAGCGATCGAAAGACGGTGACGCAGTGAACGCAGAATCGCCTTCGCAGGCGCGCACACAATTTCAGCGGCTCTCGGTGCTGATCGGGGTCAATCTGGTCGACATGATCGGCCTGATGCTGGTGCTGCCGCTGCTGCCGTTCTACGCTATTGATCTCGGCGCCAGCGACGTGACGATCGGCTGGCTGATCGCCGCGTTTCCAATCGCACAGCTCATCTCGGCGCCGATCTGGGGACGGGTCTCGGATCGCTACGGCCGGAGACCGGCGCTGGTCATCGGATTGACCGCGTCGGCGATCGCGTATCTCGTCTTCGGTCTCGCCTCGTCGGTGTGGCTGCTCTTCCTTTCCCGTTTCGTGCAAGGCGCAGGAGGAGGGACGACCGGCGTGGCGCAAGCCTATGTCGCCGACACCGTCCGCCCGGCAGATCGGGCCATGGCGCTCGGCTGGCTCTCGGCGGCGACGAACATTGGCGTCACGTTTGGTCCGGTCCTCGGCGCCTTTGCGACGCACTGGGGACGGTCGGCGCCAGGTATTCTCGCGGCAGTCCTCTGCGCCGTGAACGCCTGGTTCGCCTGGCGGCTGCTTCCCGAGAGTCGCCGCCCGGCAGCGGATGAGGTGAAGGTGGTGCGGAAACCGGTCTGGGATGCTGCCTGGCAGGTGCTCCGGCACCCGACGGGTCCAGTGCCGCGTTACGTGTGGATCTATGGTATTGGCATGTTCGCATTCACCTGCTTCACATCGATCATCGCGCTGTTCCTCAAGGCGGAATACCAGGTGACGGCGAAGACGATCGGCTTCTTCTTCACCTATATCGGGATCCTCAACCTGCTGATGCGGCTGGTGCTGCTCGGTCCAATCGTGCGCCGGATCGGGGAGACCTGGTCGATGCGGGTGGGCGCCGGGTTTCTCGTCATAGGGCTGCTGCTCTACCCCAATACGCATACCATCCTGCAACTCGCGATCGTCATGCCGCTGGTACCGGTGGGGACTGCGCTTCTTTTTCCGGCAACGACCTCGCTCATGTCGCGCGCCTCGGACAAGCGGGAAATCGGGACGACGATGGGCGTCGCACAGACTTACGGCGGTGTGAGCCGAGTGATGGCCCCGCTGCTGGGCACGCAGGTGTTTCAGCGGGTGGGGCATGCGTGGCCTTTTTACATGGGTGCGGGCATGGTGGCACTCGTGAGCGCGCTGGCATTCCAGGTCGATCATCCGGCGCCGACCGTGGATACTCCGCTGCCGCAGTAGTTCTCGATACTGGAATCTCGCGCAAGGCTCCGCAACGGCTTTCACCGCTGAATCTCTGCTTGGTCCAGTTTGGCAGATTCAACACAGAGGCGCAGAGGAGAACCCGAAGGACTAATTGTTGGTGGGCTTCCGGCGAAAAGTAGTAGTAGTATCCAAATGGCAAATCGCGATCCCGACCGTCAGTCCGGCACAAT
>JBDUEA010000395.1:0-2924 GCA_040002695.1 Gemmatimonadota bacterium | reverse complement strand
TCCCGTTCTTGATCTTGGCGCAATAAGTCTCAGAAAGACTCACCACATCAGAAATATTTGCTGCCGACAGTTCTCGTAACATAGGTACGACGTCTCGCAGGAAGTCCGCCTTCGTCATCACATTGCGAGTCAGTCCATTCATCGTTGAGCTGGCGAATTGCGCTCCGGACGCTCCTTCAGCTCCCTCTTTGCTTCCGGTGGGACTGCCAATCAGCCGCCCGAGCTGTCGGTTTTGCTCCGTTAGAGGAGTCGGGAGCGGCCGCCGTGAAGTACTCCTCACTTGCAGTAGCAGTCCCGATGTAGCAGACTCTGCATTCCAGCAGCAGCGAACCCACCATTCTTGCCGGACAACCCCCGCCCCATGAGCGCGTCGGCTACGCCGTCAGAACTCGAGATTCTCCGCACCGGTCTCGCCGAACGCTATCGCGTGGAGCGCGTGCTCGGCACGGGCGGCATGGCGGTCGTGTATCTCGCCCGCGACCTGGCGCACGATCGTGACGTCGCACTCAAGGTGCTTCGCCCCGAGCTCGCGGCCGTCACGGGCGCCGAGCGGTTTCATCGGGAAATCCGGCTCGCGGCACGTCTCGTTCACCCCAACATTCTTCCGCTCCTCGATTCCGGAGTCACGGGGGGACGGCTCTGGTACACGATGCCGTTCATCGAAGGGGAGTCCCTGCGCTCACGACTCGAGCGTGTGAAACAGCTCCCCATCGATGACGCGATCAGGCTGACCACCGAGGTCGCCGAAGCGCTGGAGCACGCGCACGCCAAGGGCATCCTGCATCGCGACATCAAGCCCGAGAACATTCTGCTCTCCGGCGGGCACGCGCTCGTCGCAGACTTCGGCATCGCCCGCGCGCTCGAGGAGACCGGCGACCGGCTCACCAGCACCGGCCTGGCACTCGGGACTCCAGGCTACATGAGCCCGGAGCAATCCACCGGCGATCGGGAGCTCGACGCCCGGAGCGATCAGTACGCGCTGGCCTCGGTGACCTACGAGATGCTCGCCGGCGAACCACCGTTCACCGGTCCGACGGCGCAGGCCGTGATCGCCCGACGACTCTCGCAGGCGCCGCCTTCGGCGCGAGTCATCCGGCCGAGCATTTCGACCGCCGTAGACGACGCACTCCGGCGGGCGCTGGGACCGGTGCCTGCCGATCGATTTCCCTCGACGATTGAATTCGCGCGCGCACTCTCCGCAGCGCACACAGCTCCCTCCACGCCGGTGCGCGAGTCATCGCGCGCGCGCTGGCCGTTGATCGGTGTCGTCGCGCTCACGGTGCTGATCGCCATCGGGGTGACGCGCGTGATTGGCCGACGCCCGAGTGTGCGCGGAGCCGTCACCAGCGGAACCGCCGATCGGCAGGGACTCCGACTCGCCATCGTGCCTTTTCATTTAATAGGCCACGACAGCGCGGATCAGTATCTGGCCGATGGCATCACCGAGGAGGTCACCTCGACGCTTTCGAATTTGAGCGGCCTCAGGGTGATCGCCCCAGGATCGGTCGCTGCCATCGATAAGACCGGAAAGGGCCCGCGCGAGCTCGGCGCCGAGCTCGGCGCGGACGCGTTGGTGGAGGGGGAGCTGCAACATGCAGGTTCTGCGATCCGAGTGCGGGTCAGCCTGATCGATCCGGCGACGGAAGAGACTCGCTGGAGCCAGAAGTACGATCATACCACGCAGGACATCTTTCGAATCCAGTCCGAGGTCGCCGCCCGGGTGGCGGGTCTGCTCCGAATCCAACTCGCGGAGCGGGAGTCGCGTTCACTGGGCCGGCTCCCGACGACGAATCCGGCGGCCTACGATGTCTACCTTCGGGCGCGTGTCATCGGGGACCGTCCAGGCGCGTCGCTACCCGCCGTCGACTCGGCCATCGAGATGCTCGGCGGCGCCGTGCGACTCGACTCGAGTTTCGCCGCTGCGTGGGCACTCCGCGCGGCCAAGCGGTCGGAAGCAGTATTCATATACGATGCCGATTCCCACCGGCTCGACGAGGCCGACGAGGACGTGAGAAAGGCGCTGGCGCTCGACTCGACCCTGGCGATCGCGTATGCGGCGCGGAGCGATCTCGAGTGGAACGCAGTGCGCGGCTGGCATTTCGCTGAAGCGCTGGCTGACGAACGACACGCGATCGCGCTCCGGCCGAGCTTCGTCGAGGCGAACAGCGGACTCGGCGCCCTCTACGCGCATTACGGCTTCAACGCGGAAGCGGAACGAACGCTCGAGACGAGTCTCTCCCTCGATCCGCGCGACCGGTGCGAGGATCCGACGCGATGCACCGGATTTTCCCGTCCGCGCCTCGCACGCGTGCTCTGGTACTGTCAGCAGTTCGATTCCGCGCTAGCGGTTTACCGAGGGATGTCGTTCGTCGGTGGATTCGTCTGGGAGTACGCGGTGGTGCTGAACGGGGTGGGGAGGCCGGCCGATGGTCTGGCACTGCTCGATTCGGCGCGAGTCGAGGGAATACCTGAAACCGGGGACCGCGTGGCTGCGCGCGCCTTGATGCTTGCTGCCCTGGGCCGGAACCGTGAGGCGCTCGAGCTTATCCAGACCGCGGTTACCCGTCCCAACAGCCGATCTCATTTTCATCATGCGCAGTTCACGATCGCGTGCGCGTACGCGCGGCTGGGACGAAAGGCGGATGCGGTCGAGTGGCTTCGTCGGACGGCGGCCAATGGGATGCCGAACTATCCACTTTTCCGGAGTGATCCAAATCTTCGCAATCTGCAGGGCGATCCTGCGTACGAGCGATTAATGACGGACTTGCAGAGGCAGTACGAGGCGAATGGGAGGCTGGTGCGGGCGGGAGAGCGTTGATGCGACTGAGGAGCGCGTCCAGGGTCTGCGAGGGAGTCTCAAAGCAGCTTGGGGGAGGATCTAGTCAGGGACGGTTTGAGATTCCTCGCGTTGCTCGGAATGACAG
>JBDUEA010000394.1:0-2941 GCA_040002695.1 Gemmatimonadota bacterium | reverse complement strand
CCCGCTTCCCGCTTCCCGCTTCCCGCTTCCCGCTTCCCGCTTCCCGCTTCCCGCTCTCCTACCTCTCATAGGCCAGGTTCGGCGACAGCCAGCGCTCCATCGCCCCGATGTCCATTCCCTTCCGGTGCGCGTACTCCTCCACCTGGTCTCGATCTAGCTTGCCCACTCCGAAGTACGAAGACGACGGGTGCCAGAAGTAGTAGCCACTCACCGCCGCACCGGGGAGCATCGCAAAGCTCTCGGTCAGCGTGATGCCCGCATTTCGCTCCGCATCCAGCAACTTGAACAGCGTCTCCTTCTCGGTATGATCGGGACAGGCCGGATAACCGGGTGCCGGACGGACGCCCTGATACTTCTCCCGGATCAGGTCTGCATTCTCCAGCGCCTCATTCGGCGCATAGCCCCAGAACTCCCGGCGTACCCGTTCATGCAGCCGCTCGGCGAAGGCCTCCGCCAGACGGTCCGCGAGTGCCTTGGCCATGATGCTGCCATAGTCGTCATGGTCCTTTGCAAAGGCGGCGACCATCTCGTCCAGCCCGTGACCGGTCGTCACGGCGAACGCCCCGACGTGATCTGCCACGCCCGACTCCCGCGTCGCGGTGAAATCCGCCAGCGCCAGGTTCGGCCGGCCCGGCGGTTTGATCATCTGCTGTCGGAGCGTATGCACTACCGCGCGCGGCGTGTGTCGCCCAGCGTCGGTGTAGAGCTCGATGTCATCGCCCACGCTGCTGGCCGGGAAGAAGCCGAGCACACCGCGCGGGCGCAGCAGTTTCTTCGAGACGATCCGATCGAGCAGCGCCTGCGCATCCTTGAAGAGCGAAGTCGCCGCTGCACCCGTGACCGGATCGGAGAGAATCGCCGGATAGTGCCCGGACAACTCCCACGTCTGGAAGAACGGCGTCCAGTCGATGCGCGCGACCAGCTCGTCGAGCGGATAATCATCGAGCACCTTGAGCCCGAGGAACGCGGGGACCGGCGGCTGCTCCTTGCTCCAGTCGATCTGGAGACGATTCCTGCGCGCAGCCGAAATCGGTTGCCGGCGCTCCTCTTCTCGGCGACCGGCCCGTTCCTCGCGCACCTTCTTGTATTCGCCGCGAACCTGTGCCGCGAACTCCGCCTTGCCGGCTGGATTGAGGACGTTCCCCGCGACGCCGACGGCGCGCGAGGCGTCCAGCACATGAATCACAGGTCCCTTGTACTGCGGCTCGATCTTGACCGCCGTATGCACACGGGACGTGGTGGCGCCGCCGATGAGCAGCGGAATCGTGAACCCTTCGCGCTGCATTTCTCCGGCGACGAACGCCATCTCCTCGAGCGAGGGCGTGATGAGTCCGCTCAGCCCGATGATATCGGCCGAGACCTCGCGCGCCTTCTCGAGAATCTTTGCGCATGAGACCATTACGCCGAGGTCGATCACCTCGTAGTTGTTGCACTGGAGGACGACACCCACGATGTTCTTGCCGATATCGTGCACGTCCCCCTTCACGGTGGCGAGCACCACGCGACCATTGGTCTGCGCTCCGCCCGCTTCACCATCGCCGCCCCGCGCCAGCTTCTCCGCCTCGATGTACGGAATCAGGTGTGCCACCGCCTTCTTCATGACGCGGGCGCTCTTCACCACCTGCGGCAGAAACATCTTGCCGGCGCCGAACAGGTCTCCCACGATGTTCATCCCATCCATCAGCGGACCCTCGATCACCTGGATCGGTCGGTCCGCCAGCACTCGCGCGGCCTCGGTGTCCTCGATGATGTAGTCCGTGATGCCTTCGACCAGCGCATGCGCCAGCCGCTCACCGACCGGCTTCTCGCGCCAGCTCAGGTCCGGCGTCGAGGAGCTTCCCTGTCCCTTCGCCTGGTCCGCCACGGCCAATAACCGCTCGGTCGCATCCGCACGGCGGTTGAGCACCACGTCCTCGACCCGCTCCAGCAGGTCAGCGGGGATATCGGAATAGATCGCGAGTTGTCCCGCGTTCACGATCCCCATGTCCATCCCTGCCGCGATCGCATGGTAGAGAAACACCGAGTGGATCGCTTCGCGGACCGGGTCATTCCCCCGGAAGGAGAACGAGACGTTGCTGACGCCACCGCTCACCTGCGCATGTGGAAGCGTGGCCTTGATACGCTTGGTGGCCTCGATGTAATCCACCGCGTAGTTCGAGTGCTCTTCGATTCCGGTGGCGATCGCAAAAATGTTCGGGTCAAAGATGACGTCCTCGGCCGGAAACCCGATCTGCTCGGTGAGGATCCGGTACGCCCGGGTGCAGATCTCGACCTTCCGCTCCGCCGTATCCGCCTGGCCCTTTTCGTCGAACGCCATCACAATCACTGCGGCGCCGTAGCGGCGCACGAGCTCCGCATGATGGATGAACGCGGCTTCGCCTTCTTTCATGCTGATGGAGTTGACGACGCCTTTGCCCTGGACGCATTTGAGCCCGGCCTCGATGACCGACCACTTGGATGAGTCGAGCATCACCGGCACTCGACTGATGTCCGGCTCCGAAGCGATGAGTCGGAGGAAGCGCGTCATCGCGGCCTCCGAGTCGAGCATCCCCTCATCCATGTTCACGTCGATGACCTGAGCGCCGCTTTCAACCTGCTGGCGCGCGACCGCGAGCGCCTGCTCGTACTGTCCGTCGAGGATGAGCTTCGCGAACCGCCGCGACCCGGTGACGTTGGTGCGCTCACCCACGTTTACGAAAAGGCTGTCCGGTCCGATCGACAGCGGCTCGAGTCCGCTGAGCCGGCAGCGCTTCTCGATCTCCGGCACTGCACGAGGCGCAATACCCCGCACCGCGTCCGCGATCGCCCGGATATGCGCCGGCGTCGTGCCGCAGCATCCGCCCACGATATTGAGCATCCCGCTCTTCGCCCACTCGCCGAGCATCTCCGCCATCGCTTCGGCGCTCTCATCGTACTGGCCGAATTCGTTCGGGAGACCGGC
>JBDUEA010000393.1:0-2950 GCA_040002695.1 Gemmatimonadota bacterium | reverse complement strand
TCCGACGTCCTGCGGGCGATTCGTCTCGACGGTGCCTTCTTCTATCCGGTCGAGGCCTCGGATCCCTGGCGCGTTGAAACGGTGCCCGCGGCGGAGCTCTCCCCGCGGATCCTGCCGCACGCGGAACACCTGATCTCCTACCATTTTCTCACGGAAGGTCGTTGCTTTGGCGGGCTGATCGGCGAGGAGCCGGTCGAGCTTGCACCTGGCGACGTTCTCGTCTTTCCTCACGGGGACGCGCACGTGATGTCGAGCGCGCCGGGCGCTCAAGTCGGGCTCGGCGCGCATACGATCACCCCCGACCGCTTTCCCCACACCGTGCAGCTGGGTCCTGACGTGCTCCGCCCGACGTCCTTCGTCTGCGGCTTCCTCGGGTGTGATCGCCGGCCGTTCAATCCGCTCCTGGCCGCCCTTCCGCGCCGAATGCACCTGCGCGGTATTTCCCACAGCGGGCTCGGCAACTTCACGCGCCAGCTCTCGGAAGAATCCAGTCGCGGCCGGGCCGGCGCCGACTCGGTGCTCACGCGGCTGGCCGAACTTCTGTTCATCGAGGTGATCCGGCGCTACCTGGATGAGTTGCCGGCGGGGCAGAACGGATGGCTGGCGGGGTTGCGCGACGAGGTCGTGGGGCGAGCCCTGGCGCTGATTCACTCCAAGCCCTGTTATGCGTGGACGCTCGAGCGCCTGGCGCGGGACGTGTCCTCATCCCGTTCGAGCCTGGCCAAACGCTTCACCGAGCTGGTCGGTCAGCCGCCGATGCAGTACCTGGCGCAGTGGCGCATGCAGGTGGCGGCCAACAATCTGGCCAAGACAGCCGCGAAAGTGGCCACGATCGGCGCCGACGTCGGTTATGAGTCCGAGGCCGCCTTCAGCCGGGCCTTCAAGAAGGCAACCGGGCTTGCACCTGGCGCATGGCGCGAGGCCAGGCGCGTTCCACAGAGCTGATCCGCGCGAGCCGCATTTTCTTTCCTGGGTCAGTCCGCACCATCCTCCCTCCGATACCAGCTACACCCCCAATTCACCTGCTCCGAACCTTCGGGCCTTTTCCCTGGACTCGCCGGCCCGATCCGCGGGAGGTCGACGTACGTGCTCGTCGCTGATTGAGACCGTCCCGTCCCGCCTAATCGCCGCATAACAGGTTCATCAGCCAGCTCAGCAGGACGATCGAGCAACCGGTGTGGACGCTCGCGCATGTCGAGCAGTCTTCGACGCGCCCGGAGCAGGAAGTCGGGACGATGAGTCATTTGCCTCGATGATCGACCTGATCACTTTGCTCCCACGCGCCACGACGGCGCGCTTGAACCCATTTGACAGAGAGTGGTGGACCATGAGCAAACGTTCCGATTCCCTTGCCGACCGACTCGAGCAGGGCGCGCTCGCACTTACCAGATTCGCCGGCGCCCTCAGTGAGGCGGAGTGGCAGAAACATGTTCCGCGCGACGGCCGCAAGATCGGCGTGATCGTGCATCATGTCGCCAGCGTCTATCCGCTGGAGATCCAGCTTGCCCAGACGGTCGCCGCCGGCAAGGCGATCACCGGGGTGACGGGCGATGTCGTCAACGAGATGAATGCCGGCCACGCCCGGGACAACGAAGCGCCGTCGAAAGGCGATACCCTCGATCTTCTCCAGCGGAACAGCGCGACCGCCTCGGCGGCCATCCGGGCGCTGACCGACAAGGAGCTGGACCAGGCCGCACCGGTCTCTCTCTACGGTGACGCACCGCTCACTTGCCAGTTCGTACTCGAGGATCACGCCGTGCGGCACAGCTATCACCACCTCGCGAAGATTCGCGCGGCGTTGCTGCCGTAGGCCTTTCGCGCCGGGCGCCTCAGCCCGGCGCACGGATGGAGGATGCATGTCGCAGGAGAGTTCGTCCGGCGCCCGCAGCAAACGCGGCAGCGGTGAAGTGCCGGCCTGGTCCGAAGACGCGCTGACCGCTCGGGCGCGGGGCGTGTGGACCGGCGTGGATTTTCTGCCCATCGCCAGAAGCTTCGAACCCGGCGCCCGGGCCTTCGTTGAACGGCTGGATTTTTCGCGCGGCGAGACGGTGCTGGACGTCGCGTGCGGCACCGGGAACCTGGCGATCCCGGCAGCGCAGGCCGGGGCGATTGTGACCGGGATCGATATCGCCTCGAATCTGATCGCGCTTGCGCGGTTCGAAGCGCGCGCGGCGCACTGCGTGGTGCAGTTCGATGTCGGAGACGCGGAGGCATTGCCCTACGCCAGGGGGCAGTTCGATACGGTGATGTCGATGTTCGGCGCGATGTTCGCCTACCGGCCGGATCGGGTGGCGGGAGAACTGCTCAGGGTGACGCGCCGGGGAGGACGGATCGCGATGGCCAACTGGACTGCGGAGGGATTCGTCGGCGCGCTGTTCCGTGCCCACGCCGCCGTCGCGCCGCCACCGGCGGAAGTGCCGAGTCCGCTGGCCTGGGGAGACGAGCAGGTCGTGCGAGGTCGTTTCGCCGACCGGGTTTCATCGGTGACCTGCATCCGGCGGAGACTGGAGCTCCGTTTCCCGTTTGCACCGGCTGCGGTGACGGAGCTGTTCGCGCGTTGTTATGGGCCGACGGTGGCCACGCTGCGCGCCGCGGATCCGGATGGATCGAGCCGCCTTCGCGGAGAACTGAATCGGTTGTTTGAGGAGCACAACATCAGCACCGACGGGACGACGGTCATTCCGGGGGAATACCTCGACGTCCAGGCCCGCATCGGTTGATCGATAGCAGTGCAGGATGTACAGCAGAGCATCGGGGTGGGCGGGCGATTCCCGTCCGCCGCCCCGTGACTCAATAACTCAGGGAGCATGCAATGGCTGGGAATGCTGGCGGCCGACTGGCCGGAATCATTGTAGTGACGCTGATGGCGGCGTGCGGTTACGATCGTGGCAACGGTGGAACGGGCCCCACGTACGGGGACAGCACGGCGCTGACCGTGAGTCGCACGGAC
>JBDUEA010000392.1:0-2962 GCA_040002695.1 Gemmatimonadota bacterium | reverse complement strand
TGCCGAGGAGCGTCGGCGCACCGAATCCCGCCCATCGTTCCCGTTCCCCGTTCCCCTTTCCCCTTTCCCCGTTCCCCTTTCCCCTTTCCCCTTTCCCGGCCGTCCCGCAACCTTTCCCCCTCCGCCCCCGTCCTAATCTGATCCCTCCCACCCAGCCGAGCGACCATGAGACAGTTCATCCTCGATCTGAAGCTGGTGATCAGGTCACTCTCGCGCCGTCCCGGATTCTGCGCGGTCGTGATCCTCACCCTCGCACTCGGCATCGGCGCAACCAGCGCCATCTTCAGCGTCGTCAACGCGGTCCTGCTCAAGCCCCTGCCCTATCGGTCCCCCGAACAACTTACGCTCATCTGGAGCCGGTGGATCAACTTCGACAAGACCTGGCTCTCCGAGGCGGAGTTCCTCGACTACGAGCGGCTCAGTCGAGTGTTCACCGGCGCCTCGGCGTGGGGGGACAACGGCGAAGTCGCGCTCACCGGAGCTGAAGGACCCGAGAGTGTCCCCGCCATGCAGATGACCGCGAACCTGCTCGACATCGTCGGCATGACGCCGGCCGCGGGTCGAAGCTTCTCGGCCGCCGAAGACATTCCCAATGGTCCGCCGGTCGTGATGATCACGTATGAGCTCTGGCAGCGGCGCTTCGGTGGGACGCCGTCGGCCGTTGGCAAGATCATCGACATCGACGGCACTCCAGAGCAGGTAGTGGGCGTGATGCCCAAGGGGTTCCGCTTTCCGCTCGAGTTCCAGAGCCGCATAGTCGCCGGCGTCATCCAGCCGCTGCAGATCAATCGGAGCGCGCCGGTGCGCGGTAGTCATGGACTATACGCGGTCGCACGGATGCAGCCGGGCGTCACCGCGGCCGCGGTCACCGATGAGCTGCACGCGCTGGTCCGGCGCTGGGAAGAACAGAAGCTCTATCCGCCCGACATGCATTTCACCGCCTTTGCGACGCCGCTGATCCAGGAGGTGACCGGCTCGGCGCGGAAGGCACTCGTGGTCCTCGGCGTCGCCGTCGCGCTGCTGCTCCTGCTCACCTGCGCCAACGTCGCCAACCTCATTCTCGCCCGCGCGGACGGCCGGACCCGCGAGGTCGCGGTGCGCGCCGCACTCGGCGCCGGCTGGCGGGAGATCCTCCGACTCGCCCTCACCGAGAGCCTGCTCCTTTCCACTATAGGTGCTGCCGCCGGGCTCGGGCTCGCGTGGGCCGGAGTTCACCTGCTCGTCTCCCAGGCACCGACGACGATTCCGAGACTCGCCGAAGTGTCGGTCAATCTGCCGGTGCTCGGCTTCACACTCCTGCTCGCGGTGGTAACGGGCATCGGCTTCGGAATGATCCCCGCCTTTTCCGTCTCCAGCATTCCACTGAGCCAGGCGTTGCGCGAAGGCTCGAGGGGACAGAGCGGCGGACCGGGACAGCGACGCGGGCGGACGCTGCTGGTCGTGGCGGAGATGGGGCTCGCGGTGCTGCTGGTGATCGGCGCGGGACTCACGGTGCGGAGTCTCATCAAGCTCATGGACATCGATCCGGGCTTCGATGCGCGGAACACGCTCTCGCTGCATCTCTCGCTGCCGCGCCGCGAATATCCGACCGATGCGAGCGTCGTCGCGTTCTATCAGGAGCTGGGGACCGAGGTGAAGGAGCTTCCTGGTGTGGTGGCCGCCGGATTCGTGCGACTGCTGCCACTCGCGACCGAAATGGGAGACGCGGGTGTCCAGGTCGAGGAGCGGCCCCGCGGACCCAACGAGACCAATCTCTCGGCGGACTGGCAGACGGTGACGCCGGGGTGGCTCGAGGCGATGCGGATCAAGCTGATCCGGGGACGCGTGATCGATTCCACCGACACGCAGGACGGCGCGCAGGTCATCATGATCAACGAAGCCTTCGCGCGGGAATATTTCCCCGGTGAAGATCCGCTCGGCAAGCGAATCCGGATGGGACAGGACAGCACGCCCTGGCGGGCGGTAGTCGGCGTGGTGGGAGACGTGCACCACAACGGGCTCACGACCCCGGTCAAGCGCGCGTTCTTCGTGCCGCACACGCAGTGGGCGAATTCGTGGGGCACCGCACGCCGGTCGATGACGCTCACCGTCCGGACTCGTGACGATCCGCAGTCGATTCTGCCGGCGATAACTGCCGCCGTGCACCGGCGGGACCCGAACCTGACCATCAGCCAGATCGCGACGCTGGACCAGGTGGTGACCGACGCGACGCGCGAGCAGCGCTTCACCATGGCGCTGATGAGCGGCTTCGCGATCCTGGCGCTGGTGCTTGCGGCCGTTGGGATCTACGGCGTCATCTCCTACGCCGTGAACCAGCGCACCCGGGAGATCGGCATCCGCCTGGCGCTGGGCGCCGAGGCGAGCGGGGTGCGGATGCTGGTGCTGAGACAGGGGATGATGCCGGCGGTGATCGGCGTGGGCGTCGGCGTCGCGCTCGCGGCTCTCCTGTCAGGCTTCCTCAGGAGCATGCTCTACGAAATAGCGCCGATCGATCCCGTGACGTTCGGAACGATTCCGCTGTTGCTGCTGGCGGTGGCCGCGGGAGCGGTCCTCATCCCGGCGGTGCGGGCGTCGCGGGTGGAGGTGACGGAGATTCTCAAAGGAGAGTGATGAGTGATGAGTACTGAGTACTGAGTGCTGAGTGACGCCTTTCTGTCATTGCGAGGAGGGAGCAGAGCGACCGACGCGGCAATCTCATGCAGCGGAGCGACGCGGAGAAGGCGCGGGAGTGTGGCCAAATGGGTGTCATTGCGAGGAGGGAGCGCGACCGAGTCCTTTAGGGCAGCGACCGACGAAGCAATCTTTGCCCGAACAGGAAGGCGTCTCCGGCCGTTCACCTTTGTCATCGAGCGTCGGGCCGAGCTCCTGTCCTGCACCCGGCCGGGCTCCGCTCATGAGATTGCCGCGTCGCGCGCCTTAGCGCGCTCCTCGCAATGACAGAAATGGGGGGACGTCACGCGGA
>JBDUEA010000391.1:0-2962 GCA_040002695.1 Gemmatimonadota bacterium | reverse complement strand
GCCTGTTCCGACGTCTACGCCCTCGGCTGCGTCACCTACGAAATGCTGATTGGCGAGCCGCCCTTCACCGGTCCGACCGCACAGGCGATCGTGGCCAAGATGATGACGGAGCGACCGCGCTCACTCGCAATTCAGCGCGCCACGATTCCGCTCGAGGTCGAGGCGGCAGTACTGACCGCGCTCGAGAAGCTCCCCGCCGACCGTTTTGCCTCCGCCGCCGACTTTGCCGAGGCGCTGGTCCTGCCCGGTTTCGCGGCGACGCGCACGCGCGCGTCGATTGCTGCCGCTGTGGCTCCACGCAGGCCGGTCAGCACCGCACTGCCATGGGCGCTTTGCACCATCGCCATCGCCGCGGCCGCCTGGGCGTGGCTCCGCCCGACACACCTGATCGACGACGCTCGCGTGATGGTCACCGACATCACGCTGCCGGATTCGGCGCCGCTCGCCTTCATTGGAGTAGCACCCCTCGCCATCGGACGAACGGCGCTCGCGCTCTCTCCGGACGGCGGCACACTCGCGTACGTGGCGGAGCGCGGCGCCGGCACTCAGCTCTACCTGCGACCGATGGACCGCGACACAGTCTTCCCTCTTCCGGGGACAGAAGGGGCGTGCTGCCCTTTCTTCTCTCCCGATGGCAAGTGGCTCGCCTTCCATGCGCACGATCAGCTCAGCAAGGTGCGCATCGGACTTGCGGGCTCTCCGATACCGATCACCAGTGTCAATGGATTCATGGGCGGCGATTGGGGCGACGACGGGTCGATCCTCATCAGCGAGCAGCAGGGCCGGCGCGCCTTCCGGGTGAACGCGGAGTCCGGCGCACGGGAACCGCTGCCCCGCATGTACAGCATGGCCAGATCGCTTCCCGGTGGTCGCGGCATTCTCTCGCGTGATCCGACGACACTCGCCCCGGGTGTCTACGCTCCGAAAGAGGACAAGCCGAAACCGCTGGCGGTGCCGGGCACGGACCTGCGGTACGCGCCGACCGGGCACATCGTCTATGCGCATCAGGGCGCGCTGTGGGCGGTGCCGTACGACTTGTCGAAGCTCGCGACGACCGGCGAGCCGCTGGCGGTGCTGCCTCATCTTCGGAGCGAGGCGTCGGCCGGATTCGCGCAGTACTCCTTCGCTCGAAACGGTTTGCTGGCGTACGCGACGGGCGGAAATGGCGCGCTGAGCCGGCTCGTGGTTCGCCAGCGGTCGGGCCAGGTGGACACACTGCCGTTCGAGGCGGCGCTCTTCGGTTGTCTCTCACTCTCTCCTGATGGCAAACGCATCGTCACTCGCGTCGCCGATCCGGCTACCGGCCGTCTCGACAACTGGGTCTACGAGTTGAGCGGCGGCTCGCCACTTCGCCTGACGAACAGTGGCGACACCAGCTGCCCGAGCTGGTCGCCCGATGGGCGCGTCACCTACGTGACTCACACCGGCGCCGAGTCGAATATTCTGAGCCAGAGCGCCAACGGCAGGGAGAGCGCGACAAAGATCGCCACACTCAAGCTGAATGTCGGCGGTTCCGCGGTCCGCTGGTCTCCGGACGGCAAGCAGGTGACGGTGTATGCGGTGGGAGACTCGAACAACGTCGGCGTTTTCGTGGTGGCTCTCGACAGTACCGACGTCGTGCATACGGTTGCCGATACCCCCGCGCTCGAATGGGGCGGCATCTTCTCGCCCGATGGGCACTGGATCGCGTACTCCTCGAGCGAATCGGGCGCGGACGAGATCTACGTGCAGCCCTGGCCCACGACCGGACAGCGATGGCGCCTCTCGAGGAACGGTGGGGAGGAGCCGCTCTGGACGAAGGGCGGCAAGACGCTCGTCTATCGGAACGCTCAGGAGTGGTGGTCGGTCGACGTAACGACGGCGGGGCAGTTTAACGTGAGCGAACCCGTGCTCGTGGCGCGCGGGCCGTTCCTCAACATCCCGGGTGTCGAGTATGCCGTCTCCTCCGACGGGGATCGGCTCTACCTGCTCGCTCCGATCTCCGGAGCGACCACGACCACCCACATTACGGTCATCAGCAACTGGTTCGGCATGCTCGGCGGCCTCTTCCGTCAGGCGGGCGCGAGTGACCGGGCGGTGGCACGTTGAGTCTCGAGCGCCTGACGGCGGCGCTGGCCGACCGCTACCGCATCGAGCGCGAACTCGGTCAGGGCGGCATGGCTACGGTCTATCTCGCCGAGGATCTCAAGCACCATCGCAAGGTGGCGATCAAGGTGCTTCGCCCCGACCTGACGGCCATCCTGGGTTCGGAGCGATTCCTCCGCGAAATCGAAACCACCGCCAGCCTGCGGCATCCCCACATCCTTCCACTCTATGACAGCGGGGAGGCGGGGAAGCCGGCCAGCGAAGGGGAAACATTCCTGTACTACGTGATGCCGTACGTGGAAGGCGAATCGCTCCGGGACCGGCTCGACCGCGAAAAACAGCTTCCGCTCGAAAGCGCCCTTCAGATTGCGCGCGAGGTGGCCGACGCGCTCTCCTACGCTCATGCTCACGGCATCGTGCATCGGGACATCAAACCCGAGAATATCCTGCTGGAGAGCGGCCACGCAGTCGTCGCGGACTTCGGCATCGCCCGAGCGGTGAGTGCCGCCGGCGGAGCTCGACTTACCGGTACCGGGATGGCGCTGGGCACCCCGATGTACATGAGTCCGGAACAGGCGGCTGGAGAGAAGGACCTCGACGGGCGTAGCGATCTGTACTCGCTGGCCTGCGTACTGTACGAGATGCTGACCGGTCAGCCACCCTTCACCGGGCCGACGGTCGAGAGCGTAGTGCATCAGCATCTGATGGCCGAGGCACGGCCCGTCTCCCAGATTCGGCCCGCTGTCCCGCCGGCCATCGCGGACATGTTGACCCGCGCCCTCGCCAAGAACCCGGCCGATCGATTCAGTCCCGCGGCACATTTCGCGGCGGCGCTCACGCTGTCCACCGGAGTCAATCAGCCCGCGCGGCGCGCTCC
>JBDUEA010000390.1:0-2976 GCA_040002695.1 Gemmatimonadota bacterium | reverse complement strand
CCCCGCACTCCCATCGAAGGCTCGCCCGTGCCCGACCTGCGGACCCAGCTCCAGGCTGGACTGACCGGCACCTATACCATTCAGCGCGAGCTGGGGCGCGGGGGCATGGCCACGGTCTTCCTCGCGCAGGATCTCAAGCACGATCGCCCGGTCGCGCTCAAGGTGCTGCATCCGGAGCTCACCGCGGCGCTCGGTCCCGAGCGGTTCCTCCGTGAAGTCCGTATCGCCGCACACCTGCAGCATCCTCACATCCTGACGCTTATCGATTCCGGAGAGATTTCGGCCGGCGACGGAGCCCGCACCAGCCTGTTGTATTACGTGATGCCATATGTCGAGGGAGACAGCCTGCGCGACCGGCTCTCCCGGGAGCGGGTGCTTTCGCCCGCGGACACCGCGCGGATTCTCCGCGAAGTGCTCGATGCCCTCTCCGAGGCCCACCGCCACGGGATCGTTCACCGGGACATCAAGCCCGAGAACATCATGCTCTCCGGTCGTCACGCTCTCGTGGTGGATTTCGGAGTGGCCAAGGCCGCCTCTGCTGCCGCGGCGGGTGAAATCACGACCGGTGGGACTCTCACGACGGTCGGGCTCGCGATCGGCACACCCGTCTACATGTCCCCGGAGCAGGCCGCGGGACAGAGCACCATCGATGCCCGGGCGGATCTGTATGCAGTTGGGGTGATGGCGTACGAGATGCTGAGCGAACATCCACCCTTCACGGGCGCGACGCAGCAGGCGATTCTCGCCGCGCATATCTCGAGGACACCGCCGTCGCTGGCCGCGCTCTGTCCCGACGTAGCGCCCGCCTTTGCCGCGGCGATCATGCGCTGCCTCGAAAAGGACCCGGCGGCGCGGTGGCAATCGGCCGACGACCTGCTCGCGGAGCTCGAATCGTTCAGCACGCCCGGAGAGGGAGTGACGGCACGCCTTCGGAGCGGCGCGACCCGGCATCGAGCCCGCGGCGGGCTGATCGCGGCGGCCCTCAGCGTCGTCGCAATCGGACTCTGGCTCTGGACCGGGCCTATGCATCGGTCGCGTGAGCGGACCTGGGCGCACGAGCAGGCGATTCCCCGAATCCTCGCCTTCACCGAATCGGGCGACTGGGAATCGGCGTACGCGCTGGCCCGGGAGGTCCAGCTCAAGGTGCCTCGAGATTCGCTCTTCGATGCGCTCCGCGCCCGCTTCACCCGCAGCTACACGATTCACACCTCGCCGAGCGGCGCGGAAGTCTGGCGGAAGAACTACGAGGCGCCGGACTCCACCTGGACGCTGCTGGGACGGACACCGCTCGACACCGTGCTGGTTCCGTTGAGCGGATCAGGGGGCGCACTCCTCGATGCCAATCGGCTGAAGATCACGGCGGCTGGCTATCGTACCCTGGAACTCGTCGGCCTTCCATTCGGTGATTCGCTCATCCGGCTCGATCGCGATGGCGCGATTCCTTCCGAGATGGTGCGGGTTGGTGGCGGAGAACTGGAAGTCCAGTATCCGGGATTTGCCGATGTCCCGGCGATTCCACTGAGCGACTACCTGATGGACGGCTTCGAGGTCACCAACGGCGATTTCCGGCGCTTCGTGGACAGCGGTGGCTACCGGCGTCGTGAGTTGTGGGAGACGCCGTTCGTTCGAGAGGGCAAGGTGATGCCGTGGGAGCAGGCGATGGCGAAGATGGTCGATCGCACCGGGCGCCCCGGCCCTTCCACCTGGGAAGCCGGCGAGTACCTGGCCGGCAAGGAGCAGGACCCCGTCGCGGGCGTGAGCTGGTACGAGGCGATGGCGTATGCCAGGTTCGTCGGGAAATCAGTGCCGACTGTCTTTCACTGGAATCGCGCCGCCAGCGTGCGGAACAGCGCCTGGATTGTGCCGGCCAGCAATTTCTCCGCACAGGGAACTGTACCAGTCGGCACTACCCGAGGGATCAGTGCCTTCGGGACCTACGACATGGCCGGCAACGTCCGCGAGTGGTGTCTCAATGCGAATGGCACCGAGCGCTTCATCCTGGGCGGCGGCTGGAACGATCCGCCGTATCGCTTCAATGACTCCTACACGCAGGCGCCGTTCGACCGGTCTCCCGCCAACGGCATTCGGCTGGTGAAATACCTCGACACCACGAACCTCGCGCGAGCGAGCGCCCCGCTCGTCAGGACCTTGCGCGACTTCAGTCGCGTGCACCCGGTGAGTGACGCAGTGTTCGCGGCGTACCGGCAGATCTATGAATACGATCGGACGCCCCTCGACGCCCGCGTCATCGAAACGGTGGACGAGGGTGATTGGACGCGTGAGCTGGTGCGGATGAACGCCGCCTATGCGGGTGACACGCTGCTCGCATACCTCTATCTGCCGAAGCGGGGCGCGAAGCCCTACCCTGCCCTGGTGTTCTTTCCGGCCGGTAACGCGATTCACGATCTTACGATTCAGAAGGGCGAGCCCAGACACTTCGATTTCCTGCTCAAGAGCGGACGGGCGTTACTGTATCCGGTGTACAAGAGCACCTACCAGCGCCGGGATTCACTCCAGAGCGACACTCAGGATTCGACCAACTTTTATCGCGACCACGTCGTGATGTGGGCGAAAGACCTGCGGCGAAGCATCGACTACCTGGAGACTCGGCCCGAGGTGTCGATCTCGCACCTGGCCTACTATGGCGTGAGCTGGGGAGGCTCGCTCGGTGGACTGATGCCGGCGGTCGATCCACGCATCAAGGTGAGTATTCTCGAAGTGGCGGGCCTCGACTTCCCGCCCCTTCGCCCCGAGGTCGCGCCGGTCAATTTCCTTCCCCGAATCCGGATCCCCACGCTCATGATCAACGGGCGCTACGATTTCTACTTTCCGATCGAGACCTCGCAGATCCCGATGTTCAACCTCCTCGGCACCCCGCCCGACCAGAAACGTCACGTCGTCGGCGAAGGCAGCCACTTCGTGCCGCGGACGCAACTGATCCAGGAGAGCCTGGCATGGCTGGATAAGTATCAGCCG
>JBDUEA010000389.1:0-2982 GCA_040002695.1 Gemmatimonadota bacterium | reverse complement strand
CCGCCTCGGCAGCCTCGATCGCAAGATCGATGCGGATGGATTTCAGGGCCTCCTGATTCTTCGCCTGCTTCCGATAGTCCCCTTCAATCTCCTCAACTATGTCGCCGGCCTCACCACGATTCCCTGGCGGGAGTATGCATCGGCCACCGCCATCGGAATTCTTCCCGGCACAGTGGTCTACGTTCTTTTCTCCGACGCTCTTCTGAGCGGCTCGGCCGCCGCGGGGCGCGGCGCGTTGCTGCGGGCGGGAATCGCAGGCATGATTCTCGTGGTCTTCAGTCTCGTTACGCGGCAGTTTCTCCGGAGGAAGCGGGCATCCTCTCAGTCCTGATCCCGACGCTCAACGAAGCCGAGCGGCTGCCCCATCTGCTCGCGGACTTGTCGTCCCTCACGGTAGAGCACGAAATCATCGTCGCGGATGGCGGCTCTCGCGACGGTACGTGCGATGTGGCCATCGGCGGTGGCTGCACCGTCATCTCGACCTCGCCCGGCCGAGGAATTCAGCTCGCCGCGGGCGTGCGCGCGGCCCGCGGGGAGTGGCTCCTGATCATCCATGCTGACGCACGAATTGCCGCGGCCGCGCTCGCGGAGGCGGAGATGGCGCTTACGGATCGGGAGATTTCGTGTGCGGTCTGGCAGTTGGAAATGATGGGGGAGGGTCGCTGGATGTGGATAGTAGAGCGGGTAGCTCGCTGGCGCTCGAGCGCGCTCGGCCTCCCCTACGGCGATCAGGGCCTTCTCATCCGGCGAGAGCTCTATGATGCCGCGGGCGGATTCCCGGAACTACCGATCATGGAGGATGTCGCGCTGGTGCGTCGCGTCGGGCGGCTCGCGCCGATCCGGCATTTCACCCACGCCATTCGAGCCGATTCACGGCGCTATCAGAAGGAAGGGGCAGTCCGTCGAGTCCTGCTCAATGTCGCCCTGTTGACTCTCTTTCTCTGCGGAGTGCCGGCCGCCGTGCTTGCCCGGCGCTATCTCCCGCATCGCGAGCCTGGATGATCATTCGACTCTCCATCATGCTCAAGGCTCCGCGTCTCGGGTACGTCAAGACGAGGCTCGCCGCCGAAATAGGAGCACCGCATGCGCTGCGGTTGTATCGTGTGCTCGCCGCACGCACGCTCGCCGCCGCGCGCACCCTTGGTACGCCCATCGTAATCTGGTATTCACCAGCAGAGGCTGCCGCTGAGATGCAGCGGTGGCTGGGTGCGGAGTGGGATTTTCGTCCCCAGGCCTCGGGCGACCTGGGTGCTCGTCTCGCTGCCGCGGCGCATTCGGTCCCGTCCGGTGATGCCTGGCTGTGCGTCGGTGGAGACTGTCCCGACCTCACGCCTGAAATTCTCCGCCAGGCGATTGAGGCACTCGCTCGATCGGATGTGGTGCTCGGACCCACACTCGACGGCGGATATTATCTCGTGGGTGCGCGCGCGCCCGTGCCGGATCTCTTCAGCGGGATGCCCTGGAGCAGCCATGCTTTGCTTCAGGCGACGCGTGACCGGATTGATTCAACGGGCCTGATGCACGAGGAATTACCGGTTCTGCGGGATGTGGACACTGCTGCGGATGCGCGTGCGGCTGGCCTCTTGACGTAGCGTGCTCCGGGGTTCACATTGGCTCCCCCATTCAAATTTCATTTCGAGTTCAGCATGGCGTGGAGAGAGATCACGGTCGCCGAGACCCGTTGGAGCGTATCGCCGCTCGCGGAGCGCGCAGCGCATGCAAGCGCGTGGCGCCTCGTTCTCGCCTTCCGGCCCGTACCGATGACTCGTCGTTCTGTCTGCGCCCCATTTCCGCTGGAATCTTCGTCGCGATCGGCGCTCTTCGCTCAGGCCGACCGGCTGAGCGACGATGCCATCGTCGCCACTCTCGCTGACCGGATCGGCTGACCCGTGCCGCTTGCCGCACTGCAGGATCTCAGGCGCGTCGCTGATTCACTTGCCCAGCTCCGGGGCCGCAGCGTCATCGACGCCTCCGTTCGTTCCGATTTCCGCCAGCTCAAGCTGGAGCTCTCCGACGGCTCGATACTCGTCGTCTCTACCGAGTCCGACGAAGCCGGTCGTCCTCGGCTCGAAGTCGATGTGGTTAGATTGGCCGAAGATCCCTCGCGCCAGCTCGAGGTTCGTTTCGATACCGTCTGATCAGCGCCGGCTTCCCACCGCATCGAAAATCATGCGCGAGACGTCCGCCATCAGTCGCATGGCGTCCTTCCGGTCCGCGTAGCCCTTCGTCAGAATCACCAGCACGTAAGGCTTGCGGCCGGGCGGGTAGACCACTGCGGCATCATGCGAGATCCCCGTAATCTCGCCAGTCTTGTGCGCGACGCGGGTTCCCGCGGGGAGCCCCGCCGGAATCCCGTCGTTGAACTCCTGCGCGAGCAAGAGCTCGAGCATCGTGCGCGTGCCCTTCACGGAGGCCGCGCCGCCGCTGGCGATCGCCGCGAGCAGGCTCGCGAGGTCGCGCGCCGTCGTGGTGTTGTTAAGCCCGCGATCAAACGCCTTCTGATCCTCCACGCCCCGCCTCACCTCGATCGAATCCGCGCCAAGCTGGTGCGCCGTCGCGTTCACCCGTGTCGCGTCCAGTCGTCCGATGATCAGGTTGGTCGCGAGGTTGCTGCTTCGGGTGATCATGAGACGCGCGAGTGTCTCGATTGAAAGTGATTTGCCTTCCATGGAATAGAGGGAGGAGTCGGAGTCGTCGGCCAGATTGAGCTGGTACTCGGAACCGTCGACGATCGAGTGAAAACGATTGGAGACTACCATCGAGTCGGTCCAGCCGCCGTCGCCCGCGTCGATTCTTCTGGCCAGCTCGATGAGCACAGGGATTTTCATCGTGCTTGCTGCATGAAACCGGAGGTCGGGATTCACCGAAAGGGTCTCGCCCGTCTGCAGGTCGCGAAAGACGAGTCCGATCGTGGCGCTGTCATGCGCAACGCGGCGGGCCAGAGCCTCTCCGAGGGGGCTGGATCTCTGGGCGAGGATGGTC
>JBDUEA010000388.1:0-2983 GCA_040002695.1 Gemmatimonadota bacterium | reverse complement strand
CCGAGCCCCGCGCCGGAGAATGCGTATTCGCCCTGTTTCTGCCGCCGGCGGAAGGGCTCGAACAGCGTCAGCATGGCCTGCGGAGGAATTCCCCGGCCAGTGTCCCGAACCGAGAATTCCAGCGAGGTCTCGGACACCTGCCTGCCGAGGACCTCTACATATCCCTCCGAAGTGAACTTGAGTGCGTTAGTCGTGAGATTAAGCAGTACCCGACTCAAAGCTACTGGGTGACCAATGCGGAAATCGACCTCCGGAGTATTCAGGCGGACCGTCAGCCCCTTCTCCTCCGCGATCGGCTGGACGATATCCCGCACGGATTCCAGAATGTCGGTCACCGAAAAGGGGATTGGGTCGAGGTCCACCAATCGATCGCCGCCGCGCGCCAGTTCAATCACATCGCTTGCGAGCGAGCTCAGGCCGAAGGCGGCGCTGTAGATGAGCCCGAGCTGGCGCTCCTGTACGCCATTGATCGGGCCGCTCCGGCCGCGCTGAAGAGTTTCGGCGAGGAAGAGGATGGAGGTGAGAGGAGACCGGAGATCATGGGCGACCTCGACGACGAGCTCCATGCCGTCCGGACCCGAGAGTCGATCGGCGAAATGCTGCGCCCAATCAGGCTCCACTTCACGGTGTACGGCTTCGAGTCCGTTGAGCAGGCGGATCAGCGGCGCGGAGGCGGGAGCCTCCGGCATGCCCTGCAATCGCTGTAGAAACGCCCGACGAATCAACTCGATGAGCCGGCGGGTCAGTACAGAGCGTGGGAGGCCGCTGAGCTCAAGTGGGACCCCGGCGCTCGCGTTCTGAATTCCTTCACAGACCGAGGCTAGATGGCTGCGGACCTCATCCTGAGAGGGACTGTCCTCTACGACCTGATGCCACCCGGCCTCCACATCGCCGATCGCCTCTCGGAGAACCAGCCAGAGCTCCGAGGGGAGTCCCGCGGGTGGCGTCGGGCGCGGGCGCGCCTCGGCGACCGGCAAGGGACCTTCCTCGGCGGTACCGCTCCGTCGACTTCCCTCAGAAGTCACTCAACCGGCCCCGTGAGTTCGTCTCGCTGAAAGTTGTGCTTGTCCATCAGTCGGTAGAGTGTGGTGCGGTCAATATTGGCGAGTCTGGCCGCCTTCGACATGTTTCCACCCGCCCGTCCGATCAGTCGGGTAAGATATTCCTTCTCGAACTGGCCGATGAGACGGTCTTTCGTGGGATGATATGCGTCATCCATGGAAGCCGGAGTCATCCCCCCCTCGGAAGGCCAGTCCGCAGCATCCTCGTAGATGGGGATATCGTTCGGCTGAATCATCTGATCCGGCTCGGCGAGCACGGCAACGTGTTCGATGACGTTCTGCAGCTCGCGAACATTGCCGCGCCAAGGCCGGGAGCGGAGAAATGCGATGCTGGCCTCGCTCAGCTTGGGACACCGGTCGCCCATTTGACGGTGCCGTTGCCAATAATACGTGAGAAAGTGATTGGCGAGTAGCGGAATATCTTCCAGGCGCTTGCGCAAAGGGGGAAGTTTGATCGGCACCACCCGAAGCCGATAGAAGAGATCTCCGCGCAGTACACCCTGGTTGACCGCTTCCTGAGGGTCCCGGTTGGTCGCGGAAATGAAACGCACGTCGACTACCCCGTCCTGCTGCTCACTGCCGACTCTGCGGACCACTCCGTCCTGAATGACGCGGAGCAATTTGGCCTGAAGCGGCTGCGACATCTCGGTCAGCTCGTCCAGAAAAAGCGTTCCCCCATTCGCGGTCTCGAGAAGCCCTGGCTTATCCCTGTCGGCCCCGGTAAACGCGCCCTTACGGTGACCAAACATTTCGGATTCGAGCAATGGCTCAGGCAAAGCCGCGCAATTGATCGGGACCAGCGTCCGACTCGATCGGCGGCTATGTTGATGGATGAATTGTGCAATGACTTCCTTGCCAGTCCCGCTTTCGCCGCTGATGAACACCGAAGCATCTGTTGCAGCCACCTTGCGAGCCAGTTCGACGGCCTTCCTGAACAAAGGAGCGATGCCTATCAGCGCGATCTTGTCGCTGTGGCCATTCTGCTTCATCAACTGGAGCCGAAGATCCCGCGTCTCCCGGGCGACCATGACCGCGTGAGATGCGCGGCCGATGAGAACCTGGAGGTGGGTAGCGGAAAAGGGCTTTGGCAGGTAGTCCCAGGCACCGGCGCGGAGGGCCTCGATACTGCTGGTGACACTGGGATTTCCAGTCATCACGACCACAATCGTGTCGCGATTGACTTCGAGCGCACCACGAAGGATGTCCATACCCGAAGTCTGGGACATGTACAAGTCGACGAGAATGATGTCAAACTTGCGGCGCTTAACCGTCTCCAGCGCCTCCTCACCCCGCCCGATCAGGGTGACATTGTAGCCGTCCATCTGCAGGACGCTCGCGCAACTCTCGCGAAGCGTGCGCTCATCGTCGACTACTAGAATCTTGATGCTAGCCTTAACGTCTGCCGGTATGGAGAGAGGATCACGACCGCCGACCTCGGACGGTGGGTCATCGCTGCGGCGAGGAGTATGTGCGATCGAGGATCCCATCTTCTGCTCCTTAATATGAAGGCCTGCATCCGCGACGGCGGGAAGCATTGTCTCGAATGAACGCGCCAGATTTGGCCGAGACATTTCCCCTACGGATCGAATCCGAGGCGGAGCCTCCTCAGACAGCACCTTTGATACCACACTGTATGGCACGTGTCAACCACTTTCGTGACGAATCCACAACACCTCCCTGCTTTCTTTATGCAACAGTCGTTGCGTGGCGCCCGATTTTGAGCAACACTTCAGCCGTCGCGCGACAGCTCCCGGTCGGTCCTAGCGGGGACCTGCTGGCCGCCCGAGCGGTATCTACCTTGCATAGGGGTACGCTGGTCAACCTTGGGCATACATCTCCAATGAGCTCGTGCGACACGGGGGTACTCTGAGCATGGCAGGGAATCTTATTTCCAAGGGCACTCCCGGAGATGCCTTAGAACC
>JBDUEA010000387.1:0-2987 GCA_040002695.1 Gemmatimonadota bacterium | reverse complement strand
CCTGCTTGACTTGAGCCGAGTCCTCCTCGTCGAGGACCCGGAGGCGCCGGTCGTCTCGCTGGGCCGGTCCGATGCCCCGCCAGCTGCAACTCTGCTCGCCGCGGCCGAGACCGGATGGGGTATCTCCACGATTGATGGGCAGGTCCAGCTCCCGGTGTGGGCGCTCAACTGGATCGCGGACCTCGCGGGCGCTGGCCTCGAGCAGGGGGCAGTGACCGTCGACCCCTTCGAGCGCACTCCTGCAACGGAAAATCCCCTCGTCGCTTCCGGCCTCACCCGGCGCCCCGTGGTTCAGGAGGCCGCGCGCGAACTCCGCGCCGCGATCGGGACCGCGGCCGGCCAGCGGCCGGCGTATTTTCTTCCCCCGTGGCCCGATGGCCACCGGTGGGCAGCCGCGATCTCCCATGATGTGGACGTCATCGATTGGTGGCCGGCGTTCACCGGATTGCGCTTGGTCGAGCTCCTTTCCCGCGGCAAGATCGGGCTCGCGGCCCGCGTTATCGCCGCGGCGATAGCCTCCTCCTTCGGCGATCCCGTCTGGCAGGGGCTCGATGCCATCATGCGCATCGAAGCGGAGCTTGGTATCCGGTCGACGTGGTTCATTCTGACCGGGACACCGACCTTCGCGACGATGACTCGCGGCGACCTGACGTACCTTCCCGAGGGCCGACGCGCCTCCAGACTCCTCAGCACGCTCGCCGCGTCGGGCCATGAAATCGGCCTGCACGGCAGTTTCGCCACAATGATGAGCCGGGAGAAACTGAGCGGGGAACGGGAGCGGCTGGCGAAACTCGTCGATCATTCAGTGTCCGGTGTTCGTCAGCATTATCTGCGGTTCCGTCCCGGCCGGACCCAGGTCGAGATGCGTGCGGCCGGATTTTCCTATGATGCTTCGTATGGCTTCGCTGATCGGAACGGTTTCCGCCTCGGCGTCGCCGATATCGTTCCAGCGTTCGACGCCAGCTCCAATCGACAGTCCGGAGCCCCACCGATCGACGAAGTTCCGCTGCACTGGATGGATCGTGCGCTCAGCAAGTATTCCGGAATCGAACGTCCCGCCGCCTGGGTAGATGATGGACTCGAGCTCGCAGCGACCTGCAGGAAGCTCGAAGGCCTCTTCGTCGCGCTCTGGCATCCGAACCTGGTGCCCGCGCTCGGCTATCCGGACGCCCTCCCGCAACTTCGGCGGCTTCTGGAATCACTGCTCGCCGATCGCCCCTGGATTCGCCCGCTCGGCGAGATCGCCCGATGGCGGGCCGCGCGCCGCTCCGTGCGCGCCACCGGTGTGAACGGAGACGGCTCGCCAAGGTTGACCGGCTCATTCGAGAGCTTCGGCTCACTCCGGCTCGAATCAGCGGACGGCGGGGAACTGCGCACCGTCGCCGCACCCGGATCCGCCCGTGGCTGAGCGTCGCAGGTGGTGGCGCTTTCTTCAGGTGCTGATCGCGGTCATCGTTATCGCGCTGGCCGCGCGCTCGATCGCGCGCAACTGGAGCCAGCTTCAGAATCAATCCATCCCCTGGCGGGTTGCACCTGGCTGGATGCTCGGCAGTGTGCTCGTCGTGCTCTCCTGCTTCGCGCTGCTCATCGAAGCGTGGAGACGAGTGGTCGTCAGCCAGCAGCAGCGCCTCGACTTCGTTCCGGCCGCCCGGATCTGGGTGCTCGCCAATCTCGGCAAATACATTCCCGGAAAGGTCTGGGCTATCGCGGGCGCCGCCGTCCTCGCGGAGAAGGCCGGAGTGGAGCGGGGCGCCGCGGTGACCTCGGCGCTGGTACTTCAGGCCCTGGCGCTCGCGAGCGGGCTCATGATCGTGGGGGTCACCGGCCCCTGGGCGATGGCAGGTCACGGAGCCTACCTGCTGCCGCTCACCATTCTGGTTGCCGTGACCGCTGGGGCCGGTGTGCTGCTCCTGACCTCTCCGCGCGCGCTCGCACGCGTCCAGCACATGCTCCCTGCCAGACTTCCGACTCTCCGGCCAATCAGCCTGACGGCGGCGCTCGCTGGATTCGCGGTGAATGCGGTCGCCTGGTGCGGCTATGGACTCGCCTTGACCATGCTGGCGCACGGCCTCGCCTCCGACGTTCAACTCCCCTGGGCCCTTTCGACCGCGGTCTTCACCGCTTCCTATCTGGTTGGTCTCGTGGCCATCCTTGTACCCGCGGGCGTAGGTCCGAGGGAATCCCTGTTTATTCTTCTTCTCACGGGACCCCTCGGAGTCAAGCTCGCCGTCGGGCTCGCGGTCGCAAGCCGGATACTGCTCACGCTCACCGAGCTCGGCGCGGCAGTTCCGTTTCTGGTATTCAGCCGTCTGGGTCAGCCGCCCCGACCGCCCGCGCTCGACAATGAACTCTCACGGAACGGGTGATGACGAATTCCGCCGATTCGGCCGACGCTTCAAGACTTGACCTGGACCGACTCCCGCGCTGGGCGCCTCCGGTTGTGTTCGCGATACTCACCCTCGGGCTCTTCGCGAAATACATCCTCGCCGGCCCAGGGCAGATGCTGGTGGGGCAGGACACGATCGCGGCGGGAATCATGTTCCGCAGTTTCTTCGTCGAGCAGTATCATGAGCTGGGCCGGCTTCCGCTCTGGAACCCCTACATGTTCGGCGGCGTGCCGACCATTGAAGCGGGAAGCGGCGACATCCTCTATCCAACCTCGGTACTGCACTTTCTATTGCCGCTCACCGCAGCGCTCGCCTGGAAACTGATCGTCCATGTGTATCTGGCGGGCGTATTCATGTACCTCGCGGCTCGTGCGTTCGGGGTGCGCCGTTACGTCGCGTTGTTCGCCGGATCGGCCTATCTCCTCTCCGCGAACCTCGTCAGTCTCGTCTACGGCGGACAGGACGGGAAGATGTACGTGATGGCGCTCTTTCCGGCGGGTCTCTGGCTGCTCAAGACCGCGCTCGACACCCGGTCGCTGCTGCGTTTCACCTGGCTCGGCGCCGTCCTTGGCCTCATGCTGGTCGCGCATCCGCAGCTGG
>JBDUEA010000386.1:0-2996 GCA_040002695.1 Gemmatimonadota bacterium | reverse complement strand
CCCGCCATGAAATCGAGATACCGGTTTCCGTCCACGTCCTCGACCATCACGCCCTGTCCCCGCGCGATGACCAGCGGATACTCCTTGATGTAGCAGTGCGAGGTCCACTGCGCATCGCGATCGACGATCGCGCGCGCCTTGGGTCCGGGAGAAGGGGTCAGGATGTGAGGGTAGGATCGTGGGGCCATGGAAGGTCTGGAGTCCGAATTGAGGTGAGCGGTGAGCCGTGAGCGGTAAGCGGGAGCCACTTGGAGAAATTCTCTCTCATAGGCTCGCGCTCACCGCTCACCCCTTGCCGCTTACTGCCGTTATCACCGTTCTGCTCTGCTCCCGCAGGAACTGCTGAACGTACCAGGGACCGCAGCCACCTTTGCCGCTCGAGCCACTGCCTTTCCATCCGCAGAAGGCCTGTGCCCCCGGCCATGCGCCCGTGGTGGCACCGCTCCGTTTGTTCGCATAGCAGACGCCGGCTTCGATCTCGTCGAAGAAGTGCTCGATCTCTTCGGGCCGCCCGGTGAAGATGCCCGCCGTGAGTCCGTACTCGGCGCGATTCGATTCGGCGATCCCGTGATCCAGCGTCTCGATTTCACCGATCGCCAGGAACGGGACGAACAGCTCCTCGAAGAAGAGCGGATGGTCGAGCGGCAGCCGGGCAATGGTTGGCTCCACGAAGTATCCGCGGTCGAACACACCGCCGCTCAATCGCCGGCCACCCAGCAGTATCGTGCCATCCTGCTGCGCACGGGAGACGGCGCCGAGAAACCGCTGCACGGCCCGCTCGTTGATCACCGGGCCGAAGAATACATCGCGTTCGGTCGGGTCTCCCATTCCGAGCGCACGCGTCCTGGCGAGCAGCAGCTCGGTAAACGCCTCCAGTACCTGCTGGTGAACGTATACCCGCGAGGTGGCGCTGCATTTCTGATTCTGCAGACCGAACGCCGAACGCATCACACCTTCCGCGGCGTCACCGAGGTCTGCGGATTCCGTGACGATCGTCGCGTTCTTGCCGCCGAGTTCCATGAGACAGGGCTTGATCCACCGGGCGCTGAGTCCCTGGTGGATTCGCATCCCCACCGCCTTCGAGCCGGTGAACACCACGCCGTCCACTCCCGGATGCTGCCAGAGCGGATCGCCGATATCCTCGCGATGTCCGGTCAGGAAATTGAAGACGCCGTCGGGAATGCCCGCATCGCGGTACACCTCGTACAGCTTGAGACCGGTCCACGGCGTGTCCTCGGCCGGCTTGTAGACTACCGCGTTTCCCGTCACCAGCGCCGCGGACGACATGCCGGTCGAGAGCGCCAGCGGAAAATTGAACGGAGCGATACACGCGAAGACGCCATAGGGACGCAGCGTCTCGATATTGTGCTCGATCGGCGTGAGGTTGTTCATCGCGCGGGTGAAACCGCCGGCGTCCTCTACCTGCTGGCAGTAATAGTCGATCAGGTCAGCGGATTCCTCCGCGTCGCCCATCGATTCCAGTCGGCTCTTGCCCACCTCGAGGCTCATGATCGCCGCGAGCTCGAACTTGCGCTCGCGGATGAGAACCGCCGCGCGCCGAAGCAGCGCCACCCGCTCCTTCCAGTGCCGCCGACCCCAGTCCTTCTGCGCCGCTCGCGCCGCCGCGACCGCCGCGACCACATGCTCGGCGCCGGCGCCAGTGAAACGGCCGAGAACCAACGACGTGTCGATGGGCGAGCGATCCACGATCGGCGCACGATCGGCGGATTCAACCGGCTGGCCATTGATGTAGAGCGGATAGCTGCGCCCCGCCTCCGCCCGCACTCGCGCGAGCGCCGCATCGAAGGCGCCGTGAAAGGCGCCGAGATCGACGTTCGTACTGGTATAGGTAACTTTCGCCGTAGCCGTCATGTTGTCCTGAACAATTTCTGAACGCTATTGGGCGGGAGCGCGTTGAAACAATTGTCGAACGCGGCGCCCTGTCCGCACCGTCCGCCACCCCTCCCGCTCACCGCTCACCGCTCACCGCTCACCGTCTCAATCGCCCTCCTGAACCTCAGCACCAGCTCATCGATTTCTTCTTCGGTGATGATGAACGGCGGCGCCAGCAGGGCCAGGTCTCCATTGGTCCCATCCGCCTGACCGACGTTGGGCCAGATGATGAGCCCTTCGTCGAGTGCTGCCTGCGCGAATTTCTCGGCGAGCTTCTTCGCGCGGGGAAAGGGTGCCCGTGTCGTCTTGTCCGCCACGAACTCGATCCCGGCCAGCAGGCCTTTCCCGCGCACGTCGCCGACCAGCGGAAGATCGCGCAGCGCCTCGAGCTTCCGGTGCAGCACTGCGCCCATCGTCGCGCAGCGCTCCACCAGTTTCTGCTCGGCCAGATATTCCAGCGTGGCGACACCGGCGGCGCAGAGCACCGCGTGGTGCGAGAAGGTCTGTGCGTGCAGGAAGGCGCCGCTTCCGTTCGCGATCGGATCGGTGATGCGCCGGGTCGTGAGCATGGCGGAGAGCGGAACGAACCCGGCGCCGATGCCCTTGCCGAGGGTCATGATGTCCGGACGGACGCCTGTAGGCTCGAGCGCGGACCACGTGCCGGTGCGTCCCGCGCCCGACAGGACTTCGTCGGCGATCAGCAGCACCTCATGCCGGTCGCAGATCTCGCGCACCCGCGCCCAGTAGCCGTCCCGAGGTATTGTCGCACCGGTGGAGCTGCCGCCGACCGGCTCCGCGATGAATGCGGCGATGTTCTCCGCGCCTTCACGCAGAATCGCGTCCTCGAGCACCTGACCGGTGCAGACGCGACACTCCGGGTCTCCCGCGCAGTTGCAGCGATAAGCGTATGGCGCCGGGATCCGGATGACATCGACCAGCCACTCACGAAAATAGGTCTTGTAGTGCTCGCGCGCGGAAGCGCTGAGCGCCAGTAGCGTGTTGCCGTGATAGGCCGGCGACAGTGCAATGATCCGGTGCTTCGAAGGTCGGCCGCTCTCCACCCAGTACTGGCGCGCGAGCTTGAGCGCCGCCTCGACCGCCTC
>JBDUEA010000385.1:0-3018 GCA_040002695.1 Gemmatimonadota bacterium | reverse complement strand
CGGCGCCGAGGAGCGTGGCCACGAGCAGCAGCGCGAGCCGTCGCGTCGAGGCGTGAGACGCGCGATCCATGATCACCGAGTACAGTGAGTCGTGCGCGGCGTCGGGAGCGGGAAATCCGGTGCGAACCATCATGGCCCCTCCTGGTGTTCTCAGTGTCCGATCTCGATCACTTCGAAACTGCCCGGGACGATCGTGGGACGGGGACGCGGCTGATCCGTCGTCGCGGCCGGCGGCGGACCGAAATCCGCGGTGACCACGTACAGGCGGCCATTTCGCTCGTCGAGCGTCATCGTGCGGGCGCCACGCTTGGTAGGCACGGTGGCCGAGACGACGAACGAATCGGGCGAGACCTCGTGCACCACCGTGAGCGTGCCTTCACCGTTCGAGGCAAAGGCGTTGCCGGAGGTTGCGTCGAACCGGTTCGCGTCCACGCCCTCGCCGATGGGCGGCGTGGCGATGACGTGGCCGTTATCCGCGTCGACCACCGCCATCATCTTGTTGTCGCACCCGGCGAAGAGACGGCGGTGGGCACGATCGATCGCGAGACCGGACGGCTCCTGGCAGGGCGCGAGCGGCCAGCGATGGACCTCCTTCAGCGTCTTCGGATCAAACTCCACGATTTCACTCTTGTCCTCGATGTTTACGTACATCATCCCGTGCCCGTCCTCGACGGCGAACTCCGGCTTCCCGCCGAGCGGAATGGTCCCCACGATCGTGCCGGTCGAGGCGTCGATGGCCGTTGCGTCCTGGCTGCGTCCGTTGAGCGTGAAGATGCGTCCGGTCGACGGCTCGAATGCAATCGCGTCGGGATTGGCGCCGACTCCGTGAATGACGGCGATCGTCGCGAGAGTCTTGAGATCGAAAATCGTCACCGAGGAATCCCGTCCATCGCTCACGAAGCCTCGGCCCAGCTGCGGTGCCAAGGCGATGCCGTGGACGCCACTCGTGTTGGGGATCTCCCCGATCTCTTTTCCCGTCCCGAGGTCCACCACCATGACACGGGTGCTGCGGGAGAGGTAGAGCAGGTTCGCGGTGGTATCGACGGTCAGATAGTCCCAGCCGCCATCACCACCGAGCACCATCTGCCGAAGCACGTGGTAGCCGGCATCGGTCTGGGCAGAGACAGGCGCAATGCCACTCATGAGAAGGGCCAGGGGAAGCAGGGTCCGGGAGATCGAGGTGACGCGCATGGAGGCCCTCAAAAGTTTGCATCCGCAGAGTGCGCAGATGACGCAGAGTGGGAGGTGTTAGGTCTTAGGTGTTAGGTGTTAGGCAGTAGGTGGTAGGTAGTAGGTGGTAGGGCTTAAGGCATACGAAATTGATCCAATGCCCAATAGCGCTTCGCTAACCGACTGAGGCAGAGCTCGACGTCACGAAGAAGTGGCGGAAACTCCACTCCAGGCCGGCGCCGATCAGATATACGAGCGCACCGGTCACGAGGACGTGAACGAGCAGCTGACTGTAGCCCGTGAAGCCCGGATCGTCGAAATTCACCCTTGGGACGCCGAGGCTCGTCAGCAGAAACCCGACGGTGCCCTGCGACGGAATCGTGATAATGAACGTGCCCATGCCGGAAAGCTTGATCCAGTCGCCGCCGGGCGCGCGGATTTCGGTGTGAACGACGAACACAGCGGCGCAGAGATACAGAACGGCGAGAGTGTAGCCCACTCGCGAGGCGAGGAGCGGCATGCGTTTCCTTGGACGGAGAACAGTGGAAACCCGAGGAGACTCGCCAGACTAATCTACCCGTTCCGCGAGAATGCGGGAGCGCCGGGACAAGCGCGTTCCCGCTCGATGTCACCGTCCCTCCGGGCTGCCTGATGCGACACCCAGCATCTTTCCTGTCGAACCAACCCCGGGAACGATTGCCTGCCTCAATCGGCCACGATGTATTCGCTCTGCACCAGTCCGCCAGTGAACGATCGCGTGGCCACATGCTCGAGCCTGACATCATGCGACAGATTACCAAACAGCGGGATGCCGCTGCCGAGGAGCACGGGAATCCGGGTGATGATGAACCGCTGGATGAGTCCGGCCTCCAGGAAACCTGTTATGGTCACGCCGCCATCGACATAGACATGCCTGATTCCACGCTGGTCGAGCCGGGTCGCGATCTCGCGCGGCGTACCGCTCATGAATTCGCAGATCGCTCCCGCCGGCGCGGTCAGTGCCGATGGATTCGAGCTGAGCACGAACACCGGCTTGGTGCCGTAGAACCAGCCGCCGAACGCCAGCACCGTCTCGAATGTCTTGCGTCCGATGACCAGCGCGTCCACAGTCGCCATGAATTCATCATAGCCGTGCGGTTCGCCGCCCTCGGCTGGCAGCCAGTCGAGGCCGCCATCGAGCCGGGCGATATAGCCGTCGAGACTGGTCGCGATAAATACCGAGGCCTTCACGTTCGCCTCACCATCTTGCCCTCAATGCGGCCCTCCCGCGGGCTGGTGCACCTCAACCGAGTCTCCCACGTCGATGACCATCAGGTCCTCCCCGACCTCGAGCCGTCCTGACCAGGATTTGCGCGTCGGCGGCACCAGGTCCGCCTCGGTCGCGTCGGGCTGTCCCACGTGCGAATACACCGCGAGCCTCGGCTTCGTTCTGGCGAACACTCCGCCCGCCTGCTCCGCCGTCGTATGATGCGCGATGACCGCCTTCGCCCGCTCAGGATTGCGTCCACTCCGCAGCATCGTTTCCGGCGCCACCACCTCGTGCACCAGCAGGTCGACACCCTGGGCATGGCGAATGAGATTTTCCGAGACCCGTGTATCACCGGAGAGCACGACCGAGTGCCCCTGATAGTCAATCCGATATCCGAAGGCGGGCCGGACCGGCGAATGATCCACCTCGAACGCCGTGATGGTCACACCGTCCTTCTCGAACACCACTCCCTCCGCGATGTCCTCTGCGTGGATAACCACGCCCTCGGGAGCGGCGCGGTCATCCGACTTCCGGATGCCGATATCGAACGCGTAGGCCTCGGCCAGGTGCGTCATCATCTCCTTCGTTCCCGCCGGACC
>JBDUEA010000384.1:0-3032 GCA_040002695.1 Gemmatimonadota bacterium | reverse complement strand
TTCGCGCGCGATCGGACTACGGATCGGGACCGCCCTGGACGCTCTTCCGGACACTCCCGTCAGTGAGTCCGCACCGGGTCGTCTGGGCCGATCTTGCCCCGCGACTGGGCGCGGCGGCGCTCACGGGTGAGAGTGCCAGGGACGCGGTCGCGCTCAACAGTTGCTATCTGATCACTCCGGCCCAGGCTTCGGAGGCACATGCCCTCGCCGCGTGGCTCAACAGCACGTGGATCGGCGCTGCGGCGCGAAGTGTCGCGGATCCGGCACGCGGCGGATTCGCGCGATTCAACGCGCGGGCCGTCGGGGGCGTCCCGCTACCCGACGCTGTGCTGGAGGATGCCGAGCTCATCCGCCTCGGTCGCGCAGGGGCACAGGGAGAGTCGGTACAGGCCGAGCTGGATGCGCATTGCGCGCGGCTGCTCGGGCTCTCAGCGGCGGCGTGCAGCACGCTGGCCTCGCTCGTGCGAGGTGCGTCCAGTGATCGTCGCTGAATCGCTGGAGACGGTGAGTGACCCGCTCCTCACGGCGATTCGCACGGGACCTCCGCGTGACGCCGACGAGGTGGTGGCGAACCTGGCGAAGTCACTCCTTCCCGAGGAGGCGCAGGCGGAGAGCCCCGCGTGGCTTCGTCCCACCCAGCAGCGGACATTCCGCCGGCTCCTGGCGGCGCTCGAACGCCAAGGGGGTGCGTTGCTGTCGGATCCGGTCGGCAGCGGCAAGACCTTTGTAGCACTCGCGGTGGCGCGCGCCTGGAATGGCGGGCGTGCGACAACCTGTTTCGTTCCAGCCGGTCTGCTCGATCAGTGGGACTCTGTCGCGCGTCGGCTGGACCTGGAGGTTCGACTCTGGTCGCATGAGCGAACCAGCAGAGGGAGACTGCCGCCCGCCGGGCGCGGACTCGTGCTGATCGACGAGAGCCATCACTTCAGGCATGCGGAGACGCGACGGTATGCGCACCTCTCGCCATGGCTGGTCGGACATCCGGTGCTGCTGCTGAGTGCCACGCCAATCGTGAACGGCCTCGCGGACCTCGTGAACCAGTTGCTGCTGACGGTGCGCGACGACATCCTCCTGCCACGTGGTATCCCCTCGCTATCATCGATCGTGTCGGATGCGGGGCCCATCACCGCGCTCGGGGAGCTGCTTTTTTCTTCGAACGAGCGGATGGAAGGCAGACCGAGGCGTGAGGAACGACGCCTCGCCTCGCCGGAGATTGACGAGGACCTGCTCGCCGCGCTCGACGGGCTCACGCTCTCGCGGCATCCGGCCGTCGCGCGTCTCGTGCGTGGCACGCTGTGGCGGGCCGCCGCGTCGAGCCCGGCGGCGCTGCACGCAGCTCTCACCCGATATGACAGCCTGCTACGCCATGCCGCCGATGCGCGTGCCGCCGGCAGACCCATGGATCGGCGTGCGCTCCATGCGTTTGTCGGGGGCGCTGAAGACCAGCTCGTCTTCTGGGCTCTGTTCGACGGTCCAGCTGCTACCGGCGAGCTCGCGCTGGAGGATGCGGATCGAGTGACGGACGTTCTTCATCATGTCGCCATGCTCGCGACGCTGCCGGATGCCAAGCTCGACCTGCTCGAAGCAATCCTGGCGGACGGCCGGCGGACTCTGATCTTTACGACGGCCATCGAGACCGTGAGATACTTGCGGAATCGGCTGCACTCCGGACCACTGGCCTGGTGCACCGGCGATACCTCAGGCATCGGTCGCTGGGTCCTGCCTCGCCGTTCCGTCCTCGGCTGGTTCGCGCCGGCGCCAGTCGGAGGCGTCATTCCAGCCGGCGCCCCTCGCCATCTGGTGACCACCGACGTCTCCGCCGAAGGACTGGATCTCCAGGGCGCCGAGCGGATCGTGCACTATGACTTGCCGTGGACCTCCGTCCGCCTCGATCAGCGTGATGGCCGGGCGATCCGCCTCGGCTCCGATCACGCTCGTGTCGAGGTGGTGCGCTTCGAACCGCCGCCTTCCATCGAGCGGCGCATCGAGCAGATGGAGTGCCTCGAGCGAAAGAAATCTCTGCCGGCACGGGTCGGACTCGGGGATGCGGCCGAGGCGCAGGCATGGCCGGGCTCGATCGGGGATCGGTTGCTCGCGAGCGAGAAGCTGGCACGCTTCCACGATGTCCGCCCGATCGGACCATGTGGCGTCGCAGGAGTTTTCGGTGAGGGGGCCGGCGCCCTGGTGGGGTTCAGGCTGGGAGGTCGATCCTCGAAAGGGAGCGAAGCACGCTGGAGTACAGTCGGATGGATCGATGACGAGGGCCGCTGGAGCGAAGCATCTGACCGTGTGGAGTCCGCGCTCCGACTTGCACTTGAGGCTCCAACGGCGGTGCCTCCCAGCGAATTGGAGCTCGCCCGGATTCTTTCGATCGTCGGCTACATCATCAGTGGACGACTGTCCTTGCTGCAGCGGAGCCGCTGGGCCGCTCCCGCACCCGGGCCGGAGGCCCGTCAGCTCATCCGGCGCCTCCGCGCGCTGGCCGCGGATGCGGCTCGACGCCGGGACAATGCCCTCCTGCCTCGACTCGAGCGGGCACTCCGCTTTGCCGCCAGCGGCCATACCGCGGGAGAGCGCGCGCTGATCTCGGAACTCGCGACTTCGAGCACTGATCTCATCCGTCGGCTCGATCGCCTTCCGCCGCCGTCTCCATCGTTCGATCCGCTGCCGCCGGTCATCACCGGTATCATCGTATTCAGAAAGGAGTAAGCCTCGGATTCGTCTGCGGCCGCCCTGACGCTACTTTCCCGCATGCCATCAATCGAGACGGTGCTCTTCGACCTCGACGGAACCCTGATCGACTCCATCCGGCTTATTCTCGACAGCTATCATCACACGCTCGCGACGCATGGGCTGCCGCCGAGGAGTGAGGCGGAGGTGCTGTTCGGCATCGGGATTCCCCTGCGGGTGCAGCTCGCGAAGTATGCCGAGTCGGAGAATGAGGTCGATGCGCTGATCGCGACGTACCGCACGTTCAACCTCGCGAATCATGACCGGATGGTGCGCGCCTACCCGGGCGTCGTGGAGATGGT
>JBDUEA010000383.1:0-3036 GCA_040002695.1 Gemmatimonadota bacterium | reverse complement strand
GGATTTCGAAGCGCGCCCGGCAGGAATCGAACCTGCGACCCACAGCTTAGAAGGCTGTTGCTCTATCCAACTGAGCTACGGGCGCGAAAGAGGCCTTCGTATCCGAGGATACGAAGGCCTTACGATATCAGCCTGTCGAGGTCCTGCCAAGCTGCAAGATGATCGGCGTCAGCACCCGCGGAGCGGATGCGGGGGCGCCACTGTACTCAGCGCCGAACCCTGTCGCAGCTCAGTCCGACGACTAGTCGCGCATCGTCCGGGAGCGCGTCACGCGCAACGGTCATGATGGGAACGACCGAGCGGTGAGCGCGGCGGGCGATCTGCACGGCACCCTCGCTGATCCAGACATCCTGATAGGGGAGGAAACCATCGGATGGACTGGACGAGAGGTAGATGACCGGTCGAGGCTCGACGGACATCAGGTGCTGGCGGCGGACGCGGCGGCGAATGTCTGTCATGAACTGGACGGCAGCATCCCAGGTTCCGAAGCGAACGAGGTGATACGAATCGGCGGGACACGGCTCCGCGACATCGGTGGTCGACGGCGCGAGCAAGTACGGGGTGAACGTCGTCACGCAGTCCTCCAGGCGGGGAGACCGGCGCTGTGCTGGCGGGCCGGGAGGGCAGAACCTACCGGCGGACGAGAAGTGCGCAAGAGGGGGGAGCAGCGGCCAGCCCGACCTGGTGCCGGGGGGCTCCAGATCGGGACATCAGGAGTGCTCAAATACCTCGGGAATAGCGAGTTGCGGCGAAATGGGGAGAGCTCGACCGGCTTTACTCCCCCTTCCAGGGCTCCTCGGCACGCTGATCCTGCCGCATCTGGTCCATGAGCTTCTGCTGCTGCTCGCCGGCCCTGCGACTGCGGTCGGTCTCGATGCGGAGCTCCCGAGCTGCGGTCGTCGCCTCAAAGGTCGCTGCCCGGAGCATCTCGGCGAGTCCACGCAATTCCTCGGCATGGCTGCGAACCTCCTCGTGTTCTCTGCGCCGCAATTCGGCGCCTTCGCGCTCCAACTCGGCCATCCCGCGCCGGACGTCCCTGGTCTGGCGCCCGACCTCCGCGGCCTGCCGAGCGGTTTCCGCAGCCAGAATCGTCGCCTCAAGGGCATTCATGTGTGTAGTGAGTTCCTCGCGGAGCCGAGCGGCGTCTTTTCTGGCTTCGCGGGCCGCAAGGACGATCTGGCGACTCGGGGCCCGTGGAGTTCGATCCTGTGGCAGGGCCTGATCATCCGACGGGTCTCCATCGAGATTCACTCCGTCCGTGTCCTCTCCGTCCAGATCACGACTCGCATGCAGTTCATCCATAGTACACCTGACCGGTTGACGGTCCGAATAGGATTGACGCTCACGATATGTACCGGGAGTATAGGACAATCACTCCCGGTCCGATACCCTTACAGAGTGCGTCGTGGGGCGCTCCGCGCCGCACCAGTTGAGCAGCGCTGCCACGTCCCATGCCAGGTCATGATCGACCATCGCCCAGCCGTCGGAGACGACGGCGGGACGTGTGCGGCTGCCTCTGGTGCCATCCGTCTCGACCTGCCATTTGCCCCGGGCGAAATCCTCGAGCTTGATGCCGGAACTCTTCGCCTGGGTCACCAGCACGTGAAAAAGCTCCACGGCCGACTGGGGGATCTGATGCGGGGTGCTGTATGAGTCACCGACGTGCTGGATCAGCGCCGTGGTAATTGTACAGACATGTTCACGACTCAGCGGTCGATTCATTCGAGAGTCCCGTCGATCCAGAGTTATCATCCGGCGGAAATGCGTCGCACCAGTTGAGTAGTGCGAGCAGTTCCAGCATAGGTTCAGGCGCTGTCATGCGCCACGTTCCCCGAGTGAGGACTGGTTCCGCCGACGCAGCGGTCGGTGTCGACACGATTTTCCAGGGGCCGTGCTGATACTGCTGCAGCGGAATGCCGGTCGACCTTGCGTGGTTGACGAGGAGACGGAAGAATACGGCGGCGGTCGCGGAGTCCTCCTGCGGCTTCCGGGGGGACTCGTGAATATGCTCGAGCAGGGCCCGGCAAATGACTCGAGCGTGTTCGCGATTCATGGGGCGGACTCTCGCTGGCAATGGGGCCACGTGGACAGCAGAATCCCCAGCTGTGAATGAATGCACGCGGATATTTGGATCGCGCCAGCGGAGTATGCCAGGAATGCCGTCCGCAGGAGCGTGAACTTAACCAGCAACCGGTTTTCGGTCGAGTGCCGTGACGGGCTTCAGATGAAACCCGAGATGTCGAGCGAACGTATTTCGGCCAGCCGCGCGTGACTCACGATGGCAGCATTCATCAACCTCTCGAGAGCGAGGGCCGCTTGCTTCACTTTCCTCTGCTGATCACCTCGCTCCTCGTGGGCCCGGCGCCCGCCGACGGCGCCGCGCTGATCAAGGCCATGCACGATCAGTACGCCGGCAAATGGTATCATAACGCCACGTTCGTTCAAACCACGACCTTTCCAGAGAAGCACACCACGGAGACGTGGTACGAGGCGATGACCATCCCCAACAAACTGCGGATCGACATCGGACCGGCAGATAGCGCAAACGCCATCATTTTTCGCAACGATTCGGTCTACCGATTTCAGGGGGGCACGCTCAAGGCCGGCCGACCGTTTGTCCACCCGCTCATGGTGCTGGGGTTCGACGTATACGGTATCCCACCGGAGGCGACCATCGCCAAGCTCCAGGCCCTCGGCTTCGACCTGAGCAAGATGCACGAAGAGAACTGGCAGGGACGTCCGACCTACGTCGTCGGCGCCCTCGCGGGGGACACTACGTCGAAGCAGTTCTGGATCGACAAGGAACGACTGCTGTTCGTGCGGATGCTGGAGACAAATCCGCAAGATGCATCGGCGATTGCGGAGACGCAGTTCAACAAGTATCAGCAGCAGGGCGGTGGCTGGATGGCGGTCGAGGTCACGTTTAGGGTCGCCGGCAAGCTGCTGCAGAAGGAAGAGTACGCACAGGTGCGGGAGAACGTGGCGCTCGCGGACAATCTCTGGGATGTGGACCAGTGGCGGGCGGCGGGGTGGATG
>JBDUEA010000382.1:0-3043 GCA_040002695.1 Gemmatimonadota bacterium | reverse complement strand
CTTCCACCTCGAGACCGGCCTGACGAAAACCATCGGACTCCACATTCGCAACGACGCCTTCCTGACCAATCCGCACACCGAGGCCATGTTCCAGTTTGCGGCGATCATGAGCGAGGATGGAATGAGCGGTTTCGCCCCGCTCATCGAGTTCGAATTCCCCACCCACTCCGGCGCCGGCAGCCGGATTGAGTCACTGGTCGGGTTCTCGACGGCACTCGCGAACCCCCGGGTGTCGTTCAACCAGGTCCTCCATTACAACCCCCGCGAGGACGCCGTGGAGGGGAGTGCAGCGCTGGTCGCCCGCGTCGCTAAGGGAGTTTTCCCGGTCGTCGAGGTGCTCGGCGAGGGAGGGAGCGGTGCAACGGCTGCGATCGGTCTGCTGGTCGGGCTCAAGGTCCGCGTACGCGCGGGCATCAATTTCGGGTTCGCCTACCAGTTTCCCCTGAGCAACAGGCGGGACTTTTCATCCCGCGCGATGTTGCAACCGGAGTTCGAGTGGGGGAAGAAGTGATCGCGCGAGAACAGTTGCGCCTGAGTCGGCAATCAAGCCGGGCGCTCACCCATTCATCAGGAACAGCACCAATGAGAGTCGCGAATCCGAAGGAACCGCAGGTGCAGCATCTCAAGCCGGGCGCGAACCGCACGTCACCAACCGTGCTGAAGGCGGTGGACCCGTCCAAGGGGAAGGCAATCGGTACCGTGCCGGTCACCGCCGAGCACCGGATTCCGGCGATCGTGGCGCGCGGAATGGCAGGATCCACTATATCAAAAAAAAAGAGGGGCGTCACCGTCAGAGCAGGACTATCGATTGGCCTTCTGGCCGTTGCGCTCATCGCAGCGCCGCTCGCCGGTCAACAGCATCAGCACAGCGATACGCTGCCCGGGGCCGGCAAACAGCAGATGGGCATGAGCGATTGCGCGATGATGGGCAGCATGATGTCGATGATGGGGCAGGGCGGTGGGATGGAGATGATGACGACGATGCGATACGCCCCGTCAAATGTGCTGAAGAACAAGGGTCTCCTGAAGCTGTCGCCGGATCAGGTGTCTCGAATCGAGGCCATGACCGGCGGAGGGATGGGAAAGCACGGCATGGACGGTATGGGGACGACCGACAATCCCATGATGAAGCAGATGCAGGCGCGGCAGGCCCAGCTCAAGACGGCGTTTGACAGCTCCCCGGCAGACTCGGCTGCCATCGCGGCCGCGGTGATGCCCATGGCAGCAATGCACGGTTCGATGATGGCGCAGCACCTCGTCACGGCGACACGGGTGCGTGACATTCTTGCACCAGCCCAACGGCAACAACTCGGCAAGCTGCGGTCGCCCTGCATGAACGGCGACTCGGGTATGACGATGAAGCGTAAAATGCCTGCGCCCAAGCACTAGATCGATCAACCCGACGCACTCGCTGTTTGACCCGGCCACTTCCATCCGCAGTCCGGAAGTTGTGCGCGGTGACTTCAAGGAGATCGACGCTGGGCACCCGCTCAGTAGAGTCCGTGAAGAAGGAGCCTCACCATGAACCAACCCGTTGCGCACTCTGGGGTCTGGGCCCTCGCGCTCATCATGATCGCGGTGGCGTCTTGGGTAGTGTACCGCTACCTGACGCCAAAGACCTGGCGCGAGTGGGCCGGTGCGGGGCTCGTTCAGGCTTTCATCATCGCTTTGTACGCGGAAATGTACGGCTTCCCCCTCACGATCTACCTGCTCGTTCGGCTTTTCGGACTGGACCGCAAGTATCTCAACGCCAATCTCTGGTCCACGCTGCTCGGAGTCGGCGAGACCGGCATGATGATTTCGATGGTGCTTGGCTACGGACTGTTATTCGTGGGCATCGGGTTGTTCATCCAAGGCTGGCGTGAGCTCTACCGCGCCCACAGGGACAAGCGACTGGCCACCGATGGGTTGTACGGCCTGGTAAGGCATCCCCAGTACACGGGGCTCTTCGTCGGGCTCTTTGGCGAGGGGGTCGTGCATTGGCCGACGGTCTTCTCGGTCGGGTTGTTTCCGCTCATCGTCCTGGCCTATGTCCTGCTCGCCCGCTCCGAGGAGCGGCGGATGGTCACGGAATTCGGGGAGGCCTACCGTGCCTATCAACGGCGGGTCCCGATGTTCATGCCCCGATGGGGTCATTGGAAGCAGCTCGTCGAGGGTGCGAGGATTTCAGGCGAGGGCGAGCCGTCGCAGGCCCTTAGCCGCGATGCCGGTTCGAACGAACGACCTCGAGTGAACGCTCCCCCGCGAAGCGATCACCCATGACGTCGACGACGAGAGGCTACACGACTCCGCTCTACATTCTCCCATTCGACCACCGGGCGTCGTTCGAGCGCGGGATGTTCGGCTGGAAGGGGACCCTCGGCGTCGAGCAGACCGCGCGGATCGTCGCTGCTAAACGAGTCATCTACGACGGCTTCGTGGCGGCAGTGGCTGGCGGGGTTCCGAAGGAGCACGCCGGCATCCTGGTGGACGAGCAGTTCGGGGCCGCCATCCTGGGCGACGGAAGCCGCAGCGGCTACATCACCAGCGCGTCGGTGGAGAAGAGCGGGCAGGAGGAGTTCGACTTCGAGTTCGGTGACGCGTACGCGCGGCACATCGAGGCCTTCGCGCCGACGTTTGCCAAGGTGCTGGTGCGCTACAATCCCGAAGGCGACGCGGCCATGAATCGGCGGCAGGCCGCACGGCTTCGGCGTCTGTCAGAGTACCTCGAGAACAGCCCGTCGAAGTATATGTTCGAGCTGTTGGTGCCCGCGACGCCCACCGAACTGCAAGCCCTCGGCGGAGACACGCAGGCCTACGACCAGACACTCCGGCCCTCGCTTATGGCCCGAGCCATCCGCGAACTACAGGATGCCGGAGTGGAGCCGGACGTCTGGAAGATCGAGGGGCTCGACCGACGGGAAGACGACGCCCGTATCGTGGAGACGGCCCGACGCGATGGCCGACGCGACGTGGGCTGCATCGTCTTGGGCCGCGGGGAGAGCGAGCCGCACGTCCGCGCCTGGCTCGCGACGGCAGCGGCGGTCCCGGGGTTCATCGGCTT
>JBDUEA010000381.1:0-3050 GCA_040002695.1 Gemmatimonadota bacterium | reverse complement strand
GCGGTATTCGCTGATGTCGGATTGCTCGGCCGACAGTGCGTGGGCCGCGGCCGGCGTGCCCGCGCCGGTGGGTCGAGCTGCGGTGGGTGTTGCGGATTCGGCCATCGTTGAGACAAGACTCCCTGTGCCGATTAGAACGCTTCCGTGAAGTTGAAATACACCCCGTGCGCATGTCTACCTACGCCGAAGTCCATCCTGATGTTGGACCTCGGCTGCAGCTCGAAACGGTAGCCGAGCCCCGCATTCGGCAGAAAGCCGCGGAAGTGCGCCGGATCTCTGCCCAGCGTCCCGCCGCCGATCCACGTCACGAAGCCGTGGCGGGAGAGGCGACCACTGCTCCGAAGGAATGTGTGCCGGTATTCGACGAGGCCGAAGAGCGTGCTCCGATCGCGGAACCGTCCGTCCAGATACCCGCGCAGGTCATAGACCGTCCCGAGCAGGGGCAGCTCCGCCCAGGGAACGTCGCCGGTCCCGATTCGCGCCTTGAGCTGCCACGCCAGAATCCGACCGGGCCGGCCAAGCGGATGGTAGCGGCGATAGTCCGCCTGAAAAATCTGGTACCCGTTGTCGCCGCCGAGATAGGATCCGTAGAACGTTCCCGAGAGGCCGAGATAGCTACCCCGCCACGCGTTGACGGTTACATCCCGTGAGTCGAACTGCAGGGCGAAGCCGAGTCCGACATTGGCGTTGCGGCGGCCGAAGCGCCGGAACGTCTGGTCGGCGCTCATTCGGGGATTGATGTCGCTGGCCACCGTCTTGTTGAAGTCGAAGCTTCCGCCGACGAAGAGATTCGGAGCGATGCGCCCGAGCACCAGCGGATTGAACTGCAGCCATTTGCGGTGATACTCGGTCGTCGAGTCGCTGGTAAATGGGCGCAGGCCTGCCTGGTAGCCAACTCCCCAGTAGTTGTCGGACTTGTTCCGATAGGTAAGACCGACGACCGTGCGCAGCGCTCCCTCCCGCCAGAATCCGCTGAATCCGTTGGAAATGCTGATGGCCCCCGTCGTGGAAACGACAAGCGTGGAAGCGAGCGTCGAGCGTTCGACGGCAAGTTTGTTTGCTCCGGTTTTCCAGCTGAGAAGCACGCCACCGGCTACGAGGAAATGGAGATCGGGGTTGTAGCCGGGCGCGAGGATAGGAGTCAGACGCATTCGGCCGCTGTCCGCGGGAACGGAGAGCGGAATCAGCGTATCAGGGAGCGCGTGTACGGAGGAAGTATCCTGCTGTGCCGCGAGCGATCGAGAGAGGAAAATAGCGGAAAGGATCGAGATCCAGGCAGCTCTGCTCACGCCACCTCGGCCACAACCTCGTCTCGGCGTCGCAGGAGATCGGCGATGACGCGGTCGAACTCCGTCACCGGCACGGGCTTTCGGAGCCAGGCCCATGCGCGGGGAAGAGCGAGCGATTCCGGTGGAGCATCCGCGGCAACGATACACACGGCCAGCGCGGCGTGGATGGCCTTGATGGCGTGTGCGAGGACGAGACCCGCGAGCCCTTCAAGCCGCGTTTCCGTGATCAGCAGGTCGATTCTGCGGAGTGGCGACGTAGCGAGCGCGAGCGCCTCGGTTCCACTCTCGGCTTCCAGCACCACGTGACCCTGCGCGACGAGGAGCCGGCGCAGCACCTGTCGAACGACGGGCTCGCGATCGACCACGAGTGTGTGCCAGAGCGGTCCCGTACTGGATCGGAGCGGCATGCGTTCCCGAATGAAAGGGTGGATCACGAAACGACGATAAAGAAGTACTGGTAAGGGCTGCAGCGGAAGGGGAACCGGAGAAGGGTGCGTGAAGGATCTTGCATCCGCACGCTGGCACGGCGTGCTCTCGATCGCGTGATGGGGAGGCCGGGCTCACTCGGCGGATTGACACCTTCCACCCTCCCGATCTCGTATGAATCGCTCGAGTGCCAACTTACCTGTACCTTGGGTCAGTCCGCAGCGTTCCTCACACCCTCGCGAGCCAATGCCATCCCGATTCCGAAGCCGTCTGACGACTGTTGCCGTTCTGTCCATGATCTTCCTGCCTGCGGCGTTGACGGCGCAGGATTCGACGTTCGACAAGCGGGAATACGCGGCGCGGCGCGAACGGCTCCTCGAGCGGATCAAGGATGGCGTCGCTTTCGTCTTCGCCGCGGAGGAGCATCCCTACAACGTCCGTTTCCGGCAAGCGCCGGACTTCTACTATTTGACCGGAATCGAACAGGCCGGCGCCGTGCTGATGATGAACGGCGTGACGAAGACGGTTTCCGTGTTCGTCCTCCACTCGCCGGGTGGCGGAGGTCTCCACGACGACACCACCGCCTCGGCACGGTACGGTGTGACCGTGCGGCCCATGGAGAATTTTTTCCTGAACCTGGGGTTTGCGACCGGCAGCCCGGACGTGCGCGCGCTATATCTGCCGCTCACCGCCCCCGACGATCAACTGCACGCTCGCTTCGAGAGCCGTCTCTTCGTGGCGGGACTACGCGATCACCCGCTGCTCGGGCGCACGACCGCGGTCGAACAGGCCGTCGACCGGATACGCGCGGCAGAGCCAAAGCTGGCGGTAGTGGATGTGAGCCCATTGCTCGAAGATCTGCGCTGGGTCAAGACGCCGTACGAGATCACCCGCCTTCGCCGCGCCGGTCAGATCGGAGCGGCGGCGGTCGCCGAGGCCATGCGCGGCACCAGGCCGGGGATGTACGAATACGAAATCGCCGCGGCGGCGCAGTACGTGAACACGCGAATGGGTGCGCGCGGCGATGCTTTCCTGCCGATCGTGCCTTCGGGACCCAACGCGCCGAATGTGCACTACGAGGCGAATACGCGCCGCATGCTGGCAGGAGAAGTGGTGTATCTCGATTATGGATCGGATTACGACTATTACGAGTCGGATATCACACGGGTCTGGCCGATTTCCGGAAAATTCTCGGCGGAGCAGGAGAAGATGTATCGCTGCGTGCTCGAGGCCAGTAAGGCGATCATCGCGTCGATGAAACCCGGGACCACGATCCCCATGATGCAGGCGACGGCGGAATCGGTGTACACCCGGCTCGGCTACAAGGACGCCTTC
>JBDUEA010000380.1:0-3070 GCA_040002695.1 Gemmatimonadota bacterium | reverse complement strand
CGTGCCGCGGAGCTCGCCCGCTCGAACGCGGAGCTCGAGCAGTACGCGTATGTGGCGAGCCACGACCTGCAGGAGCCACTCAGAATGGTGACCAACTTCGTGCAGCTCCTGGAGCATCGGTACAAGGGAAGGCTGGACCACGACGCGGACGAGTTCATCAGCTATGCGGTCGAAGGATCCGCCCGCATGCTATCGCTCATCCAGGGATTGCTGGCCTATGCCCGCGAACGCGCCCGGCCGCTCGAGCCGCAGGTCGTGGAGCTCGCGGCCGTCGTGGATGCGGCGCGGCGGCAACTTGATGCCCGAGTCAGTGAAACCAGCGCCCACATCGAAATCGGGAATCTTCCGGCGATCAGAATGGACGAGGAGCAGGCAGTGCGGCTGTTTCAGAATCTGCTCGCCAATGCACTGATGTTCCGGAGGCCCGGCGAATCTCCGCGCATCATCATCAGCGCCGAGCGAGCTGGCTCTGCGCGGGATGGCGAGGCATCAGGATCGCGAGAAGGATGGGTGGTTTCGGTAGAGGACAATGGTATCGGCATCGAACCCGAGCACCGCGAACGCGTCTTCCAGATTTTCCAGCGACTGCATAGGCGCGAGGAATATCCCGGCACCGGCATGGGTCTCGCAATCAGCCGGAAAATCATCGAGCGGCATGGCGGCACCATCTGGGTGGAAGGCGCGCCCGGCGGCGGATCGATCTTCCGCTTTACCGTCCCCGCCGAGCAGCGCTCGGAACCGCCCGTTCAGCACGCGCGCGAGGGCGAAGTCGTAAAGCAATCAGCCGCGGAGCCGCCGGTGGGAACGCTGGTCACCCCTCGGCAGGCGTGATCCAGCGAGTGACCGGCCGCGGCACGTACGCCTCGAAGCGGTCGAGCAGTTCCTCCGGATCGGTCGCGGTCATCAGCGCCGCCCGGTCTTCGGCGCGCACGAATCCCGTCGTGACGAGATGATCGAGGAAGCCGAGCAGCGGATCGTAGAAGCCCGCGGTGTGGAGCAGGCCGACCGGCTTCTGGTGCAGCCCGAGCTGCGCCCAGGTCCAGACTTCGAATAGTTCTTCCATGGTGCCGATGCCGCCCGGCAGCGCGACGAAGCCGTCCGACAGGTCGGCCATCATCGCCTTGCGCTCATGCATTGAACCGACCACATGCAGCTTCGTCAGTCCGCGGTGGCCGATCTCCCGCTCATAGAGAGCGTGCGGAAGAATGCCGATCACTTCGCCGCCGGCGGCGAGTGCGGTATCGGCCAGTATCCCCATCATCCCCACATGCCCTCCGCCGTACACGATGCCGATTCCTCGGCGCGCGAGCAGCGCGGCGAAGGAGGCGGCCAGGTCCCGGTACGCCGGATCTCGCCCCGGACTCGAGCCGCAGAAGACGCAGAGACGCCGCGCGCCACTCGACCTCTCGGAGGGCGCGGTCAGGTAGTACCAGCGTCTGTGGAGGGATGGCGCGCGGCATCCAGGCTCCATGGACCCGGTCCCGCAGCCGAGAGGTAGAGAAAAAGAAAACAGAAGAGCACAGCCGGTTCGCCGTGATTCAGCATGGTCCAGAATCCGTTCGGCGCGTGGCCTTTGAAGTAGGCAACGGCCATTTCACCGGAGAGCACGAACGCCACCGGCCGGGTGAACAATCCTACCAGTATCAGAAATCCCCCGAAGGTCTCGAGTACGCCGGCAATGCCCAGGAGTGAAGCCAGGTGCACGGTGCTTCCGTCCGGGAATAGCGATGCGGGGTACGCGAACAGCTTCGCGCTTCCGTATTGCATGAACACGAACGCCGCAATGATTCGTAACAGGCTCAGAAAATCCGGGGCCCTCGCTCTCCAGCGAGCGATCACACTGTCATTTTGCATGGGATGTTTCCGAGGCTCAACGCCGCGCGGTGTTCATTTGAGGCTGAGGTTTCACCGAGGCGGGCTGATAGGACAGGAGCACGCTTCCGCTCCCGAAGCGTCTCATGTCGGTCAGCCGTAGGGTCAATCGGTCGGCGAATCCGGCGAACATCGGCTTTCCGCTGCCGAGGAGCACCGGGTTCACGACGAGACGGCATTCGTCGATGAGGTTCATGGTGAGAAGCGTCGAAACGATGCTGCCGCTTCCGAAAATCACCAGGTCCCGGCCCGGCAGCTGCTTGAGTCGGCCAATTTCAGGTCCGATGTCGGTGGACACCAGCGTCGAGTTTTCCCAGTCCACGCGGGTCAGCGTCCGCGAGAACACTACCTTGGCGAGCCCGTTCATGCGTTCCGCGACGACCGGATCCGAGCGACGCGCGGCATCGGTCGGCCAGTACTCGGCCATCATCTGATACGTGATGCGCCCGAAGAGGATGACGTCCACCTCCCGCAGCAGCTCTTCGACGTACTTGTTAAAGTCGTCTCCGACCTGGAACCAGTCGAGATCGCCGTTCGGTCCCGCCATGAAACCATCGAGCGAGATCAGGTTCGAGACGATGATTTTTCGCATATCATTGTTCCAGCTGGGATAGGAACACCAGGTACCGCGGCGCCATCATGGATTGGGGGCCGTCCGGAGGACGAGCACCGAGCGGAACGCGGAGCGGTAGCTCCACGCCAGGTAGAGCTCGAGCGCGAGCACGAAGAGCGCGATGACGAGTCCTGATCGCTCCAGAAACACATGGAAGGAAACGATGTTCACGACGACTGGCGCGAGGACCACGAGCGCGAGCGGCACCAGGACGTTGGTGAGGAGCAGAAGCGCCACAAGAATCTGGGTGCCGGAAATTAGTGGCTCCATGTATCCTGATTGAATGAGGCCGCCGAGGAAAGTCATGGCGCCCGGGGACATCGGAGTCGAAGGGTGGGGCAGGAAATCCAGGAACCCGTTCAATCCCATGACCAGAAAGATGAGGCCCATGAGATATCGGGCGGCGACGGGCAGGTAGCGGCTCCTGCGGCCGGTTCTGCCGTGTGCGGCGGCCTCGAAAGAGGTGGGTGCGGACATTGGAATCTCCCGTTCGACGTGTGTGCTGCAATCCCGATCGGGCAGCGCCCGGTCTCTATCAGCACGTCGAACGGACGAAGCTCATTTCGACACGCGCTAACCGCCGGC
>JBDUEA010000379.1:0-3072 GCA_040002695.1 Gemmatimonadota bacterium | reverse complement strand
ATCGCTGGATAGCGGCAATGCGCAAAGTGGGCTGCCCTGCAGAGTTGTTTTCAAGGACGGACAAAGCGGAGATGCTCGAGCCTATCCTACCTGCTCCGTGCCTCCGGGCCTCTGTGGTGAACACCCCGCGGCATTTCCAAAACTCCCCGACGGCCGTCCGATCCCTCGGGCATAGGAATGCCCTCGGGATGACTGTGAGGCGTTGGCCTGACCTCCCGCTCACCCCTGACTCTGACTCCTGACTCCTTACTCCTTACTCCTCACTCCTCACTCCTTACTCCTCACTCCTCACTCCTCACCGCTGACCGTTCACGAGACTCTCAAATCTCGCATTCCCCTTGAGCGGCGCATAGTCAGGATCTATCCGAAGCCATGCCGGGGAAATGTATGAGGGACGGGAAAGCAGGAGCACCAGCTGGTCGAGCGCGAGATCCGGCCGGCCGGCCTCGATGAGCGTCTTGATAACCGCTTCTCGGGTCAGCGATTCTATCCACCGAAATCGGAAGGACTCCTGGAGCTGCAGCGCGCGCTCGGCGGCAGAGACCGCCTCGGCCGAGCGGCCGAGGTGCGCGAGCGTTCGTGCAAGACCGGCTTGCACGATCGGGTCGTCGGGTCGCTCGGACCGCAGCCTCTGCACATACGACAGAGCGGTCTTCGCCCAGCGTCGCTCGTTCGCGGTGTCCCCTCGAAGGCGATAAATTCCGGCGTGTTCGATCGCCCGGTCGCCTTCGCCGCCAACAGCGTCCGCCGGCAGCTCGAGGACGGCGCGCTGAGTGGCATCGTCAAACATCCACAAGACTTCGTACTGTACGTTGAGCTCGGCGAGCAGACTGTTGCGAGCGCTACCCGGAGACACTCCCGCCACTATCTGCCGGGCCTCCGCAAGATTTCCCTCTCCGAGATGGCTCACCACCCTGAAGGCGAGCACCTGGGGATCTCCGGGGGACAGCAGATCGGCACGATCGGCGGCGGCGCGTACATCGGCGTACCGTCGAAGAAAGAGCGACGTCTGCGCGAGCGCGGTGTTGTTCACGACCGAGCGCGGATCGAGTGTGAGCGCTCGGCGGAAGGCGCTGTCGGCCGCCGCGAACCGACCAAGGGCCAGTTCTCCGTCTGCGAATCCCGCGATGGCTTCCGCATTCCTCGGGAAGAGCTTCAGCATCTCCAGATTGAGCCGCCTCATTTCGACGGTATCGCCGTGGACCGTGAAGGCGTGGCTGGAACGCGCCATGTAGGTCTCGGGCGCCTCCGGCGCAAAGGCGATGGCTTTCGCCAGCTCGTGCTCCGCATCCCTGTCGTCCTGCTCACTGCCGGGGCCGTTGACGTAGTAAACCACGTGAGAGTGGCCCAGTCGAGCCCAGGCGATGCCAAAGGTGCTGTCCTTCGCAACGGCCTCTCGATAGAAGGCGATCGCGCGTTGCAGTGACGCTCCATCGTTGTGAGTGAAGCCCTGAATCACTGCCTCGCCCTTGAGGAAGGCATCGTATGCCGCGACGTTCGTGGTCGGTGTCGCCGCGAGCTCCGCGGTTTGCGCCGGCTCCAGCGCCAGGTCGAGGGCGCTCGCAACCTTCTGCGCGATCTCGCCCTGGACCTCGAAGACATCGGTGAGCGGCCGATTGAAATCCTGCTGCCAGCGACTGGTCGGCGCCGGCGTGTCGCCGATCTCGACCAGCTCCGGACTCACCTGCACCTGGCTCAAGCCGTTTTTCGACTTGGCCCAGCGGACGGTTCCGGTGAGCAGATAGCGGACACCGAGCTCCCGCGCGATCTGCCCCAGACTCTTGCCACGTCCCCGGTACTCCATCGAGCTCGTGCGCGCGATGACGACGAGCTTGCCGAGCTGGGTGAGCTTGCCGCGCACCGCATCGGTGACGCCGTCGGCGAAATAAGCATCGGAGGTGTCGCCGAGATTTTCAAAGGGAAGAACCGCGAGGCCGAGCGGCATGGTGACGAGGGACCCGCCGGCGGGAGTGCTGCGGGGACCGACGCTACGTCTCCAGGCGAATCCGGCAGCCACCGCAAGGGCGAACCCGAGCACCAAACCCGCGATGGTGACTATTCGGCGTTTCGTGATAGGCGGAACGGACGCCCGGGATGATCCGGTCACCGCGTCCTGCATCGCCTTGCCGAAGTCGGCCATCGACGCGAAGCGCTGACCTGGGTCGGGATGCAATCCCTTCCGGACGACCTGCTCCACGGCGACTGGCACTTCGGGGCGCGTCACCCGCACGCGTGGCATGCTGTCCGACATCTGAAGAAGGAACATGTCCATGCCGCCGCCATCGCCGATGACCATTTTGCCGGTTAGCATCTCATACAGCACTGCGGCGAGGCTGTAGATGTCGCTCCGGGCATCACCGGGCATTCCGAGTCGCTGCTCCGGCGCCATATACGCGGGCGTGCCGACGATCAGGCCGGTTCCAGTGAGCGGGTTCGTTTGTGCCGGACCGTCCGGGCCCACCCCCGTCCGGTCCGCCCGCGGGCCCGCGATCGCCTTTGCGATCCCGAAGTCCGCCACCAGCGCCGAGCCATCTTCGGCGATGAGGATATTTTCCGGCTTGATATCGCGATGCACCACGCCCTCACGATGCGCATACTCCAGCGCCTGCGCGGCCTCACGCGCAATGCGTACCGCTTCGTTCACGTCGAGGCGCTCCTCCCGCCGAATCCGATCCCGCAGCGATTCGCCGCGGACGTAGGGCATCGTATACCAGAGCTGCCCGGCGCTTTCGCCCGAGTCGAGCACTGGGAGGATGTGCGGATGCTGGAGGCGGGCGGCGAGCCGGATCTCCCGCGAAAAACGCTCGGCCGCAAACTCGGCTGTGTAATCCGGACGGATCGCCTTGAGCGCCACGTGCCGGGCATGCTTGAGATCATGCGCGAGATAGACGACCGCCATCCCTCCCCGGCCAAGCTCGCGCTCGAGGCGGTACGCGGTGGAGAGGGATTGCTGCAGCGCTGAGTCTACGGGGGGCATAAGGCAGGAAACTTAGGCGAGGCGTGCGCGGGCGGACAGTCGGACGGGGCGGACAGGGCGGACAGGGCGGACAGGGCGGACAGGGCGGACAGGGC
>JBDUEA010000378.1:0-3089 GCA_040002695.1 Gemmatimonadota bacterium | reverse complement strand
GCATCCGATACCCGCGCCACGTCCAGCGGCGTCTGGCAATACCCGATCCCGATCCGCGCCGCTTCTTCGTGCGTGAAGTTGCGGGACCACGCGACGACCTGCATGCCGAACGACTTGGCGCGCGTCGCGACTTCGCGCCCGATCTGGCCCAGGCCCACGATGCCGAGTGTGCGCCCCGCGAGACCGCGGGCCTTGGAATACGCTCCTTTGTTCCACGTTCCCTGGCGCAGATCAGCGACCTGGTCGGGAATCCGGCGATCGCAGGAGAGCAGAAGCCCCATCACCAGCTCCGCAACGGCGAGCGAATTCCTGCCGGGGCAGTTGGAGACGAAGACGCCAAGGCCTGAGGCAGCCGGAACATCGATGGTATCGATGCCGGCACCGGCCCGGATCACGAGACTCAGGCTGGGGCCGGCCTTGAGCGATTCGGCGGTGACCTTGGTGCTGCGCACGATCAGCACATGCGGATCCACTTCGCGCATCGCGGCCGGGAGCTCTTCGGCTTTGACATCCGGGCGGGAAACCACAGTACAGCCCAGTTCCTTGAGCCCGTCAACTCCCACCTTCTCGAATTTGTCCGCGATCAGAACTTTCATTCGCCCCGGCATGCGTTAGAAGAGAATGACTGCCACCTAACACCCACCACCTAACCCCTAATCCAGCGTATGCACGAACAGCCCGCTCCGCAGCTTCGGCTCGAACCATGTGCTTTTCGGTGGCATGATCTGCCCCGCGTCCGACACTGCCATCAGCTGCTCGAGCGTCGTCGGATACATGGCGATCGCCATCGCCATCTCGCCGGAATCGACCCGCCGCTCGAGCTCGCGAGTACCCCTGATCCCCCCGACAAAATCAATACGGGAATCCGTTCGCGGATCGCCGACGCCAAGGATGGGGCCGAGAATACGGTCATGCAGTAGCGATACGTCGAGCGAGCCGACGACATCCGACGGATCGATGAACGACGGATCCAGTGTCAATCGATACCAGCGCCCATCAAGATAAACTCCGAAGCTACCGGCCCGAGTCGGTGCCGGCTCTCTGGTCGACGCGAGCGTACCGATCGACTTGAGCCGTTCGAGAACCGCGGTGGGTGTCTGGCCGTTGAGATCGCGGAGCAGGCGATTATACGGCAGGATGCGGAGCTCCGACGCCGGGAAGAGCACCGCGAGGAACCAGTTGTACTCCTCGTTTCCCTGATGACCCGGGTTCGCCTTCCGGCGCTCGAGCCCCGCGCGCCACGCGCTGGCGGAACGGTGGTGGCCATCCGCTACGTATGCGGCGGGAACCGAATCGAACGCCTTGAGGAGCGGAGCCGCATCCTCCACCTGCCACACCGTGTGGCGAACCCCATCAGGAGCTGTGAAGTCATAGACTGGATCTGAATCGCACAGCTGCTTCACGAGGTCGTTGATGGCACCGATGCCGTGATAGGTCAGGAAGACCGGCTCTGCGTTCGCGTTGAGCGTAAGCACGTGCCGGGTGCGGTCGTCCTCCTTGTCCTTCCGCGTCTTCTCGTGTTTCCGGATGATATCGCGCTCGTAATCGTCGATGTGCACGCATGCGACGATACCAACCTGCGCCCTGCCTTTCATGATCTGCCGGTACAGATAGATCGACGAGTGTGACTCGCGGCGTAGGACCCCTTCGGCCACGAATCGATCCAGGCTTTCGCGCGCCTTGGCGTACACCTGATCGTCGTGCGGGTCGAGGTCGGGCGGAAGATCGATGTCGCTCCGGCCGACATGCAGAAAGCTCACCGGATTTCCTTCGGCGAGTTCAGCGGCTTCAGCTCGGTTGACCACGTCATAAGGGACCGATGACACGCGCGCGGCGAGCGCGGGATCGGGACGCAGGGCCAGAAATGGATGGAGGCGCATGATCTTTGGGCCGAAGGTTCAACCGCGCAGCCCAGCAATCTAGACGGTGAGGGGTCGGTTCTCTACGGGTCGCCGACCGGGACGGCGGAGTACCAGATCCGAAGTGCTCAGGTGCCGAGGAGGTCGTCGAGCAGGCGATCGATGACCTCGCTCGTCTTGCCGGTCAGCACCGATTGCAGGAGGTCGGCGGCCTCTTTCGCGAGATCATCGGGAAATTTCCTGTCTCGTTCAACCCGGACCAGCATGCCCAGGGGAAGCAGCGCCTGCGGTGGCTCCTCACCCTCCCCGACCACGGGCTCGAAGCTCGGTACGCTCGCCGACCAGGGCTCGGCGTCGTCCTCTTCCGCTTCCAGTGCCGCGCGCGAAACGACGGCGAAGAGAGTTCCCTCGATCCCCGGTCCTCCGACACCAGCATGGAATACCAGGGGGACCGGTTCGGAAAACAGTTCTTCCAGACGCGCCTGTTCCACGAACTCCGCCGGAAAGGCGTTCCGGGCGATCATCCGGTCGCCGAGATAGGCCGCGACGCCGACCTGGCCGTCGGGCACCCGTTCATCCGCGATCGGACGGACGGACAGTGGAATGGGGGTCGTAGTCAGCGTCACGGTTCCGTCGGGGACGGAATCATCGGACGCGTTGGGTTCGGACATGAATCTCCCTTCATAGGAAAGAATCTACCCGGACCGGCGGTAATCTCGAAGACAGAGCCACGAGTTCAAGTTGATCTTGAACATCCCGGCGATTCCCCGGGGGTTGCCCTGCTGACGCCGAAGACATCCTGCTGGTACACATGACCGTGAAGTCCGGGCATTCATTGCGTGCGCATTGCTGAGACGCGATTCGTTCAACTTCTGGCAAAGCGCGTGGCCATCGGGAGACCATTATCTCCGCCAGACAGCCTAACCCCTTTAACAACAATAGTTTCAATCTGGCCCGGCAGTTGCCTTCAATGAGCCGACGGCTCCGTGCGCCCGAACCTCTTCGCGCGGAAGGCAGGCCCGGCCGGAAAACCACTGTTCAGTGAGGCGGGATATGTATCGGATCAAGCTCCCTACGGGCGAAGAGTCGGTCTTCAGCTCGATGGAAGAATTCGCCGTCGGAGTGAAGAACGGCGTGGTCACCCCCGATTCGTTGATTTATCACGCGCGCGCCGAGCGATGGCTGCAGGTCCGGATGCATCCGCACTTCCAACTCGCACTCGGCGTCAAG
>JBDUEA010000377.1:0-3099 GCA_040002695.1 Gemmatimonadota bacterium | reverse complement strand
TTCGACATCTGCCGGACGTCGTATCCGTCGGCCAGCGCGTACTTGAAGCCGAGCTCATCGGCCTGCGCCTCGTGGTCGCGGCTGAACTTGAGGAAGAGCAGCCCCAGGCCCTGGCTCGCAGCCGCGCCGTACTTTGCGACCGTCGGCGAAAGAATGGAGCCGATGCCGAGGCCGAGCTGGGCGATCTGCTGCTTGCTGATGTCCTCCACGGAGTGCCGGGCGGCCACGTGACCGGTCTCGTGACCGATCACGGTCGCGAGCTCCGCCTCGTTCGTGACCGCGCTCATCAGGCCACGGGTCACGAAGATGAAGCCGCCGGGAATCGCAAAGGCGTTGACCGCGGGATCATCGACGACGTGAAATTCCCAGGGCAGATTGGGTCGCTCGGTCTTCGCCGCCAGCGTCTTGCCGAGCGCCGAGACGTATGCCTGAAGGGCGGGATCGTTGTAGTAGCCGATCGTCTGCTGCACCCCCACCGTCGCCTGTTTCCCCATCTCGATTTCCTGGGATTCCGAAACCAGCGAGAGTTCGTTGTTCCCTGTCACGGGATTTCGTGCGCAGGTGGCCAGCAGCCCCAGTGCGAGGGCCGATGCCGCGGGAATGATCTTCGTTCGTGCCATGCCCATTACGCTTCCTCCAGGTTCGGGCTGTTCCTGCATGCTCGGCGTCCCTTGCCGCGGGAGAGCCGCAGAGCGACGACCGCGCGCCGGAAAGGGACGGTCGATTGAACTATACCCCAATCATTCACATGCGACGGCAGTAGTCTTTCGGCCGGCGGTGGGGTGGCCGGAGACGCCCGGGAATCGCGCCAGGGAAACAGGCGCGACGGTCCATGTCAGCAGAGTGGTACCCGGAGTCGGGTGCTTACGTTCGGCTGGGAGTTCGGCGGGGCACCGGGAAGAGACGGCGCGTCGGGTTCAGTGCTGCGGAATCGCCTCGAGGGCGGGTATGTTCGCGATGAACAGCTCGAATCCTTCCAGTGCGCCCGTGAGTCCGCGGACGGCGCGAAGCTGGAGATGGATCGAGAGCGCCTCGCCATCCTTCCGGCGGAGGTGGGTTTCGATCTGCTGAAGCGTATCTCCCGCGGCCTGAGGATCCAGCACCCGGCTCCGCTCCTCCGAGGAAATAAAGAGACCGTGGATGCGCGCGAGGTCGTTGAATATGGCCCGGGATTCGTAGCCCAGGAGCCGGATGAGCGACGGGTTCACCAGCTGGGGGTCCCCCGAAGGATCGAGCCGGCAGCAGGCGAGGGGACAGGCCTCGATAAGCGATCGGCAGCGCTCTTCGGAAACGCGCAGGGCATCTTCGACGCGGCGCCGGATGACGGCCGTACTCTTGAGATCCTCTACCTGCTTCCGCAACCCGACGACATCGTTGATGAGCTCTTCCCGGGACCGGTGCTGATCGCGCATGCATTCCTCGCGGCTGACGATGCGTGCTCGTGCAGATCGCGGAGGAGACGTGCGGGCGAAGCGTCGTCGCACGGCCTCGATGGTCAGCCGACGAACAGGCCACTTTGCCATTTTTGAGACTAGCCACTTTCGGACTTTGAAGCGGTGAGAGGTGAGCGGGAGCCACCCCACCATTCAACCTTTGACTTTCAACTCGTCACCCGCCCCCCGTCACTCAGTACTCAGTACTCAGCACTCACTACTCAGCCCCTCGGCCACAGCCATCCAAACGTTCCGCCGGTCAGCGAGGCGTAGACGAGACCGTCGAAGACGTCCTTGATCGTGATGGACCAGGGACGCGAGAGCCAGATCGAACTGGAAACCGATGCCCCGGAGTATCCCAGGAAAGTGGCAGTGCCGATCGCGCGAAAGACTTCGAGATACGGCGCGCCCGGGCCCAGAACCCTTCCGACGAGATAGGAAGCGACGTAGGACATGACGATGCAGTAGATGAACCACTGGACCAGCGGCTTACCCATACTCATCGTCCCGGATGGCCGGATCGTGATGAATCCGACCGGGCCCTCCATCCACTTCCGCACGATCTCCGGACTCTTCATCTCCTTCATGTCGGCGCAGTAGGGAATCACGTACTGGGCCGGGGTCAGGTTCTGTTTTCCGAGCACGGCCCGCACGGCCTCTTCATCAGGCAGCTGCTTGTAGTCGGATTTGTGATAGGGGAGCACCATGTGAAGAATCGAGCTCGCGAAGAACACGATGACCGCAGAAACGAGAATCGGGAGCCAGAGTGCGGAAAGAGTAACTATGGAAACCATGCCGGCCTCCGGAACGCGGGTGAGCGGGAACCTGACCCGAAGAGAACTACACCTGGAATGGGTTCGGTCAAGAGTCGGCCGACAGGCTGGTGGCCATCTGCCGGCAGAGCCAGAGCCCGAAGGCGAGTGACAGCATGAGTATGACCGCTGCCGCGAGACGGAGCGCCGAGGCGAAGCGGGTATCGTACTGAAGCAGGTGGAGATGACCCAGCAGGAATGCCCAATCGTGCTGCGGATCGGGGCCCATGCCGAGCAGCGGCAGCTCGAGAGCGCGCGCGTCACCGACGTAGGCTCCCAGATTCACCAGGCTCGAGGAGAGCCAGGCTCCGGCGGCAGCCAGCCCGAAGTAGTCGGGAGCCCGAAGCATCAGGACGCCTGCGAGCACCGGCACCAGGACCTGGGCTATGCTCCCGCCGGCTACCATCACGAATTCCCCGAAGAAGCCGAACACCATGTGGCCGAACTCGTGAACGCCGAACGTGATTCCGCCGAACAGTCCCGAATATTCCTCATCGGCAAAGACCCGCCATCCATTCCACGCCAGCAGCAGGAGGAGCAGGAGTCTCCAGGTCCACCACTTTCCTCCGGCCCACTCACGCGCGCGTTCGAGAAACGCAGGTGACAGTGCTTCATCCTCTGTCCGCTCCATCATGCCTGGCCGGGGATCGCGCCGGTACGATTCGCGATCGGCAACTCCACTTCGGCCTCTTCCTTCAGTGCCACTCCGCTGAGTTTCCTGCGCCGCGATTCCCGCATCAGGTAGAGCAGCCGATGGGCTGCCTCGTCGTAGCCAAGGCCTTCCGGACGCACATTCGAAATGCAGTTCCGCTCCGCGTCGGAGAGGCCGACCCGCGGTGCCCAGGACAGGTAAA
>JBDUEA010000376.1:0-3108 GCA_040002695.1 Gemmatimonadota bacterium | reverse complement strand
ACTTCATCACGACCTGCTCAAGTGCCGGCGGGATGCTGGCCCGATGCTTCGACACCGGATCGGGCGTCTGGCTCACCTGCGCCGCCAGCACCTGCTGCGGGGTGGTGCCGGTGAACGGCGGCCGGCCGGTCAGCATCTCGTAGGCCATCACCCCGACCGAGTAGATGTCGGACCGGTGATCCACGTGCGGATCCGCGGCGGCCTGCTCCGGCGACATGTAGGCCGGCGTGCCGACGGCAATGCCGAGCGTCGTGATGGAGCTGCCGCGGGCCGCCTCGCTGATCGCCTTGGCGACACCGAAGTCCATCACCAGCGCATGCCGACCCGAGAGCATCACGTTGTCGGGTTTGATGTCGCGATGTACCACGCCGTGCTCGTGCGCCAAGGCGAGCGCATCCACCACCTCGGTAAGCAGTCGTACCGCTTCGGTGACCGGCAGCTCGCCTTCGCGGGTCAGGCGGTCACGGAGCGATTGTCCCTTCACATAGGGCATGACGTAGTAGAGAAAGCCGTCGGCTTCCCCTGATTCCAGCAACGGCAGGATGTGCGGGTGCTGCAGTTGCGCGGCGATGCGGATCTCGCGCAGGAAGCGCTCGGGACCGAGGGCGTGGGCCAGCTCGGGGCGCAGCACCTTGATCGCGACTTTGCGTTCGTGGCGCAGGTCATCAGCGAGATAGACCGTCGCCATGCCCCCCTGCCCCAGCCCTCGCTCGATGCGGTAGCGATCGGCCAGGGCGGCGGTGAGGCGGCGCAACACCTCGGTCATTCAGGGCGTCCCATCAACGGGTCGCATCTGAGACTCGCAAAGGAAGGTGGGAACGCTGCTACTGACCGTCAGGATCAAAGCCGGTGACCATCCACACATCGTACGTGATAGTGCCGCCCAAGCATGCCATACGCCGATGGTCCTCGGATAGTGAAAGGCCGCGGTTGCAATCGCTCGGCTCCGGCATGGAGTACGGCTTGAAAGGCCCCGATGGCGCTGCCGTCCGCCACATGAGCAAACCTTGGGCATTCCGAAGGTAGGATCCGACGTAGAGACCGCTCCGGTCCCACTGCAACACAAAAAGGTCGTTCGGAGCCTTGGGGAAGAGTACCGGTCTCCATTCCCCACCGTTCAGCTGAATCTGCCACAAGTCATCCGGGATGCCCGCGGGTCGCGAGCGCGTCGCGATCAGTTGCCTGCCATCGGGTGAGAGCACCGGCTGGTACATCCCCTGTGGCGCATCGGGATTGGGCGGGAGCTGCCGAACCTGGTGAGAAGCGAGATCGACAACAATGAACGCATGCCGGGAGTCCGACCAGGCGACGATCTCATGCGTTCCCCAGGCAAAGGCCTTCCAGTTCACCGAGTCTGCGCCCGTCACCGCGGTTGGCCGATTGCCGTCAAGCTTGGTGATCACGATATGGCGGACACTATCGGTGAGTACATAGCCGAGCTCACGACTGTCCAGACTCCAGCCAACTGCGGATGGCCATTGGCCTTGATAACTCGCTACGATGCGAGGTGAACCTTCGAACGGCGCAACCATGATCCGGACAGCGGTTGGGAGTCGCTCGATCCACGCCACTTGCCCACCGTCCGGAGAAATGATCGGCTGATCCTTGGAGTAAGTATTGGAAGTCACCTTGTGAGCGATGGTGGATCCGCCAGGTATCGTCACCCGGGTATACACATCATTCGAGCCCGATTGCCGCGACAGCACGAGGATATGGCCATCGGCGGAAACGCTGAACGGACTAATATATTCGAAACCGGTCAGCACAATTGAGGGTGAACCCACCGCTTTTCCCACGTCATCGATATGGGACTTGGCCAGAGCCGGCAGCGAGTCACTTCCTCCTGTCCAGTAGAATACTGAACTTCCGTCAGGACCCCAGGCCGTCGCCCAGAATCCAGCTTCGTCGAGGGTCCGCAGGGTCAGGCCATCAGCAGATATCAGTCGCACGCCACCGGGTCCGCCCATCGCGATCCAGCGACCATTGGGACTCCAGCGCACGCACCATGTGCGACCGGCCATCCCGTAGACGCTTAACCGCTTTCCAGTAAGTCGGTCCAGAATCTCCAGTGTATCCTGGCGTGAAACAGCGATGCGGGTACCGTCCGGTGCATAGTCAAACGCATCTCCGTGGTCGGCGATCTTCCTGGCTTCGCCCCCCAGCCGAGGAACCTCGTATGCACCATCCGCTGACCCGCCAGCCTCCGGGTGCGGGTCTGCCCCGACAAGGAGTCTGGTACCGTCCGGACTCCATCTTGGTGAGCGCAGCTGGGAGGCGCGGAAGATCAGCACAGGTGACCCTCCGGCAATTTCCTGGACCATCAGTGAATCGGAGGTGACGTACGCGAGCCACTTGCCATCGCGGGCGAGTTCGGGAAAGATGGTGCTGCCCGTGAAGGTGATCTGGCGCTCCAGCGCAGCGGTGTGCAGGGCTCGTGGCCGCAAGTACCACCCGAGGGCCGCAAGAACTACCAGCACCAGGACCGCCGAGACGAGGGCCACCATGCGACGGCTCGGGCCAGCCGAGCGTCCGGTTGGTGACACTTCGGCTGTGCGGGACGCAGACCGGTGTGGCAGATCGAGTGCCCGTCCGAACTCCCCCACCGTCGGAAACCGGTCGGCCGGGTTCTTGGCCAGCGCCCGCAGAATGGCGCGCTCGATCTCCGGCGGCACGTCCCGCACCGCGGTCAGCCGGGGCACCGGTTCCGTCATCTGCTTGGCAATGATGGCGCGTGCGTTGGGGCCGGTGTAGGCAGCTTCTCCCGCCAGCATTTCGTACAGCACCGACGCCAGGCTGTACTCGTCGCTCCGGCCATCGAGGTTGGCCTCTGCGCTGGCCTGCTCCGGACTCATATAGGATGGGGTTCCCAGCGACAACCCCGTTTCGGTCAGCCGCTCGCGACCGAGGGTGCTCACCGCCAGCGAGATGCCGAAGTCCGCCACGACGGGCTGGCCATCCTGCAGGAGTATGTTCTCCGGCTTGATATCGCGATGCACCACGCCCTGCCGGTGGGCGTAATCGAGGGCGGCCGCCGCACCGCGGGTGATCCCCAACGCCTCCTCCAGCCCCAGCGCGCCACCCTTGCGCAGGCGGTCCCGCAGGCTGGCT
>JBDUEA010000375.1:0-3110 GCA_040002695.1 Gemmatimonadota bacterium | reverse complement strand
CCTCCTTGGTGGAGATGATCACCGAAGACCTGATCGCCGAACGGATTGCGATCGACAGCTATCGGGAAATGATCACCTATGTCGGCACGGATGACCCCACGACTCGTCACGTATTGGAGGGGATCCTTGCGCAAGAAGAAGAGCATGCGGAGGACCTGGCCAGTCTCCGAAAGGAGCTGGGCTCGTAAGCGCATGCCCGTACTCGAGGGGGTGAATCGGCGGAGGAAGAGCGGGCAGCATGGGGGCAAGGGGTCAGAGGGTGCGCGGGCGGTGTGGCTCAAAGGGATGCGGGCAACGACGGAGCGTGCATACATGCTCGTCGAGCATGCGCAGAATGCCCTACCTCACCCGCCTGTTCCTGCCGCGCAGGCGCAGCGATCGACCGCTGCCGGGGCCTCGCGACCCGAAACATTTCTCGTGTATCAGTCCAGTCGTCGACATGGCGCGTGAGGTCATGGGTACGGGGGCGTATTCACTGCGCGCGGCCCAGATGGCTGTCTTTGCGTGGCTGCGTATCGAGCGCAAGATCCCGCCCCTTACGCCGCACGACACCTCGCGTCAAACACAGGGTGACGCCCTGATCAAGGCATTCACGGACTCGTGAATTGATGTTCTGAGCCAGCTCAAAAAAGGTATCTGCCATGTCCCAACACCGCACCGTCAATCGCCGGATCGTGCTGAACTCCCGTCCGATCGGCGCCCCGACCGACGAGAATTTCCATCTGGAAGAACTCGCGATGCCAGTGCTTCCAGCCGGCCAGCTGCGGTTGCGCACGCTCTTTCTTTCACTTGACCCCTATATGCGTGGCCGTATGAGCGAGGCGCCATCCTATGCCGCGCCTGTGGCGGTGGGTGACGTGATGGTCGGCGGCACCGTCTCACTCGTGGAAGACTCCCGGCATCCGGGCTACCAACGGGGCGACCTCGTCCTCAGCGCCAGCGGCTGGCAGGACTATGCTTTCTCCGACGGCGCGGGTCTCACCAAGCTGGATCCAGCCATGGCTCGCCCCTCGCTGTCCCTTGGTCTCCTGGGCATGCCCGGCTTTACGGCCTATATGGGGCTCCTCGACATCGGCCGGCCAACAGTAGGAGAAACGGTGGTGGTCGCCGCCGCGAGCGGCGCGGTCGGCTCAGTCGTGGGTCAGATCGCGAAGATTAAGGGCTGCCGCGCGATTGGGATCGCCGGAGGCGAAAACAAGTGCCGATTTGTTACCGAAGAGCTGGGATTCGATGCGTGCCTCGATCACCTCAACGCCGATCTTCCACGACAATTGGCCGCGGTGTGCCCGAAGGGTATCGACATCTATTTTGAGAGCGTGGGGGGCGTGATCTTCGATGCCGTCCTGCCTCTGCTGAACGTGCGAGCCCGTGTTCCGCTCTGCGGCTTGGTCGCGACCTACAACCACACCGAGCTGCCCCCAGGCCCGGATCGCTTAGGGCTCCTGACCCGCACGTTGCTGACCAAACGAATCACGATGCAGGGGTTCATCATCTTCGACGACTACGGTGACCGCTTCTGCGAGTTCCTCGACCAGATGAGCGCCTGGCTCAAGGAGGGCCAGGTGAAGTTCCGCGAAGACATTGTTGATGGTCTTGAGAACGCCCCGCAGGCCTTCATCGGCCTGCTCGAGGGCAAGAACTTCGGCAAGCTCGTCATTCGCGTCGCGAACGACTGACCGCGCCCAGACCTCCTCTGGAGTAGTCCACAGGCACATTGTAATGGCACTGACCTCACACGAGCAGCTCGGCAACACGGGCGAAAATACCGGCTGCTGGCGGGAAGAATTCGCCGCCCCTTCCTATGGGTAGCGCGATTCCTGAGAGGCCAGCGTCAGCATCCTCGCCGAGAGCTTCGTCGCGATACTATTGTCTTGTGGGTCCCCTGTTTCCCCCTGAGCAATTCCGACCAGTCGCACTCCACTGTGACGCGCAAGAGGCGAGCGACCTCGGCCCTCTCCAGGCCGCAGTCGATACAAGAAATACGATTCCGCGGATACCCGACTCCGGGGCGGCGCGAACTCCGGGTGAGCAATCTGGTCCTGACCGTGTGATCGCGCTCGCTGGCGTGGAGAGGAACCACATGTCGAACTCACTGTTGCACGTGCGCGTGATCCTGTTCCTCATCGGCGCCCTCGTCGGCGCCCTCGTCTTCGCCCTTCTGGCGTCTGATACGGGCCTCGCGCAGGATCCTACCTCCGTCGTCGGGCCCACCTCGCCGGCCCCGCCTCGGGCCGTTCCCATCGGCCCGCCCGATCCCGAGGAGGCGAAGCAGGCTCCGTCCTGGGAAATGAGGCCCGGCAGGAGCTATCTCATACCGGCGGTTGAAATCCTCGCCTACGGCTTTTTGCTCAACCTGTATGATCGGCATTACACCGAACCAACGGATGAATACCGCACGACCTTCAACACGGTGAGCACGCATTTGACCGACTCGCGGTGGGTCCTTGACAATGACCAGTTCTCCGTCAATCAGTTTATGCATCCCTACGGTGGAAGTGTCTACTTCGGATTGGCTCGATCGGCCAACCTCAATTTTTGGGAATCATTTCTCTATGCGGGCGCTGGTAGTTTTCTCTGGGAAATCGCCGGCGAGAAGACACCACCCTCTATCAACGACCAGATCACGACCACCTTTGGCGGGACCTTCCTGGGAGAGCCACTCTTCCGAATGGCCAATCTGCTGCTGGAACGCGACGATAACGGCAAGCCGGGCTTCTGGCGGGAACTTGCCGCTGCCGTCATTTCTCCTCCCACGGGTTTTAACCGCCTTGCCTTTGGCAACCGATTCGACGAAGTCTACCCAAGTCATACGCCGGCGACCTTCTTGCGCCTTCAAGTCGGGGGAACGCTGACCTCCGGTAGCGAGAATGTCTCCTCCTCCATTAAAGAGCAGGGAGCCACCGGAGACGTGACGTTTACCTACGGGCTTCCAGGAAAGCCCGGCTATACCTACACACGGCCGTTCGACTACTTTGACTTCCATTTTACCAGCACCACGGCCAACACGATTCAAAGCATTGAGACGCGTGGGCTGTTGCTCGGGACCACCTATGCATCCGGCGATTCCACGCGCGGTATTTGGGGCCTGTACGGGAGTTACGACTATATCG
>JBDUEA010000374.1:0-3120 GCA_040002695.1 Gemmatimonadota bacterium | reverse complement strand
GTGACGGAGCTTCGAGCGCGGAGGCGAACGCCGCGGCACTCGGCCAGCGGTCGGCGGGAAGCTTTGCCAGCGCGACGAGCACCGCCTCTTCGACCGCGTCCGGTACTGTCTCGCGCTGCACCGAAGGCCGTGCCGGTTTCTCGGTCAGCACCTTGGCGACGATCGCCTGCGCGGTGCTGCCGATGAATGGTGGATCGCCCACGAGCATCTCGTAGGTCATCGCGCCCAGGGCGTACACATCGCTCCGCGCGGTGATCTCCCGCTCCCCCATCGCCTGCTCGGGAGACATGTAGTGCGGCGTACCGAGCGACATGCCGGTCTCCGTCATCCGGCTGCCACCGGCCTTGCTGGCGGCGAGCGCAATACCGAAATCGGCGACCAGCGCCGAGCCGTCGTGCAGCATGACGTTCTCGGGCTTGATGTCGCGATGAATGATGCCGTGGCGGTGGGCGTAGTCGAGCGCGCTCGCGACTTCCTTCGCGATTCGAACGGCATCGGCGATGGGGAGCTGCTTCTCCCGGTTCAACCGGTCGCGCAGCGACTCGCCGTCGATGAACGGCATGACATAAAAGAGGAACGAGTCGGCCGCGCCGGAATCGAAGAGCGGTAGGATGTGGGGATGCTGGAGATTCGCGGTGGTCTTGATCTCGGTGAGGAACCGCTCGGCGCCGATGACGGCGGCCAGCTCGGGCCGCAGCACTTTGACCGCGACTTTGCGATCGTGCTTCAGGTCTGCGGCGAGATAGACGGTCGCCATCCCGCCGGCCCCAAGCTCGCGCTCGATGCGATAGCGGTCGGCGAGGGCCTCGGCGAGCCGGGCGGGAGCCGCGCTCACGCGGAGAACTCCGCCACGCGTCGAGCCGCCTTGGCGAGGATCCGCTCGAACTCAGGCATCCCTTTGAGGGGTGCCAGAAATCGATCGTGCTCGGCGAAGAACTCATGCGGATAGAATCCTCGATCGACCGCGCGCTCGAAGAGCGCCAGCGCACTCCGCGCATCGCCGGCCATCGCGAACGATTCACACAGATGAAAGGTGTGATGCGCGTCGAGCGGCGCGCTGTCGACCCGGGCGAGCGCCTCGAGCGCCTTCGCGTTCCGCCCCTCGATCCCGTCGAGCAGCGCGCTCAATTGAATCGTGTATGGCAGGAGCGGAACCTGACGCGTCATCCAGGCCACCTCCTCGGCCAACTCGGCGTTACGGCCCATCAGCGCGTAGCCGTAACCGAGCGACCAGTGCATGATCGGGTTGTCCGGATCGAGCGCCACCGCCTTGAGCATGGACGACAGCTTCTCTCCGGGGCGCCCGACGAACCAGGGCGGGAGACACGCGAGCAGGAGCGCGAACGGCGAGAGTGGATCGGCCGCGAGGAAGCGCCGGCTCGCCTCCGCCGCCGCCTCGGGCTTTCCGGCCGCGATGAGGGCGATACCGAGGAAAAAATGGGCGTCGGTGTCGTTCGGATCCCTTTCGATCGCCATCCGAAGATGGCGGACCGTCGAGGCCAGATCTCCACGTTCGTAGCCGATGAAGCCGAGCAGCGCGTATCCGTATGGTGCGTCGGGCGCGAGCGCCATGAGCGCGCGGGCCTCGACTTCCGCAATGTCCAGCGGGCGGAGGTCGGTGTTCATTCCCGCGCGGACCTGCGCGATGAGCATGTAGGCCCTGAGCGCCCGAAGCGGCGGAGTCGGGCCCTCGATGGCGATCGCCCGCTCGAGCAGGGCATTGATATGATCGGATGAGACGCCGTAGCGGCGCAGCTCCTGTCGGGCCTGGAGATAGTATTCGAATGCCCGCGCATCGGCGATCGGCCGGTCGGCAAGCTGCCGGTCTTCCGCGCTGGTCAACGTGATATTCAGCGCGCGGACGATCTCGCGCGCGACTCGTTCCTGCACGTCGAACACGTCATCCATCGTCCCCGAGAATTTTTCCGCCCACACCGGCTTGTCGGTACCGGTGTCGATCAGCTCGGCCGTGATCCGGAGAGAGGAGCCCGCTCGCCGCACACTCCCCGCGAGCGCGTAGCGCACGCGCAGCTCCTGACCCAGCGCGCGCACGCTCTTCGTCGTTCCCTTGAGGCGCATCGACGAGGTGCGGGAGAGCACGCTCAACGCCTGAACGCGGGAGAGGTCGGCGATGATCTCTTCGGTGAGGCCGTCGCTGAAGAATTCATCGTCCTTATCGGCGCCGCCATTGACGAAGGGCAGTACGACGATCGAGCGATCGTCCGCGGCGGGCCGCGCGATGGAGACGATCGGCGCCGATCCCGAGTCGATCGCATCGAGGAAGGCGCGCGCACTCTGGATGCGGACGTCAGGGTCGCGCGCGAGTGCGCCCGCTACGGCCGCGTCGCAGGCGGGCGGAGTATCGGCGCGCCGGGAAAGGCAGCGCGGCGGATCCTGCGTGAAGCGCTTGACCAGGATGGCTTCGAAAGTGGGACCGGTGAACGGTGCCTCACCGGTGAGCAATTCGTAGAGAATGGAGCCGAGGCTGTAGACGTCGGACGAAGGCGTGAGGTCCCGCTCGCCGGTCGATTGTTCGGGACTCATGTATGCTGGCGTGCCGATCGCCGTGCCGGTCTGCGTCAGCCGTTCCCTGCCCGTCTCCCCGGCCACGGTCGCTATGCCGAAGTCGGCCAGCAGTGCGTGGCCTCGGCTCAACATGATGTTCTCGGGCTTGAGATCGCGATGCAGAATGCCGAGGCCATGGGCATAGTCGAGCGCGTCAGCGATCTCGCGGATGAGACGGAGCGCGTCTTCGACCGGCAAGGGTCCTTCCCGATCGAGCCGCGCGCGGAGTGACTCGCCCTCGATCAGCGGCATCACGAAGAAGAGGCGGCCCTCCGCTTCGCCGGAGTCAAAGGCGGGGACGATGTGCGGGTGCTGAAGCCGGGCGGTGGTGCGGATCTCCCGAAGGAATCGTTCGGCGCCGATCTCCGCCGAGAGCTCCGGGCGCAGAATCTTGATCGCGACCTTGCGGCCGTGCTTCAGGTCTTCGGCGAGATACACCGTGGCCATGCCACCCTGGCCGAGCTCGCGCTCGATGCGGTAGCGGTCGGCGAGTGCTGTGGTGATTGAAGGGCTGGGGCTAGTCACGAGTTACCGCTCGAAATTGCCGAAGGCTGC
>JBDUEA010000373.1:0-3122 GCA_040002695.1 Gemmatimonadota bacterium | reverse complement strand
GACCCGCTACTACGGCTGGTACGCCGCGCGCTCGCGCGGCATGCGTCGAGAGGCCGAGGCGAGGACGGTGACGTGGGCCCGGCGATGCCTGATGTCGCGCCCTGCGGCTCAGTGGACTGCGGGACAGCTCCCGGTGCGGGAGCCGACGCAGCCGGCGACGATATAGGTCCGCCCGGAACGAACGCCGTTGACCATGCTCCACGCCGACGTGATCAGGAAATCGGTGGCGCCGTCGCCATCCACGTCTCCGACGCCCACCGCGTCGAAGCCGAGGGTCTCTCCCGGCACCTTGCCAGTGAACTCCTGCAGCACCGCTCCGTCCTTCCCCGAGTAGACCGTCACCCTCCCGCCCGACCACGCCGCGCCCGGATACTGCCAGGCGCCGATTACGAGATCGTCGTGGCCATCATGGTTGAGGTCTCCAGTGCGTCCCACGCCGATACCGAAGCCCGCCCCTGGCGTGTCGCCAGTGAGTGTGATGACGGGTTTGCCGGTACGACCCGAGAAGACGTAGGCCCGCCCGGTCGCGGGGCCGCTGGCGCTGTTGGGAAAGTCAGTGGCATAGATGTCGGGGGTGCCGTCGCCATCGACGTCGCCGAGGGTGGAAAGGAACATGCCGGCAAAGGCGGCGCCGGTCGAATCCGATTCCACCACAAATTTGGGGCGCAGGGAGAGTCGATCGTAGACGAAGAGTCGTCCGGTGCGATTGGGACCCGCGCCGACCGCGCCGATGAGGATAGCGTGGCCGGCCCCGCCGACTGCCGAGCCGAACGCATCGCCGGCGGTGTCGCCCGGGATTGCGAGGAGGCGCTTGCCGTCCCGGCCGGAGAAGAAGATGGCCCGTCCGGATCCCGCTCCATTGCTGTTGCTGCCCGAAGCCCCGACCAGGAGATCGGCACGGCCGTCGTCATTGACGTCTCCCACCCCGCTGACCCCGCCGCCGAACCCATGGTCGACGCTGTCCCCGGTGAGAGTAAGGAGCAGCTTGCCGTCGCGACCGGAATAGACGAACGCCGTGTTGATGCCGGGCGCACCTGCGATCACGTCGGGGATGTGGTCACCGTTGACGTCGCCGGCGGCCTCGAGGCTGGTGCCTAACAGCGCGCCCGTAGTACCGACCTGCTTCCAGAGCAGCTTCCCCTTCCGGCTGGAGAATAGGTAGACCAGCCCGTTGGTGGCCCCGTAGGGCGCATTCTGCGGCGCCGTCACCGCCACATCGGTCACCTTGTCGCCGTCCACGTCGCCGATCGGCCGGGCGATCCAGCCGAACTCATCCCCGCGCGACGCACCCCGCCACTCCTGAATGATGCGGACTGGTTCCACGAACGGCGGCTCGAAAGTGATCCGATCAGGGAAGAGACTCGCGAAGCGGGCATCGTCGTGCAGGATGTGCAGTGAGGTATCGGCAGCGAGGCCGGAGAGATCGGTCGAGGCACTGCTGCGCAGCTGCTCGAACCAGGTGGCGGCCGCATCCATCTGATGGGCCTGCACGCTGAGAGCGAACAACGCCCCGACTGCGATCGGCTTGGCCCGTGGGAACCCGATCGCGTGCTGGTAGGCATCGACGGCGGAGTCGGTCTGGCCGAGAGCACGGTGGGTGGCACCGAGCAGGAGCCAGGCCCGACCATTCTTCGGCTCATCCTGCAGCAGTGCGCGAAGGACCGGCAGCGCGGAATCCGGTTGACCCGCCGCCACCATGCGCTGGGCCTCGGCCAGCCGATTCGCCGGCTGCTGCGCCATGGCGGTGAGCGGAAACAGAAGGAGGAGGAGCGGGAGGCGGACGACGGCGGTGCGCACGAAGGGAAGCGGCATGTAGTGGCAACTCCAGAATGATGCTACGGGCGGCGAACGGGACCCCGAGGCGGATGCCGGAAGAATGGCGGGGCAGGGGGCGCAGAGCTCTCAGGAAACTGCTCGACTCGTGATGTAACCGGGGGACGTGCGACGGCGTCGCGCGGAGCACTCCATGCAACCGCTCGATCCGATACTCCTCGACACCGGCACTCCTGTGAAAGGACAATTCACGACGATGAGCCGAAGTTCAATGACGCTGGCCCGCCGGGTGACCTTTACCGACAGGTAAAGGCTGCCGCATCATCGGTGCTGCCCGTGCCGTTGTACCGCGCCGTCATCGGGTACGCGCAGAGCGGATGCGTTCGCACCACCTGCGTGCCGCGCTCCTTCCGCGCAATGATCCTCGACGGCGCCTCACCCGTTTCCACCCAGCGGCGAATGGCCCCCGCCCAGTCCGCCTGATCGCAACCGCTCCCGCCCCCGCAGTGCAACACGCCCGGCATCATGAACAGCCGCGTGAATGACGAAGCCTGCGGTGTGCGGGCCTGCACGGCCTTGAAGTATTCGATCGTCGAGCGCGCGTTGAGCGCGGGGTCGGACCACCCGTGTGCCAGCAGCAGTTTGCCACCGCGCGCGCGAAATGCCGAGAGGTCCGGGTTCGTCGCGGAGACTATCGCGTCCACCTTGGCGCCATCGCGAGCGGCGCGCGCGAGGTCGTAGCCGACGTAGCGCCACGCCGAGTCACCGTAGACGAAGTACTTGAAAAACTCGATCCCGAACGCGGCCTGAACCGTGGGCGCGGCGCGCCCGGTCGCTTCCAGCATCTGCGGCAGGGGGCCGGTGATCCATGTACTCCAGCTGTCCGGGTCTGCCTCGTCGCCAAAGGGGTGCCCAGGATATCGCAGTGTACCGGCTGCGAATGGCGTGGTGAACGTCGACAGCGCGGCACGCTGTGCACGCGTCACACATCCGTCCGCCGCCGTGTCGGCAGGGCAGGGAGGGAGCGACGCCAGCGTGAACGAACACGTCTCCGGATTCTCGATGGTGCCATCCCGCACTCCGTCGGTCGCGTCGCAGCGCTCCGTCACCCTGGCTGCCATCAGCTTGAGCACGGCCGGCGTGACGACGGGAGCGTCCATATCGCCGGTCGGGTACTGCGCTTGCAAATTGCGGACGTACGTCGTGGTGAAGGCCAGGAAGTTGTACGCCGGAGCAATCGCCACGATGCCGTCGAAGTCCGCCGGGTAGCGCTGTGCCTCCATCAGGGCCTCGCGTCCACCGTTCGAACAGCCGAAGAAGTACGAGTACTCCGGCGGGCGGCCGTAGTA
>JBDUEA010000372.1:0-3123 GCA_040002695.1 Gemmatimonadota bacterium | reverse complement strand
CCCCCGCGTCGTCTTGAGCGCGTCCTGGATCAGATCCGTTTCCAGGGTGCCCACGGCGGCCTCGAGCGAGCCGGTGGCGCCGGTGCCGGATACCTCGGCCGTCTGCAGCGTCGGCGACAGGTGATGAGCATGGATCGCCTGTCCGTCGCAGACCACCACGGCGCGCTCGATGACGTTTTCCAGCTCGCGCACGTTGCCCGGCCAGTGGTAGCTCACCAGCATGTCGATGGCTGGTGTCGTGAGTCGTCGGATCTGCTTGCCATGGGCCGCCGAGAATTTCTCGACGAAGTGGTCGGCCAGCAACAGAACATCCGGCTTTCGCTCCCGGAGCGGTGGCACGAAGATCGGAAACACATTCAGCCGGTAGTAGAGATCCTCACGGAACGTGCGCTCGGCGATCGCCCGCTCGAGATTCTTGTTCGTCGCGGCAAGGACGCGAACATCCACGCTCAGCGTCTCGGTGCCGCCCAGCCGCTCGAATTGCCGTTCCTGCAGCACCCGCAGCAGCTTCGCCTGTGTGGTCAGGCTGAGTTCGCCGATCTCGTCCAGGAGAATGGTGCCTCCGTCCGCCAGCTCGAAGCGACCCTTCCGTCGCGAGAGCGCCCCGGTAAACGCTCCTCGCTCATGCCCGAACAGCTCCGATTCGATCAGCGACTCCGGCAGTGCGGCGCAGTTCACCTTGATGAAGGTTCGCTGGGCGCGCGGCGAGTGATAGTGAATCGCGTGCGCGATCAGCTCCTTCCCCGTGCCGGACTCCCCGCGCAACAGCACTGTGGCACCGGTTGGCGCCACCTGCGCCACCAGGCGCATGAGGTCCCGCATTGGCCCCGTAGTGCCGACCATGTTCGGCAGCGCGTAACGCTCCTGCAGCTCGTGGCGCAGGTGCTGGTTCTCCTCGCGCAGTGAACGCCGCTCGGCGTCGATCGGTCGCTGGCTCTTGAGGGCGAGCGCGAGGAGCGCGCAGACCACGTGGAGGAACTTGAGTACCTGGTCGTGGTCCCGTTCCGGCGCCCGGCGCAAGTCGACGGAGAGCGCGCCGACGGGCTGACGATCGAGCAGGATCGGTACACAGATGAACGTGACCTCCTCGCCTGGGCGGTCCGGCCGGCGGCCGGTGCGATGGAGAAAAAGCGGCTCGCGTGCCACGTCCGGCACTACGATTGGCGTACCGCTGGCGACCACCCGGCCAGTGATTCCCTCCCCGATCCGGTAGCGCGCCAGCCGACCATCCTGGGAGACGCCGTTCGATGCCTCGATGTAGAGCTCCCCGGTTTCTTCATCGAGCAGGGTGACCGCGCTCCGAACCAGGCTGTGATACTGCTCCAGAATCCGAAGCACTCGATTCACTCCGTCCCGCAGACTGGCGGCGGCGGACAACGCCTGGCTGATATCGAAGAGTGTGGTGTGGTGCAGGACATCCGCGCCGGGCAGACCAAGCTCGACGGGAAAATGAATCGCTTCGGCAGGCCCGACCTGGCGTGGCTCGGTGGGGCTGGCCGCAAAAGCGGGGGCACTCATGAAAGGCTCCAATTCCGGGGCAGGAACGAGCGCGGCCCGCTGAGGGAAGCGAGCCGCGGCGCAGCATCAGTGACGAAAAGGACAAATGGAGGTCGTCGACTGCGCGCGGGCCGGACCACGCGCGCCCGGTTTCGGGCCTGGGTCTGTCCCGAAAGGCGGGCACGTCGACAGAGCCGGATATGAAAGGCGAGCAGGAGAGGGTCTGACACAGGGGTCCTGGGCACGAGTTGACCGCTAACCGGCGGTCAGGATGACAACCCAAGATACTGGACTGACGTCGGCGCGTCAATCAATTCATGCAAATCGCGCAGCAATTTTCAACAATTCATCAACAAAATGTGCTGAAAATACGCAGATGGTTGGGAAGTAACGCATAAATTGCTCGTTTTCAGTTACAATCGTGCCCCAGGACTTCTCGTGATCCACAGCCGCTTCAACAACTGGATCTGGCCGGTATGGTAGGCGTCATGTGCCGCCACGCCGTGAATCTGCTCCAGGTTCGTCCACCGGGAACCGCCGGATTTTCGCCGCAGCTCACCTGCCGGCAGGCGCTCCACGGCGCGCCGCAGCAGTTGATGTTCCTCGCCGAGGCATGCCAGATCTTTTCGCCACTCTGCGTGATTCGCGGACTCTGCAATCCGCGGCCAGTCGGCGCCCTGACGTGGAAAGACGAGCGTCCTGTCGCCGGTGATGCGCCGTCGTACCATAAACTTCCAGTACGCCGCGTGCAGCATCAGCTCCCAGATGTTGTGTCGCCGAGGCGCGGGCCTCCATGTCGCCTGCTCGGGAGTCACTCCGCGCAACGCACCCTTGAGGGTAGTCCCCTGCCACCCGCGGCGGTCGTATACCTGGTCCAGCACCTGGACGAGCGCATTCATTCTGACGCTCGCTCGGGCGAGGCCGCAGGGGCTACACCTGCCTTGGCGGATTCGAGCTTTCCTTCGGCGGGCGCCCGCCGTCCGCTGCGCATGAGGCCGCGGATTCCAGACGTCATCGAACGGCTCGTGACGATCACGACGACGGCGCCGACGATCACCAGGGAGGCGAAGACCTCGCGCGTCGAGAGATGCTCGCCACGGAAGAGCCAGCCCAGGATCACCGCGACCATCGGATTGATGTAGCCGTAAGTCGAAACCTTGGCGGGCGTGCTCACCTGCAGGAGCCAGGCAAAGGCGGTAAACGCGAGGAGGGATCCGAAGACCACGAGGTAGGCCAGCGCGGTCACGGAGCGAGCACTGACGGCCGACAGGTTGAAGGCAGCCGCCTCGCCAGAGACGAGACCAGCCATGGCGAGCATGAACCCGCCGCAAAGCATCTCCATGCCCGCCACCATGATCGTGCTGCGGGGCAGTTCCGCATATCTGCTGTAGATCGAACCTACCGCCCAGAGAAACGAAGCAGGCATAAGGACTGCAACCGCCAGCGTGCTCACTCGCGCCTGGCCGGAAAGCGTCCCCGGCAGCAGCAACAGCGCCACGCCGGCGAATCCCACCAGGATGCCGGCGAACATCTCATTGCTCGGCCGTTTGCCGCCCGGCCTTCCCCACTCCGCGAGGACCGTCCAGGCCGTCACCATCGCCACCACGACTGCGGTGAGACCGGAGG
>JBDUEA010000371.1:0-3130 GCA_040002695.1 Gemmatimonadota bacterium | reverse complement strand
CTCACGCCGATCCTGGGCGCCGAACGCTTCCTGTCGGAGATCAGGATCACGGCACGTCTCGATCATCCTCACCTGCTGACGCTCATCGACTCCGGTCGCGCCGAAGAATTTCTTTACTATGTGCTGCCCTATGTCCGGGGCGAGTCGTTGCGCCAGCTGCTGGACCGCGATGGTCCGCTGGGCCTCTCCGAAGCGTTCGTGCTGCTCCGTCAGGTGGCCGCCGCCCTCGAGTACGCGCACCAGGAAGGCGTCATTCATCGCGATATCAAGCCCGAAAATATTCTTATTCAGGAAAACCAGGCGATGCTCGGAGACTTCGGCATCGCCCTCGGTCTGAGCGGAGCGGAGGAGCGACGGCTGACCGGCACCGGGATGGCGCTGGGTACGCCGCAGTACATGAGCCCCGAACAGGCCTCGGGCGAGGCCCGCCTCGACGCCCGATCCGACGTGTATTCTCTCGCGGCAGTCTTCTACGAGATGCTCGCCGGAGAGCCGGCCATTCAGGGGACCACCGCCCAGGCCATTGTCGCGCGGCTGCTCACCGAGACTCCGACTCCGCTGCGTGTACTTCGCAACACCGTTCCCGTGGGAGTCAGCGCGGCGGTCTCGCGTGGTCTCGCCAAGACTCCGGCCGATCGATTCACTACGGTCGCCGACTTCATGAGCGCGGCGGAAGCCGGACTCGCCGGCGATCACCTTCCGCGCTCGCGCGCCGGACGGATGCGCGTGATCCTGGCCGTGAGCGCGGTGGTCCTCCTGGGATTCGCCATCCTCGCGATCGTCAGGAGATCGTCCGCTCACCCCGGTCGCCTCGCACTCGGCAGTCGCACCCAGCTGACAAGCTCGGCGGAGGTCCTGCTTCCGGCCATCTCGGCGGATGGCAAGCAGCTCGCGTACTTCACCAAGCACTGCGCCGGGGGCGAATGTGTGCTCGCGCTCGAGGTACAGGATGTGGGCGACGCCCGCCCGCGCACGATTCTCGACAGTGCCACGGCCGCATACTGGATTGAATGGAGTCCCGATCGCCGGCATCTGCTGGTGAACGCCACGATCGGAAAACGCTGGGGTACCTACCTCGTTTCCGCGCTCGGAGCGCCGCCGCGTTTCGTCGGCGTCGGAGTCGCGACCTTTCTCGCCGGCGGGGATTCGCTTCTCGCCGCCCCTCCGCTTGGGCGGGATTCGATTACCTGGCTTCGCACCACTACGCTGAGCGGCGACCAGGTCGACAGCTTGCGGCTGACGGATGCCGGCTCCGGAGTAGGACGCGTGCTCGCGGTGCCGGGCTCGAAGTGGATCATCGTTGAAACAAGGCACGGCCAATCGGGACGCTGGGATCTCCTCGACCGTAAGGGTCGGGTGGTCGATCACCTCACGTCCACCTTCAATATTCTGGCAGGACAGGAAGCGGACGACGCCCTCTGGTTGAACTCCGCTGGCGGATCCATCATTCGGGTTCCTATTGATGTCGCGGGCAGCCGTTTCTCCAAGCAATGGGATACCATCCCGGGCCCGATAGAGAATTTCTCCGTTACCGCCGATGGCCGAAATCTGGTAATCGATCAAGGGACGTACGACTACGGCGTGTGGCGGATCACCTTGGCCGACGTGCTCGCAGGTCGACTCGCCGATTCTCTCCGAATCGCGCACGCGTCGGAACCGGTCCAGGTCGAGATATCACCGGATGGCGGTCATCTTCGCTGGATTCGCGAGCAGGCCGCCACGGCCGGCGGCTCCTCGGAGCAGCGCATCGTGGTCACGCCATACGCCAGCGGGAGCGAGACGCCGATCAACGTTGCTGGCACCTTGATCGGAGCATACTGGAAGGACTCGATGACGCTGTCAGTAGGTACCAGACCCTCGCCACATCGGGTTCACCTCGCGCTGGTCAACGCTCGAAACGGCGCCGAGACGGCGGCGATGGATCTTCCACCCGACTCCGACGTCGTTGATTTCACGCCGGTGGAAGGCGGCTGGAGCTGGATCCCCACCTCGGATGACCGGATCGTGGTACGGCAGGGAGACCGGCGCCGATCGTTCCTCAAACCCGACTCGCTCTGGAATCTCGGCCAGATGCAGTCGGATGAACGCGGACGCCTCATCAGCTACCTCGGCTGGACGTCCACCTTGCAGGACAGCGTCGAGGTGGGAGTGGCAGTGGGAGTGATTTCGCTCGAGACGGGGACGAATACGAGGTGGACGAACATCATGGGGGAGAATGCGGGAACGACATTTCTTCCCGATGGCTCCATCCTGCTGCTGGTCTTCGACACCCAGCAAACGGCCAGCCTCTACCGGCTGCGCGGCCCGGGACGACGTGAGCTGCTCGGGACCATTCCTCGGCCGGTGTTCGACCTCTCTGTCGCCGGCAATCTTCATCAGGCGGTCGTCACCATCCGGGATTATCGCGCGGACGCATGGATGATGCGGCTGGTGCGGCAATAGTCGAGAGGGTGGCGTAGTACGTCGTAGAGCGCGCGGGTTGGTGACTGTAGCGACGAGCGCCAATCCCGGTCCGCATTCGTCCGCCGTGTCCGCGGTTTCGTCCGCCCACTCGGTCGCGGCCGAGTCGCGCTGCGCGCTCCCAAGGGCCGCTCGGTCGCCGCCCTGTCCGGCTTATGTCCGCCCCATTCCTTCGAGGCACCCGTGACTCCTCGGTCGATCCTCCGAATCTCGATCATGCTCTTCGATCTTGCCCTGATCGCCCCGGCGTGGGCTCATGCCCAGGCGACACCGGATTCATCGGGCGCATTCGTGCGGACCAGCGCACGGATCACGATGCGGGACGGCGTCGTGCTCAATACCGACATCTATACGCCGAAGAACCGGACCGGGGAGCTGCCGATCCTGATGACTCGCACGCCGTACGGTATCGATGGGGCGGCGCGCAATTTCGACGGGCCATACAAGGAGCTCGCCGCGGACGGGTACATCTTCGTCTTTCAGGATATTCGCGGCCGCTTCAAGTCCGAAGGTCAGTTCGTGATGCAGCGTCCGCCGAAGACGGGCAGCGATGCAAAAGCAATCGACGAGGCGAGTGACGCCTTTGACACGATCGACTGGCTGATCAAAAACGTCCCCGGCAACAACGGGCGGGTCGGAATGCTCGGCGTCTCCTATGACGGCTGGCTCA
>JBDUEA010000370.1:0-3132 GCA_040002695.1 Gemmatimonadota bacterium | reverse complement strand
CCGCTCGTGTACGGGCTGTCCCGCCAGGGGCAGCGCCCGGTAGCGATGTCGCGCGAAGATAACCGCTGAACGCATCTAAGTGGGAAACTTTTCCCAAGATGAACACTCCTAGGTCATAAGACCTCTAAAGGGCCCAGGTAGACTACCTGGTTGATAGGCCGCAGATGTACGAAGGGCAACCTTCTTAGTCGAGCGGTACTAATCGCCCGTGAAGTTTGATCTCTCCCAATTTTTATTTCCGCGCTCGCAAGCGTGGAACGGAAATTCCCACACCTGATCCATCCTCCTTCATTGTCGCGGGACCGTTCGTACGGTCCCGCTATTAAAAAATTGGCTGACGACTAGCGCGCAGGGGCCACACCCGGTCCCATTCCGAACCCGGCAGTTAAGCCCTGCAGCGCCGATGGTACTACGACTGAGAGGTCGTGGGAGAGTAGGCCGTCGCCAGCCATCCCTTCGCCCGTGGGGCCTTGCTTCTCAAGGCCCCACGGGCATTTTTGCGCTCCCATGACACTTCCTCCCGCCGCACCCGCCACCCGTTCAGGGCACATCGCGCTCGCCGGTCCGCCCAATGTCGGGAAGTCCTCGCTCCTCAATGCCCTCGTCGGTCAGCATCTCGGCATCGTGAGTCCGAAGCCCCAGGCGACCAGGTTGCCAGTGACCGGTATCCGCACCGATGAACGGACCCAGTATGTCTTCCACGACTTGCCAGGTCTGCTCGACCCGCAATATCTGATGCAGGAGCGGATGCGCGAAGCCGCACTCGAAGTGCTCCGGCATGTGGACGTCATCCTCCACCTGCATCCCGCCAACGCCGGCCCCGCACCGGATTTCTTCGCGCTCACCGCCGCATCGACGCCCTTCCGCGCCCCCGTGCTCGTCGTATATACCAAGGCCGATCAGGTTGCCCCCCTCGAACGCGCGCGCCTCGAGCGGGAGGCCATTGCCGTCTCTACGACCGATGGGCTGGGCGCCGACGTGCTCCTGGAACGCATTGCAGCTCAGCTCCCCCTACGCCCATTCGAATTCGATCCCGAGGACATCGGCACGCAACCGACGCGTTTCTTCGTGACGGAATACCTGCGGGAAGCCGCCTTCGAGCTGCTAGGCGATGAAGTGCCCTACTCGTTCAACGCCGAGGTCGAAGAGTTTCGCGAGAACGACAAACCCATATACATTCGGGTCAGCCTCTTCGTGGAGCGGGACTCACAGAAGGGGATCCTGATCGGGCGTGGCGGTCAGACGTTGAAGGCCTTGGGTACGCATGCGAGAATGCGACTCGAAGCGCTGCTGGGGCAGCCGGTCTATCTGGACACGTGGGTCAAAGTCGTTTCCAACTGGCGGCGAAACGCCGCGGCGCTCGACCGGTTTGGTTTCCCGGATTCAAGCCGACCCTCCGCACCAAAGCGCGACCATCAAAGAGGCTGAGAGACAGATGACGCTGCCACAGGAACTGCGCGAGATTCTGGTCTGCCCCCGCTGCAAGGGCGAGCTGGAATACCGACTTGAGCCAGAGTCCCTCGTATGTCATAGCTGCCGCCTGGTGTATACGGTCGAAGGCGGCATTCCCATCATGCTGATCGACGAGGCCAAACCGCTGTGATCGCGTGAGCATTCCCAACCGGAACGGCGGGAACGACGAGACGGCTTGCACCCGCATCGGCTTTGCGACTGACGCCATCCTGGTAGACTGCGTGTGAACATTCCCCCCAATTTCTCGCCAGTCAGCCGCGCACTCCTCGATGACGCCTCCGCTATCGCGTTGAAATTTGGACAGTCACAGATCGGGAGCGAGCATCTGCTGCTGGCCACGCTCGAATCCGGACAAGTCGCCTCCGCGATTTTTGTCGAGGCTGGCATCGAGCGTGAGCCGTTGCGCGCGGCGCTTCTACGACGAGTCTCCGGAGGATCCGGACGCCGGAGAACGGGAGATACCGACCGGCCCGAAACACCGACATTCCGAACGGGGGCGCAGCGCGCGGTCGAGGTTGCAGCCGATCTGGCAAAATCTGACGGTTCCGATGAGGTAGGGCCGGCGCATCTCGTCGCCGCCATCATGGCCAACACTCGCGGAGTGGTTCGCTCCTGTCTGGATGAGATCGGTACCGACGACACTCAACTCGCCAATCCACCACGCAGGGAGAACCGGGACAGCAAGCGCGCCTCCGGCGGATCGCGAGGTGAGACGAGGTTGCCGCTCCCCAGGAATTCACGTGGAAAAGTCGGTGGAGAAATGCTGCCCAAATCGGCACCCGAGCGGGCGCCGGAGGGTCGGGTGCAAGGTCCCCGCATCGAGGTGAAGCGGACCGGTGGGCGCACTCTCATTCCAGGGGGGCTGGGCTGGCGTCAGATACTGCTGCTGGCGATACCGATCACCATCGTCCTCAAGGTTACGGGGATCGGTTCGCCGATCGTGCAGTTCATCAGCGCCGCGGTGGCCGTGCTCCCGCTCGCCAGTTACATGGGAGAGGCCACGGAGCACCTCGCACACCGGACTGGAGCGACGCTGGGGGGCTTGCTCAATGCCACGTTCGGGAATGCGGCAGAGCTGATCATCGCAATCGTTGCGATGCGCGCCGGTCTCCTCGGACTGGTGAAGGCATCAATCACTGGCAGCATCCTGGGCAACCTCCTGTTGATCATGGGGCTTTCGCTCACGGCGGGCGGAATCCGTCGACCGATTCTCAAGTTCAACCGGACCGCGGCGGGCATGAGCTCCGCGATGCTGGTGCTCGCTGTCGCGGGGCTGGTATTTCCCGCGATCTTCCATCAGCTGCATCCGCGAGAGGGTGTCCACGAGTATTTCCTCTCGGAAGGCGTCGCGGTCGTTCTTGCGGTGACGTACGGCGCGTCCCTGATTTTCTCCCTGAAGACTCACAAGGACATTTTTGGCGCGGTGGAGCCCGCCGACGCCGGGTCGGCATGGAGTATCCGCCGGGCCCTGCTGGTGCTCGGTATTGCAACCGTCGGGGTGGCGTTTGAGTCGGAGCTCCTCGTTCACGCCACCGAACAGGTCACCGCTGTCCTCGGCCTTTCAGAAACCTTCCTCGGCCTCGTGATCATTCCACTGATTGGCAACGCGGCAGAGCACGCCACGGCGGTGGTGATGGCACGGAAGGGCAAGATCGATCT
>JBDUEA010000369.1:0-3137 GCA_040002695.1 Gemmatimonadota bacterium | reverse complement strand
CGTCCCCCGTCCCTCACCTCGGCCCCTCATGCAGCCGCGTTCGCTGACCTTTCTCAAGTCTCTGCTCGATGCCCCCGGGCCTTCCTCGTTCGAGACCGCCCCTGCGCGACTCTGGCGGAAGGAAGCGGAGAGTTTCGCGGACAGCGTGACCGCCGATGTGAGCGGCAACAGCTTCGCGACGCTCAACGCCGAGGCCAAGCCACGCGTGATGTTCGCGGGGCACATCGACGAGATCGGAGTGATGGTCACGTTCATCGACGACGACGGGTACCTCAGCTTCGATGGGATCGGTGGTTGGGACCACCAGGTATTCGTCGGGCAGCGCGTGCTCCTGATGGGTCGTGCCGGCCCGGTGACGGGCGTCATAGGCAAGCGCGCCATTCACCTGATGGAGAAGGACGAGCGGGACAAAGTCTCCAAGGCCAGCGATCTCTGGCTCGATATCGGCGCGCTCAATCGCGCGGAAGCGGAGTCACGGATCCGGATCGGCGATCCGGGCGTCCTCGCCTCTACTGTCCTGGAGTTTCCAAACGGGCGGATCGTGAGCCGGTCCCTCGATAACCGGATCGGAGCGTTCGTGGTCCTCGAGGCGCTTCGTCTGCTCTCGAAGAAGAAGCCGAGCGCGTCGATCACCGCCGTCGCCACGACCCGCGAAGAGATTGGCTACACCGGCGGCGGCGCCCGCACCTCGGCGACCCATCTCGACGCGCAGGTGGCCATCGTCGTGGACGTGACTCATGCGACCGACTACCCCGGCGTCGAGAAGCGCAAACATGGAGACTTCAAGCTCGGCGGCGGGCCGGTGATCTCCCGTGGCGCGAGCATCAACCCGATCGTATTCGATATGCTGCTCGAGGCGGCGGAGGCGGAGAAGATTCCGTATTCCGTGGAAGCGGCACCTCGGGAGACGCATACGGACGCAGACGCGATTTTCACGGCCCATCGCGGCATCGCGACCGCTCTGGTCTCAGTCCCCAACCGCTACATGCACAGCCCCAACGAGATGGCGGCACTGGAGGATCTCGATCGCACGGCGCAACTATTGGCAGCGTTTGCGCGAAGGGTGAATGGGAAGACGGATTTCGTACCGAGGTAGGGTGGTGGCGGAGAAGGCGGAGAGGGCGGAGAGGAAAGTGGGCCGCGAAGAGGGGGCGGCCCGAGCATAGGCAGCGGACGCGTTCGGCAACACTGCATCTCCCAGGACGGGGAGCCCCCGTTCCCGTTCCCCATTCCCCGTTCCCGTTTCCCCTTTCCCGTTTCCCTCATGTCTCTCCGGTCGTCCCTCCCGGCCCTGCTGCTCTTCTCGCTTCTTGCGTCGCCACTCTACGCACAGGAGGAGTCGCGCTATTTCGACACCGGCCGCAAGTGTAAGGAAACTCGGGAACGGAACGTTAGTACGATCAATGGCGACCTCTACACCCCGCAGGCGGTGGTCGAGTTGCCGGTCTTCGGCTCGGGGTGGCGCATGCCGGTCATGCCGTCGTCCCTGCCGAGCGAGCCACGACAGTACGCGACGATGAGCTTCGTCGTCGACACGACCGGCCGCGTGGACAAGTGTTCAATCGAGATTTACGAGGAGACTTCATCACTCTGGACCTGGACGGTGGCGCAGGCACTGATTCCCTTCAGGTATGTCCCCGGAAAAGCCGACGGGCAGCCAGTCGCGATGCGGGTGCAGCAGACCTTCAGCTTCGGCCTCGAACCGGACATGCACGCGATTTCGCCGCGAGATCATCCGCGGCCGTAGCAGGGCATGGTTTGCGGTAGCCGTACCCATCGTCGGCCCAACCATCAATTCTGGCTGGTGTCATGACCTCTCCCCGCGGATCATCATCGAACAACCGGTCCCTCGGCAGGGCGCTTCTCTCCCTGCTCGGACTCCCATCCCTCGCTTTGGCCGCGCTCATATACTCGGCGCATCCCTGGATTCCGAGATATTCGACCGTAGACCTGGACGAAGCTCGCCTGAATGCAGAACGTGAGGCTCGTGGTCTGGGTACCAGACTGACTCACTGGCATGGTCTGCACGTGAAGGTCCCCCGGGATTTTGTCCTGCTGCGCCAGGAGAATCTGCTCGAGGTCCTGGATGTGGACGCGCGCGATCATGGCAGCCAGAGCTGGACCATCCACATGGCGTTTCTCGAGACCGATTCCGCGGCCATCTCGCGCTTTCGTGCGGCCACCGACAACTGTGGACTCGCTCCCGACCGCTGCTGGGCCGACTCGGCCGGCACCCACGGCGCAAACTGCCAGCGATCGAGCGGCGTGCCCGATCCGGAGGTCGAATGGACCCCACACCTCGAGTGTCAGTTCGAGGACCTCGGCATCCGGGTTCTCATCAACGCGCCACCCGACCGAATTCCTGAGCTGCTGCAGATCTTCAAGAATGCCGTGGCCCATTCCGTGATCACTCCGCCAAACGATCCTGCTGGAAGCTGAGCACTAGCGCCTGAATGCGAATCCGACTCGCCGTACCGACGGACGGCCCCGTCCTCGCTGAGATCTACGCCCCCGCCGTGCGCGACCGAACGACCTCGTTCGAGATCGACGCACCCGACGGCGTCGAGATGGCAAGACGAGTGAGCACGCTGCTCGCGCGCACGCCGTGGCTCGTCTTCGAGCGCGAGGGCGTGGTCACTGGATACGCCTATGCGAGCCCCCACCGCGACCGGGCAGCCTATCAGTGGTCGGTCGAAGTATCGGCGTACGTTTTCCCGTCGGCCCATCGGGGCGGAGTCGGTCGCCGGTTGTACTCGGCGCTCTTCGAGATCCTGGCCCTGCAGCGTTTCCAGAACGCCTACGCCGGCATCACTCTACCCAACGTCTCCAGTGAGGCATTTCATCGATCGATGGGATTCACGCCGGTCGGCGTCTATCATGGCGTCGGATTCAAGTTCGGCGCCTGGCACGACGTGGCCTGGTATGAGCGGGGCCTCCGACCGAGGGAGAACCAGCCGGGCACACTCGCGCCCCCGATTCCATTGAGCGAATTGGGTGATAGGGAGACGCTCGAGAAAATTCTGGGGAGGAGCGCGGGGCTGTAGCGCTGCAATCTCCCCAAAAAAAAGAACCCCCTCACGCCTGCATGAGTGGGTCGAATAAACCGATCCCGCCACCATCTCCCGCTAACCGCTCAC
>JBDUEA010000368.1:0-3141 GCA_040002695.1 Gemmatimonadota bacterium | reverse complement strand
AAGGACACGAGGGTATCACTGCCGGGACAGTTCTCGGCTGCGGGGGGCAAAGACCAGTTCGTGGTTGTTGTTTGAAACAAATCCATCACATTTCCGCCTGAGCCCTCCGGGTGCTCCGAGGTATCCGGATCCTTAGTGTCCTTCGTGCACTTTGTGGTTCATCTGTTCAACGCACCTGTGCCTCCGTGCCTCTGTGATCCGTATTGAAAACCGTCGCCAAGGCACGGCCGAAAGCATCGCTGCCAACACAGCCCGCGCACCCCGAGACCCGAGGCGCAACGCATGTGGATCCTAGTCGCCGTCGCCATTACCGCCGTGGCCGTGCTGGTCGCGGTGAACCGTTCATCGGGCGAGAAACGCGTTCAGCACGAAATCGCTCATCAGTACGCCACCGACGATGAGCAATTTCTGCGGGTCATGTCCACCATGCTCGGACCGACCGTCCTTCCCGGCAACCGAGTGACCTGCCTCTGCAACGGCGACGAGATATTTCCCGCGATGCTCTCGTCCATTCGCGCCGCACGAAGCTCCATCACCTTCGAGACTTACATCTACTGGTCCGGCTCCATCGGACGGGAATTCGCCGACGCACTGATCGAGCGTGCCGCCGCGGGCGTCCGGGTGCACGTCCTGGTCGACTGGATCGGCTCGGGCAAGATGGACAGCGAAATCATCGAGGAGATGGAGCGCTCAGGGGTCCAACTGGAGAAGTACCGGCCGGTGAGATGGTACACGATAGGAAAGCTCAACAACCGGACCCACCGGAAATTGCTCGTCGTCGACGGCGTCGTCGGGTTCACCGGCGGCGTGGGGATCGCCGACCTCTGGCTCGGTCATGCCCAGAGTCCTGACCACTGGAGGGATTCCCATTTCAAGCTCGAAGGTCCGGCGGTGGCGCAGATGCAGGCGGCCTTCATGGACAACTGGATCGAGGCTCGCGGCCTGGTCCTGCATGGCGAGGACTACTTCCCCGAACTTCATCAGGCTGGTACGCAGGCGGCCCAGGTCTTCAAGAGCTCCGCTACGGAGGCGAGCGAGAGCGTGCGCCTGATGTATCTCCTCTCCATCGCTGCCGCGGTCCGCTCGATCCGGATCGCGAACGCCTATTTCGTCCCGGACGAGCTCGCGGTGCAGACGCTGATCGATGCGCAGCTCCGTGGTGTCAGGGTGGAAATCATCGTGCCCGGGGTACACACGGACTCCCTGATCGTCCAGCGGGCATCGCGCGGCCTGTGGGGCCCTCTGCTCGAATCGAATGTGGCGATCTACGAGTATCTGCCGACGATGTACCACACGAAAGTGATGATCGTGGATGAGCTCTGGACGTCGGTGGGGTCGACCAACTTCGACAGCCGCTCCTTCCGGCTCAACGACGAGGCGAACCTCAACATTCACTGCCCCGAATTCGCTCTCGCCCAGGTCGAGGTTTTCGAGAACGACAAGAAACACGCTCGTCGGGCGACCCTCGAGGCCTGGCGGAGGCGTTCGTGGACCGAGCGCGCCAGCGAGCAGCTGGCCGGATTGCTGAGAGGGCAGCTGTAACGGGCAGGGGAGGAGAAAGCGAGCGGAGCGCGAAGGGACAGCGGACGGAGGCGCACTGACAGCGCTGCAGCCGGCGCCTCCTCTCCCTTACGCACTTTCTACTTTCTACTTTCTACTTTCTACCTTTTACCTTTCACTTTCTACTTTTCACCCGTCACCCGTCATCCGTCACTCGTGCTCCCCCTCCTCCACCGGCAGCACCACGTGACTCGGATACTTCGCCGACCGATAAACCCGGTGCGTCGCCCGGCGATAATCCGAGGCTCGGGCCTCGAAGATGTTGGCCACGAAGGTCTGCGGGTTCCGGTCGATCAGCGGGAACCAGCTGCTCTGGACCTGCACCATGATCCGGTGTCCCTTGAGGAAGCTGTAGCTCTGACCGTGCAACCCGACGGAGTACGGCTCCACGACATTGGAAGGAATCGCGGTCGGGTGCTCGAAGCTCTTCCAGAAATGACCGCGAAATACCTCATTCGACACCATGAATTCATACCCACCCATCTTGGCGTCGCCGGGAACGCTCTCGGGATAGACGTCGATGAGTTTCACGATCCAGTCGGCGTCGGTCCCACTTGTCGAAGCGAAGAGCTTCGCGACCACATCGCCGGCGATCGTCACGTCGTGATCGAGCACATCGGTCCGCCAGCTCAGCACATCGGGCCGGTCATCCACGAAACGCTGGTCCTCGGTGAGCCAGGTGTACCAGCCGCTGCCGCGGGGATCATAGGTCGGCTGGATCGGCCGCTTACGATAGGGCACCGGGTGCGCCGGATCGGACACGAATGAATCCGCGCCCGCTGCGGCCTTCGGCGCCTCGAACGAGAGGCGGCCATCGGGCTGGAAGTAGAGCGATCGATCGCTCACGCCCTTCCGCGGCGGCCACGCATCGAAGTGCCGCCAGCGATTGGTACCGGCCTCGAAGGTGATCGCCTCCGGCTGCTTCAAGTCCCCCTTGTCCTTCAGATAGAACGCGAAGAACGGCGCCTGGATGCTGTCGCGGAAGAATTTGGATGTCGCGCTGCCGAAATCGATGTTGCCCAGCTTCCGTCCCTCCGGCGCTTCCCAGCCGCCGTGGTTCCACGGGCCGACCACCAGAAAATTCTTTCCGTTCTTGTCGAGTGGCTCGAGCCGGTTGTAGATCGCCACTGGTCCGTAGAAATCCTCCTGATCCCACCACCCCGCCACGTTGAGCGTCGGCACCGTCACCTGGTTGAGATACGGCACGATGGTCTGCCGCTTCCAGAACTGGTCGAAGTCCGGATGCGCCGCGAAATCATTCCAGGTCGGAATCTTTCCGTGAAGGTATTTCGCGTTCACATTCGAGAGCGGGCCCAGGGCGAGGTACCACTCATACGTGTCATACGTATCGAAGGTGAACTGGTCGTTCTCCTTCGTGCTTTCCATCATCGCCGCATACTCGAAGCCGTAGCTCAGCCGGAAGGCTCCATTGTGGTGGAAGTCGTCGCCGAGCCACATGTCCGCCGGTGACGCCTGAGGGGACACCGCCTTGAGCGCCGGATGCGGATCGAGGAGCGCCATCGCCGTGAGCCAGCCGTCATAGGAGACGCCGAGCATTCCGACCCGCCCGTTGTTGCCGGG
>JBDUEA010000367.1:0-3153 GCA_040002695.1 Gemmatimonadota bacterium | reverse complement strand
GGCTCCCCGCCATGCTCGCCGCAGATGCCCAGCTTGAGATCCTGCCGCGTCTTCCTCCCCAACTCGCACGCCATCTGGATGAGCTTGCCCACACCCCCCTGATCGAGCACCTGGAACGGATCGTCCTCGATGATGTTGTGCTCGAGATAGAACGGAAGGAATCGTCCCGCGTCGTCCCGGCTGATTCCCCAGGTAGTCTGGGTGAGATCGTTCGTGCCGAAGGAGAAGAACTGCGCCTCGCGCGCGATCTCGTCGGCGGTGAGTGCCGCCCTCGGCAACTCGATCATCGTGCCGAGCAGATAGGGCACCGTCAGCTGCCGCTCACGAAAGACTTCTTCAGCGACCTGCCGGATGATCAGTGCCTGCTTTCGGAACTCCACGACATTGAATGTCAGCGGGACCATCACCTCCGGCATCACGCGTCCCTTGCGTGAGGCAACGGCGCACGCCGCTTCGAAGATCGCGCGCGCCTGCATCGCCGTGATCTCGGGATAAGTAATGCCCAGCCGGCAGCCGCGAAGGCCGAGCATCGGGTTCGTCTCCTGCATGCTCTCGATGATCCGCTCGACTTCCTCTACTGGCTTGCCGAGCGCCTTGGCCAGGCCCTCGATCTCGTGCTGCTCCTTCGGAAGAAACTCGTGTAGCGGCGGATCGAGCAGGCGAATACAGACCGGATAGCCCTCCATCGCCCGGAAAATCGCCTCGAAGTCACCGCGCTGCATCGGCAGCAGCTTGGCGAGCGCCTTCTTCCGGCCCTCGGTATCCTGCGCGAGAATCATCTCGCGCATCGCGATGAGCCGGTCCCCCTCGAAAAACATATGCTCGGTGCGACAGAGCCCGATTCCCTCGGCGCCGAAGTCGCGGCCTCGATGCGCGTCCGCGGGGGTATCCGCATTGACGCGCACACGCAGGTGACGGAGACGGTCCGCCCAGCGCATCAGTCGAGTAAAATTGCCGCTGAGTTCGGGAGACATCAGCGTCGCCTTGCCGGCGTACACTTTCCCGCTGCCACCGTCGACCGTAATCCAGTCCCCCTGACGGATCTTGCGGCCGTCGACGCTGAACTCATGCGCCTTCTCATTCACCTCGAGATTCTGCGCGCCCGCGACGCACGGCTTGCCCATGCCGCGCGCGACGACAGCCGCGTGACTCGTCATGCCGCCGCGCGCCGTGAGAATCGCCTTGGCGGAGACCATCCCGTGGAAATCCTCGGGTGACGTCTCCCGCCGAACCAGGATCACCGGATCGCCCTTCTTGCCCATCAGCTCGGCAAGGTCCGCATCGAACACTGCCGTTCCGCTCGCGGCGCCCGGAGACGCGGGGAGTCCCGTGGTGAGCAGATCCAGCGTCGCCTTGGGGTCGATCATGGGGTGCAGCAGCTGATTCAGGTCGTTGGGCGGAATGCGCGCGACCGCTTCTTCTTCCGTGATCAATCCATCATCGACCATCTCGCACGCAGTCCGCACGGCGGCCGGCCCCGAACGCTGCGCGCGACGGGTCTGCAGCATGAACAGCTTGCCGCGTTCGATCGTGAACTCCATGTCCTGCACGTCGCGGAAGTGACGCTCGAGCGTGCGGGCCATCTGCTCGAGCTCCGCGTACGTCTGCGGCATCTTTTCCTTGAGGCGGGAGATCGGCTCGACATTCCGCGTGCCCGAGACCACGTCTTCGCCCTGCGCGTTGAGCAGGTATTCACCGTACAGTGCGTGCTCTCCGGTGGACGGGTCCCGCGTAAAGGCGACGCCCGTTCCCGAATCCTCGCCGAGATTGCCGAACACCATCGTCACGATGTTGACCGCGGTGCCCATGGTGTCGGGAATGTCGTGGAGCTTGCGGTAGTCGATTGCGCGCCGGGTATTCCAGCTCTCGAACACCGCCGCGATGGCGCCCCACAACTGCTCCATCGGATCATCGGGGAAGGGACGTCCCGTGGCCTGCTTCACGTGCGCCTTGTACTCCTTCACCAGCGCGCTGAGTTCAGTCGCAGGAAGATCAATGTCCCGCTCGACCTTGCACCTGCGCTTCCGCTCCTCGAGCATCTGCTCGAAGGCATGCTTGGGAAGATCGAAGACGACCGCGCTGTACATCTGCACGAAGCGACGGTACGAATCCCACGCGAAGGTCGGATTGTTCGACTGCTTGTGGAGGCCCTCGACCGTGATGTCGTTGAGGCCGAGGTTGAGGATCGTCTCCATCATGCCGGGCATCGATACCGCCGCGCCCGAGCGCACCGACAGGAGCAGGGGATTGTCCGCGCCGCCGAAGTGCCGGTTCGTCGCGGCCTCGAGACGCTGGAGACTGGTCTCGACCTGTGAGCGGAGCCACGGCGGGAACTGTTTGGTTTCGAGATAAGTGAGGCAGAGACTGCTCGCGATGGTGAATCCCGGCGGCACCGAAATGCCGAGGTTGGTCATCTCGGCGAGTCCGGCGCCTTTGCCGCCGAGTATCCCCTTCATGGTGGCGGTGCCGTCGGCTCGGCCCTGCCCGAAGAAATAGACGACCGGCTGTGAGTAGGGACCGGTCATGCGATCGTCGCGACGGACGGGGCGGCATGTCTGAGCTGCACGAGGTCCTCGGAGACGTCGGTGGGATAATCGCCCGAGAAACAGGCGTGACAGAAGCTGTTGCGCTCGCCCGCTGCGCGGAGCATTCCATCGAGTGAGAGATAGCCCAGGCTGTCGACGCCCAGGTACTGCCGGATTTCTTCCGTGCTGTGCGTTGCGCCGATGAGCTCTTCCTTGGTCGGCGTGTCGATCCCGTAGTGACACGGCCCCGTGATCGGTGGCGAGCAGAGCCGCAGATGCACCTCGCGCGCCCCCGCGGCACGGACCATCTGCACCAGCCCCTTGCTGGTCGTCCCCCGCACCAGGCTGTCGTCTACAATCACGACGCGCTTCCCCTCAATGACGCCGCGCACCGGATTGAACTTGATCTTGACCTTGGCGACGCGAATCGCCTGCGTCGGGTTGATGAACGTACGGCCGACGTAGTGATTGCGGATCAAACCGTTCTCGAGCTTGATCCCGGAAATCTCCGAGAAGCCCAGCGCCATCGCGTTGGCGCTGTCCGGTACACTGAAGACCACGTCCGCGCTCGGCGCCGGATGCTCGCGCGCGAGCTGACGGCCGAGCTCTCGGCGCACCCGGTCCACCG
>JBDUEA010000366.1:0-3202 GCA_040002695.1 Gemmatimonadota bacterium | reverse complement strand
CGCACGCTCGATGGCGTCCTGGCCTGGACCAAAGTTTCCTTGACGGTGCGCGGCGGCTCCGGCTCGGGCGAGGCAGTCTACGGCAATCTCGTCAGCGGGAATCTCTTCGCGGCGCTCGGCGTCCGCCCCGCCCTCGGCCGCTTCTTCCTCCCCGAAGAGGACCAGACGGAGCTGACGCATCCCGTCATCGTCGTATCGGACGCGTTCTGGCGGGCCCATCTTGGCGGGGACAGCAGCGCGGTCGGTCGAGACGTTCTGGTGAACGGACAGCACTTCACGCTCATCGGCATCGCACCCGCTGATTTCCAGGGCATGGATGCGCCGATCAGGACCGACGCCTGGGTTCCGCTGCACATGCAGCGTGCGCTCCGATCAGCCGGCTCGACTCTGGATCCTTCCGCCACCTGGCTTCGAATCGGCGCACGCCTCCGAAACGGCGTCCGGCGCGACGCGGCCTATGCGGAACTCTCAACGCTCACCACCGCCGACGCGGCCACGGAACCGCCGGAGCTCAGGCCCTATTCGGCCATTCGTATTTCTCCACTGACCGGACTTCCCCCGGATGCGACCTCCACGCTGACCGGATTCCTCGCCCTGCTGCTCGGCGCGGCGACACTGGTTCTGCTCATCGCGAGCGTGAATGTCGCGGCACTCCTCTCGGCCCGGTCAGTCTCCCGCCGCCGCGAGATGGCCGTGCGCATCGCGCTTGGTGCCACTCGCCGACGACTCATCGGACAGTTGCTGACCGAGATCCTCGTCCTCTTCGGACTCGGCGCCCTGGGTGGAATCCTGGTCGCACTCGCCGCGACGGCCGCACTGGAGCGGCTGCCGATCCCGACCGAGGTACCGATCCGCCTGGTACTCTCGCCCGACCCCCGGGTGTTCGCCTTTGCGATGATCGTTTCGCTGCTTGCCGGGCTGGCAGTGGGGCTCGCTCCCACTCGGCAGGCCGTGAGGACAGGGGTCTCCGCACGCATGCGGGATGGCTCGGACGGGAGCACGGCGTCGCGCTCGCTCATCGGAAGCGCACTCGTGGTGGTCCAGCTCGCGGTCTCGCTGGTGCTCCTGGTCGGAGCGGGTCTGTTTGTCCGCGCTCTCCAGCGCGCCGGACGCGTCGATCCCGGGTTCGAAACCGCCGGCGTCTCGGCCCTGCCACTCGATGTCGAAGCCTGGGGGTATGATGAAGCGCGCGGACGCGCCTTCTATCGGGCGCTCGAGGAGCGGGTCGCCGAGATTCCGGGCGTGACTTCAGCGGCCTATACGACCATCGTCCCGCTCAATCTGCACCGGAGTGGGGACGATATCGGCGTGGAAGGAAACGCCGCCACAGATGCCAACGGTCGTTTGCCCATCGAACAGATACTGGTTGGATCCGGATATTTTTCTGTGTTGCGGCTGCCGCTCGTCGCGGGACGAGTGATCGGAGTGACAGACGACGAACGTTCCGCCAAAGTCGCGGTGGTCAATGCGACACTTGCGAAGCGGCTCTCGCCGGACGGAAGCGCCCTGGGTCGGACCTTCGACTATCATGGGGCCCGGGTCACGATCGTGGGGATCGTCCGCGATGCCAAGTACGCTTCACTCGATGAGGCGACGCCGGCGCTGGCGTACTTTCCCCTTGCGCAGTACTGGCTGGCCAAACGCTCGCTCCTGATCCGCTCCGCTCCCGGCATCGGGTCGGTTGCTCCGGCGCTCGAGGCCGCGATTTCGGCGACCGATCCGAACGCGCCGCGCACCACCGTCACTCCACTGGAAGCGTCGATGGCAGTGGCACTGTTGCCGCAACGGGTCGCCGCCCTGGTCACCGGTATTCTCGGTGCCGTAGGTCTTCTGCTCTCGATGTCCGGGCTCTATGGCGTCATCGCGTTTTCGGCGGCAAGGCGGACGCGGGAGATCGGCATTCGCCTGGCGCTCGGAGCGAGAAGTGGGGACGTGCTTCGGATGATCCTGGGGGACGGGGCGCGGCTCATCTCGATCGGCGTCACACTTGGTCTGATGCTCGCTGCGGGGGCGACGAGACTACTAGAGAGCCTGCTCTATGGCGTGAGCTCGCTCGACCTCCCGACCTATATCGCGATGCCGGCGGCGTTGATCGCGGTCGCTCTGCTGGCGAGCTACCTCCCCGCCCGTCGAGCCGCAGCCGCGGAGCCGGCGTCGGTGCTGAGGTCGGAGGGGTAAGCGGGCGGCCTGCGGCCGCCCTCCGGGTATATTGGCGAGTAACGCACTCGCACGGAGGACCCGGCAATTCCCGACGCATTGATGGAATATTGCATAGATGAGCAGGACCGGATCTGCCGAGTCGACGAAGGGTGGATGGCCTTCGCCCGGTCGAACGGCGGGGACTTGTTGCGGCCCGATGCCGTCATTGGCTGCCGCGTCACCGATTTTATTGCCGACCTGACGACGCGGGAAATTTACCGCACACTGTACGATCGGGTGCGAAAAGGCGCGACCTGCACGGTACCCTTCCGCTGCGACTCGCCGGCGCTGAGGCGGCGGCTCACGTTGCGCCTCTCACCCACAAGCGACGCACTCGTTCGAACCGAATCGTTCCTGGTCGCCGAGGAAGTGCGAAAAATGGCGCTTCCCATTCTCGACCCCACGATTCCGAGGAGCGCGGACAAGCTCATGATGTGCAGCTGGTGTCTGCGCGTCCGGCTGGACGGGCGCTGGCGGGAGCTCGACGACGTCCGCGACGATCCCCGGCTCGGCGCCGTCGATCAGGTGCCGCGTACGGAATACGAAATCTGCATGAGCTGCCTGACATCGATTTACCCGGGGGATTGAGTAGAAGAACGGTCGTCAGCCCCTCTGTTGTCATCCTGAGGGCATTCAAGCCCAGCACCTCAACTTTCTACTTTCAACTTTCAACTTTCAACCTTCGACTTCCTACTTCCTACTTTCAACTTTCAACTTTCAACTCGTCACTCTTTCCACACCCCCACCTCCACTCTCGACGCCCACTTCGCCGTGTGCCACACGCGGTGCTCCTGCGCCTTGTAGTCCGTCGCCCTGGCCTTGAAGATGTTCGGCACGAAGGTCTGCGGATTCCGGTCATATAGTGGAAACCACGTGCTCTGCACCTGCACCATCAGCCGATGTCCCTTGAGAAAGCGATAGAGCTGCTGGTGCATGTCCACGGTGAATGGCGTCACGGTGTTCGCCGGAATCGGCGTCGCCTTGTCGAAGCCCTTCCAGTACC
>JBDUEA010000365.1:0-3216 GCA_040002695.1 Gemmatimonadota bacterium | reverse complement strand
GGCGCAACAAGGTCGATCCCGCCCTGGTGGCCGGCCTGATCCGGCAGGAATCGATGTTCGATTCCCGGGCACTCTCCCGTGCCGGCGCACGGGGACTGATGCAGTTGATGCCGGAAGTCGCTCGTCCCGCCGCGCGGGCCGCGGGGATCGAGGCATGGAACGACGATCTGCTGAACGATCCGTCCCTGAATCTGAAGCTGGGGGTCCAGCACCTCGCTGGGCTGCTCAAGGACTATGACGACCTGCCGCGGGTGCTCGCGGCCTACAACGCCGGTCGGCGCCGTGCCGATCAGTGGTCCGGCTATCCCGGTGCCAAGGACCCCGAGGTCTTCACCGAGTGGATTCCCTTCGATGAGACCCGGGGCTACATCATGGCGATCCAGCGGAACGTCGAGCTGTATCGCGCCCTCTACCTGTGGCCGGGCTGATCGATTCTCCCGATCGGCCATCCGGTCCAGCGCAGCGCCCTCCGCTACATCTTCCCACAAATTCAGCGCCGTACCGACTGGCAGCCGCGCGCGCCGCGCGATACCTTGGCTCTCCCCCGTACACTGGAGACCCGATGGCGAAAAAATCCGTCAAGCGACCCACGCCTCGCGCCAAGTCCGCCAAGCGAGCTCCCGCCCGCGCCAAGACGGCGAAACGGACGGTGGCTCGTCCCAAGGCCAAGGCATCCCCGCGAAAAGCCGCCAGGCCCAAGGCCAGAAAACAGCCGGAAACGCTCCGCCTTCGATCGGCGGTTCCAGGCTTCACCGTGGCCGATCTGCAACGCAGCATCCACTTCTATTCCGACATTCTGGGCTTCGTGGAAGCGGACCGGTGGGAACAGGATGGCCGTCTCATGGGTGTGCACCTGAAGGCCGGGTCGGTCGTCATCATGATCGGCCAGGATGATTTCGCGAAGGGGCGGGACCGCGTGAAGGGTGTCGGTCATCGAATCTGGTGCAAGACGGGGAGGGATCTGGATCAGCTGGCGGCGCAGTTCAAGGCGCGCGGCGCGAAGCTGGACATCGAGCCGCACAAGACGCCGTGGGGTGACCGGCTCTTCGCGCTATCGGATCCGGACGGGTTCAAGATTACGTTCAGGAACGGAGACTGACCCGACCGAACGGGCCGGCTCCGGGGTCTACGGGCGTCATCCGCGCGGGTTGGCCGGATGACGCCCCATCTCTGAGAGGAGGTCCGTCGTGTATTTCGCGCATTTCGCAGTCGGGACGCTCGCCGCCGGAGCCGCAGTCGCCCTGGTGGTCGCATGCAGCGACAGGGTGACCGCACCGTGCCCGGTTCCCAATCTTTCCGGCACCTATTCCCTCGATTCGATCCAGATCATCGGGCAGGGTACGTTCACTCCGCCGGGGGCGACGGGTACCTTGCAGCTGACGACGACGACCTACGTCGCGGATCTCGACCTTCCGGTCATCGGCGCCCAGCACGACAACGGCACCTTTTCCGCCTGCGGTTCCGGCACGTTCAGCCAGACCTCCGCTGTCACGGCCGTGACGTCCTCGGGTTCCTTCACGTCCAATGCACTCAAGCTCACCATCGACGTCACGACTCAGGGCCAGCGCTTCGTGAATTTCTGGACCAAGTCGTAGCGTCGGGCGCATCGACCGGATTCCCGGGAAAGAGCCGCGATGGCAGGTACCCATCGCGGCTCTTTGCACGTGCCCCACTGCCTGTGAGTGCGGCTTGACGACCCGACGGCACACCGGTAGCATGCCGCGGTGCAACCCATCGAGCAGTCCTGCTTCTGGCTCGCGCAGCGTCCGCCCCGCGCCGCCGTGCCGCTCGAAGGCGCGCTCGAAGCGGACATCGCCATCATCGGCGCCGGATTTACCGGCTTCTGGACTGCGCTGCACCTCAAGGCACTCGCGCCGAACCGGGAAGTCGTCATCGTGGAGCAGGGCGTCGCCGCTTACGGTGCCAGCGGCCGTAACGCCGGTATGCTCGGCGAGACGATCGACCACTCTCACTTGCTCGCCATCGAGCACTTCGGCCTTCCGGAGGCGCGCCGACTCGCCGCCGTCGGTCAGCGCAACATCTCGGAGCTGACCGAATATCTCCTCCGCCACTCGATCGCCTGCGACTACGAGCCGGTGGGACGGCTCACGGCCGCGCTCACGCCGCGCCACCTCGAGGAAGCGCGGAGAGGAATTGCAGTGGCTCAATCACTCGGCGTCTCCGGTCACCGATTGCTGGACGCCGCGGAAATGCGCGCGGAGCTCGACTCGCCGCTCTATGTGGGTGGTGTCTTCACCCCCGGCGGAGGGATTCTGGATCCGGTCAAACTCGTGGACGGGCTCAGGCGCGAGGCGGAAGCTCTTGGTGTTCGCGTGTTCGAGCGGAGCAGGGTGACAGGGATCGACGAGCGGGGCGCCGCGGCGCACATCGCGTCGGAGCGGGGATCGGTGACTGCGCGAAGGATTGTACTGGCGACGAATGCCTACAGTCACCAGCTGCTGCCGGAACTGCTGCCGCGCTTCATTCCGCTCTATGACTACGTCCTGGTGAGTGAACCGCTCGCGACGGAGCAGCTGGAGCGGATCGGCTGGCGCGCGCGACAAGGCGTCACGGACGGCCGCACCTTTTTCAACTACTACCGGCTCACCGCGGACAACCGGATCCTCTGGGGCACGAGTGAAGCGCAGTATTTCCGGCGGAATGAAGTGTCGCCCGCGTGCGATCACTCGCCTTCGCACTATCTGGCATTGCGCGCGAGTTTCCGCCGGCATTTCCCCACGTTCGCTGGTCTCGAATTTCCGTACGCCTGGGGCGGCCCGATCGCCTCCACGACCCGCCTGACACCATTCTTCGGCGCGGCACGCGGCGGTCGCGTGGTCTACGGATTGGGATACACCGGTCATGGGCTCGGCAGTACTCACCTGGCGGGAAAGATTCTCGCGCATCTGGCACTCGAGGTACCGAGTGAGCTGATCGACCTGGCACTCGTCAGGCGCCCGCCGTTTCCGTATCCGCCGGAGCCGCTCCGCGGCCTGGCAGTGGACGCGGTCACCCGAGCACTCAGGAAGGTGGATGCTGGCGAGCAGCCCGGACTCCTGCTCAAAGTGCTCGACCGGCTCGGAATCGGTTTTTCGAGCTGAGCCTTTTCTCTCCGCGGGCTTACGGCAAAAGAGTTCACCGCGGAGGCGGGGAGAACGGGGAGGGCAGAGAGCACTGAATCGTTGTGGGTGTAGTGGTGAACTTGTGGTCCGCCGT
>JBDUEA010000364.1:0-3236 GCA_040002695.1 Gemmatimonadota bacterium | reverse complement strand
AGCACGGTCCATGAGTCGGCCAGTCCCGACCACGCCTCGGCCGAGTGGGGATTCCGCTCGGTGGCGCGAGTGAAATAGTCGATGGCCCGCTCGACCGCGGAGCGAGTGCGCCGGTGCCAGAGATAGCGACCCTGGAGGGTGAGGTTCCGGGTGGTGAGATCAGGGTGCCGCCGCCGATGCCTTGCCGATGTCGTCCGGGCGACGACCACGATCGGCTCCGCCGGGTGCAAGCCGCGCGCGCGGCGGATGACCTCCATCGTCTCCAGCGATGGTGTGACCTCGAGATCATGCTGAAGCTGCTCGATGAACGAGCGTGCGGTTGCCTCCGCGCGGGAGCGGTTGCCCAGCTTGATCAGCAACTCGAAGAGCTGGCGGAAGGCGGTCTCGTCGTAGGGTGCGAGCTCGAGTGCCCGTTCGGCCCACGGGACTGCGTCTCCGGCCTGGTCCTGCTCGGCGAGATTCGCGGCGAGTGCTGCGGCGGCGCCGGCCGCGTCGTGCCGGAGTCGAGTGCGTTCGCGATCGGCCCAATGCTCGAACTCGCCGGCGTTCCGGAGGAGCAGCCCATCGAGAAAATGCCCGCGATAGAGGGCGAGTGCCTCGCGCCAGCGCCGAGCGGCGGTCGCCTGGCGGAAGGCGGGGACATCGACCGCGATGATTTCGGGGTTGAGCCTCAGATCTTCACCCGATGCGACGATCGCCTTCGGGCCCAACGTCTGCCGGAGGATGTAGACCGAGTCGGCGAGCAGGTGGCGAGCAGTGACTTCGTCGGACTCGGGCCAGAGGAGGCCGACGAGGCGGTCCCGGCTCATGGTGGAATCGAGGGAGCTGCCGAGCAGGGCGAGGAGGGCCATGCGGCGAGGCTGCGTCGCGCGGCCGGTGACCGGGCCATCCGGGCCAGTCAGTGATGCTGATCCGAGCAATTGAAGGCGAAACACGTAAAGACCATTCCAGTTGGAAAACGATACTTGGACGATTGCCCCGTCTTAGACTCGCACACGGTGGCAGGCTCGAGAAGCTGCCGCCCCGCTCTCGTGCTCGCGAACGGGCAGCGGAATCACATTACGTACTCTGACGGGAGAGTTTCAATGAGTGCACGACATTTCGGCCTTCGCCTGACTTGGGTGGCCCCGATGATGCTCGCGATCGCCTGTTCCCAGAGCGGCGCTCCGGACCTGGGGGCGCAGGACGCACCGAAGGCTGCGGCTGCAACGTCCGCGGCCGGCCATCATCACACCATCATGAATGGAGACGATCTCAACTGGCAGCCGGCGCCGCCGATCTTTCCGGCCGGTGCCCAGATCGCGGTGCTGCAGGGCAATCCAGCGCATGCGGGGGACTTCTTCACCATCCGGCTCCGGTTCCCCAACGGCTACATCCTGCCGGCGCACTTTCATCCGACCGATGAGAACGTGACCGTCATCAGCGGGACGTTCTTCGTGGGACTGGGAGACAAGTTCTCGCGGGACAAACTCCTGCCGCCGCTCCACCCGGGCGACTTCATCACGGCGCCGGCCAACGCGAATCACTTCGCGACGGTGCAGGGCCTGACGGTGGTGCAGGTGCACGCGGTGGGGCCATTCGCGATGACGTTTGTGAATCGGGAGGATGGGCCGACGAGGCGGTAGGGCGGGGGAGTCGGGCTCGGCGATAGGAGAGCTGGGGTTGGAGACCACGATGATGATTGGGAGGGAATGGAGTCGGGGCGAGAATAGGTGGCGAGGCTCTGGATTCCCAGAGCCTCGCCACATTTTCATTCGTGGCTGATCCGTTCAGGCGAACGGGGCGATCCCGACCGAAAGCCTGCTAGCGAGGGCTTCCGCCGTGACGTTGGCAGAGCGCGGGAGCGCCGGAGACAGCGATGGCTGACATGGGTTCCGTTGCTCGCGATGGGGCGGGTGGCGGGGTGGCTTGCAGGGTGAGGAATGAGGCCGAGGGGAAACGGCAACGCCCTAGAAAATTGAGCGGTCAGTTGCCGAGCGGCAGTCGTCGCCACATCGATCTTATGGGCAGTTGTTTCCCAGAGCCCTTGTCGCGGACACACGCCCGGATTGTATTTCGAACACCACGGCTTCATCCAATCAGGCTTGGGCGGTGATCAAGGCGGCGATTGAGCAGGTGGAAGAACTGCATCCTTCTGTGACTCATGACCGCTAGCGAGGCCACTTGGTGCCCACCTAGTGCAGCTTGGATGCCGGCTGTCACCGAATCTTGAACTCTGCCTCTAGCTGCGGATGAAGGAGGGCTCGATGGGTATGGCCGATGTGGTAGCTACGCTGCGCGAGATTCGTGCGGCCGCGCCAGGAGATCACGAGCTTCGCGAGCTGATGGAAGCAAAGGACTCGGTGCTGGCGCGCTATCAGCCACTCTTCACACGGGCGGGTATAGAGCGCCTTACAGAAGAAGAATTTCGTCTCTTCCTTCAATTCCGGAACAACCGTCACTGGGTCTCGCTTCAGAGGCTTGAACCGGCGATTTGCATGGATATGCCTAAGCTCCGTAGGGCACTCTTAGTGCTGATTGACGAGGAACGGTCTATTCGCGACAGGCTCGACGAACTGGTGCCTCCGAGGGGGCCGGCATTTGTACCTTGTTTAAGTAAGGCTGTTCTGACCCCAATTCTACTGATCGCGTTCCCCGAAAAATATGGGGTTTGGAATCGAGTATCAGAAGGGGCCATGAAGACGCTGGATGTATGGCCAGATCTTTTTGGGCAGTCCTTTGGGGAGAAGTATGAGACGGTGAATGCAGCCCTCTTGGGTATCGCTGTCGCCACCGGAGTAGACCTTTGGGTGTTGGACGCACTCTGGTGGCGTGTAGAGGAAGAGCTGGGATCGGTCATAGACACGCCCACCTCGGTCCCAGGCGTCGGCTTGGAAAGCGAACGGCCAGCAAGCATGTCGCCCAGCTTCGGACTCGAAAGACATCTGCACCAATTCATCCGCGACAACTGGCAACAGACGAGCCTTGGCGAACAATGGAAGCTCTATGAGGAGGATGCGGATCCCGAGGCCGGCTATGAATACCCTTGTGGCGCTATTGGTAGAATTGACCTTCTGGCGCGACACCGCAGTGACGGGCGTTGGCTCGTTGTAGAACTCAAGCGGAATTTCACTGGCGACCAAGCGCTCGGCCAAGTCCTCCGGTACATGGGATGGGTGAAGAGGCACCTGGCCGGAGTTCATGAAAAAGTAGAAGGTCTACTGATAGCTCGTGAGGCCGACGCTGCGCTCAGCTAC
>JBDUEA010000363.1:0-3236 GCA_040002695.1 Gemmatimonadota bacterium | reverse complement strand
CCTCACCCCTCACCCCTCACCGCTGGAGTTGCATCAGTAATCATAGATGTGATCCACCGCGAAGTCTCCTTCCTTCCCGACCGCCGCGAGGACGGTGAGCAGGTCTCGCGCGTCGACCGTCAGGACCACGCGAACCTTCTCTGGCTCCGATGGCGTCGCGTACGCTACGACCACGCTCGTGCGCGCGGGCGCCTTCCATCCGTGCTTCGCCACGCCAGTAAAGGCAACCACACGATTTGCCGAGATCTCGGCGACCCTGACTTGATCGGCGTGCCGGCTCATCGCGAGCAGGGCGTCCCTGTACGGCGTGTAGCGCGGCACGCTGAGCAGCGCGTAGCGGCGGTCCAGCCAACCGACACGATGCAGCTGCGTGAGCGCGGAATCGCGCGTCCCCGCAACATTCAGCGCGAGTGAATCATTCCACCCGGCCACGATCATCTCGCGCTTTGTTTCATCCTCACTGTAGGCAGACGACGTGGCGACGCCGATGATCGAGGCGTACACGGCCTTGATCGCATATTCACCGGATAGCGCGAACCGCCGCTCGATCTTCCGGAGAAAACCAGGACCAAAGAAAGGCACGTCGGTCCACAGGCGACCGAGTGCGGACCCGAATCCGAATTCGTACCATCCGTGCTGCACGATCAATCGTGCATATGCCTCGGATACCTCGGCGGCGTACCTGTCCTCCGCCGTTCCCGCCGCTGGTCGATCGAGCTCGGTCAATCTCCCGATCGTGTTCTCATAGCCTGCCTTGAGGCCATACTCGAGCGCGGTGCTGATGCCGATGACGCCGAGCATGACGTGCGCGCCGATGCTGCTGGGGTACTTGGTTCGGCAGACCTGCCACGTCGCGGCGTACCCACGCCAGAACGTCCCGACCGATGCGAGGTATGGAAAGGCGCTCGGCGCTTTTCCGGCGCTCAGCCATCGGGCATACGCTTCACTGGTATAGACCAGGTCCCATTCCGGATGCGTCAGGTATTCTTCCGCTTCGGATCTCGCGTAACCCGATGTTGTATCGAGTGCCATTCTTGCCTCGGCAGGCAGGAACCCGGGCATGCGCACGGCGCTCACATCGGAGGCCTTGCCCAGGATGTCCGGACGATAGAGGTCCCAGAGCGTATTGGTGAATTTGCCGGTCGGGTCAACCTGCTGCTTGAGCGCGAACAGCTCCTTCGACCGCGGATAGGCGCGGCGAAATTGTTCGCGGGTCGCGTGCGGCTGGTAGGGCAGATAGTAGCGGCCGCCGGATTGAATCGCCGCTTCGACCAGCTCTCGCGTCCAGCGGCCGACGGCGCGCTGCGCCTCGGGGTCGGTGGCCTGCTTGTAGTAGAGGACGTAGGCAAAGACTTCGGTGGGCGCCCACGCGAGGTACGTTCCTGGATCCGGAAGCGCATGACGGATGGAGACGTTCACGACATTGACGTGGCGGTCGCGGAGAATCCGTCCCATCCGCGGCACGAAGAGCGGGAGACTGTCGGCGGGGACGAAATATTCTTGCAGGACGTAGGTATCCTTCGCGCGCGAAGAAGGCTCGAGCTCGCTTACGTCGTAGCTGGCTTCGTAGTTGCGCCAGGTCACCGGGTGTCCCCTGAAAACCCACGGATCGATGACGTGCTGGCGGATCCAGCTGCCGGCGCGTCCACCGCTGATAATCGTATATGCGGTGCGGTGCACCCAGCTTCCCTGGTCCCGCGGCTGGATGCGCTCGGGAATCGTGACCGGAAGCGTCGTCTGCGCATACGATACCGCGTGCACGGTTTCGTACGCCGGTGGGTAGATATCCGCGTTGTGGAAAATGACGGCTGAATCCGGCTGCACCGAGTCCCGGAAGAATTGCAGGTATTCCGTGATCGGCATGGTGCGATCGAGGCGCGCGACCGGAACGTCCGTCGCCAGGTCGAGCGTGACGTCCGCGATGACGCCCAGCGCGCCGTACCCGCCGATGGCGCCATAGAAGAGTTCGGGGTGCTCGGTGGCGCTGGCATGCACCACGCGCCCATCAGCGAGCACGAGCGTAATTCCCCGCACCGACCGCACCAGTGGTCCCTGCCCGATGTAACGGCCGTGCGCATCGACGGAGAGCGCGCCGCCGACGGTGAAGGTGTTATAGGTCTGCATGATCTTGACGGACAGCCCGGCGGGGTCGATCGCCTCCTGGACTTCGCGCCAGCGGGTGCCCGAATGCACCGTGACCGTGCGCGCCGCAGTGTCCAGACTGACGACGCCGTGGAATTCCCGGAGGTCCAGCTGCAAGCCGTCGGGTGTAGCGGTCTGACCGCCCATGCTGTAGCGGCCGCCGCCAATCGAAATCGGTCCGGGAGCCGCGGCGACCAGCGCCGAGATCTCGGCGACCGAGTGCGGCGTCGCGACCCGGCTCATGCTGACCGGATAAAGACCGGTTACCTCTCTGATCGACACGCTGGAATCAGCGGCGGAGGCGATCGTGACGGACGGCGCCTCCAGAAAGCCTTTGATGCTCACGAGTGCGGAGAAGAGGAACAGCACGGCGACGAGTATGCCGGCTCTCCGAAGCCACCGTCGAATCACCCGTCGGCGACGCGAGGTTGCCGAAGAAGGCCTCGGGACGTTACCCTCTGGCGATCCCACCTTCTTACCGGAGCGAAACCATGGCATCGGATCGGACCTTGCGCTGGAGTGCGTTCGGGTTTGCCGTCTTCTTCGCGCTGGTAGTGGCCCTGGGATACATCCCGCAATTCAACGGCGGGATGTCGCATGTCGACATGAGCGCGGCAGGCGAGCATTCGATGCTTGGGCTCTACATGATCGGCGCGGCTGACGACGTTACCCATGGCCTCACCGCACTGCTGCTGCTCGCCGCCGCGCTGAGCTCGGGTGCAGCCTCACGCCTGAGCCTCACGGCGTTCGGCTGGTATTACGCGATGGACGCCGCCATCTACCTGGTGACCGGGTGCGTCCAGCATCATCCCGCCGGCTCGACCATTCTGCTCAACCTGCCGCACGTGATCATCAGCGCCATCATGCTGACGCTGGCCTATCTGGGGCGCGGATCAAACCTGGCGACCGCGTGATTTTTCAGGGTGGGAGAACATGCAGAACGATCAGCGCGGACACAAGGAAGGGGTTAGCGGTGAGAGGTGAGCAGTGAGCGGGAGCCGGGCGAGCGAAGCCCGACTCAAGCTACCGACCACCGACCACCGACCACCGACCACCTACGACCTACGACCTACGACCTACGACCTACGACCTAC
>JBDUEA010000362.1:0-3261 GCA_040002695.1 Gemmatimonadota bacterium | reverse complement strand
CGCCGGTGAGCGCGGCCGCGCGGCCGGCGACATGAAGGCGCAATTCAGTTTTCTCTCCGGCCTCCGCGCCGGCCAGACCGATGTACTCGGCCAGGATTTCATCACGATCGGGCGGCATCCGAACTGCGATCTTCGCTTCGATGCCGACAGCGACCTCGACGTCTCCAGCCGCCACGCCAGCGTCACACTCACCGGCAGGCTCTACGTACTCCGCGACCTCGGCAGCACCAACGGCACCTACGTCAATGGCCGGAGGCTCTCGGACGATCATGTGCTCGCGTCCAAGGACGTCATGCAGTTCGGTCTCAACGGGCCGCGACTGCAGTTCACGCTGATCGGCGATGGTCCCATCGTCGCGACGCCGCCGACGGCTTCACCGGCGAGCACTCGAGTCGGCGGACTCCAGGATGCCGAGCAGCCGGCGCCGGTTCCCGGTACTGCGCTCTTTCCCTCGAACAATCCGCAGCCGCCTCGGCGCACACTGGAGAACCCCTCGCCAGAAGCGCGCCGGGCGGTTGCAGCCGCCTCGGCAGCTGCAAGTGTGGGCGGCCCGGCCGGCCCGGCTGGCGCGGCCGGCGCGGCCGGCGCGGCCGGCGCGGCCGGCGCGGCTGGAGCGAAGGCGCCGAGGGCGGGCGGAAGCACGACTACCCGGGTCAAGGCGGAGGTCCGCCGCCAGACCACGACGCTCAGGCGGACCACGATGGCGCTGGTGCTGCTGCTCTTCGGCGTGACCGGCGCCTATTTCTGGCAGGGAGCGTCCGCTTCACAACGATTCGAAGCGGAGCGGAGAGCGCTGCTGGGACGGGTGGACAGCCTCCGGCGCCAGATCGACTCGGATTCCGCCAACACGACGCTGATGCAGTCCGCGCTCGACAGCGCGCGCGCGACCGTCGAGGCGCTGCGCAACCAGATTGAAATCGGCGGGAGAAATCCCGCGGCGATCGCCGATCTTCGGTCCCAGCTCGAGACGGCCATCCGCCGGCAGCGTAACATGTCTGCGGCGGCCGGCATCGACGCGGCGGCAATCAACGCCGCGAACCAGGATGCCGTCGCCATGGTCTTCGTCAAGTTCGCCAACGACGACACCTACACCGGCTCGGCGTTCGGCGTGCACACCGATCTCAATGGCGGACTCCTCGTCACCAACAAGCACGTGGTGACCGATGCGACCGGCAATGTCGCGGCGAAGATCGGCGTGGTGTTCAATGGGTCCAATCAGAACTTCAAGGCTGATCTCGTCGGCATCTCCGAGAGCGCGGACCTTGCCCTGCTCCGGGTGACGGTGCACCGGGGAATCCCCGTGATCAAGAACATCGCCTCCGCCGACTCGTCCCTTCGTGTGGGCGATCCGGTCGCGATCCTCGGTTTCCCCTTCGGGCCCGATCTGGCCGGTGGGCGTGAGTGGCACGACCAGGGCGTCGCCGCCACGCTCACCCTCGGCACCGCATCGCGCGTCGTGGGCGATCTGCTGCAACTCGACAGCTATGGCGCGCAGGGCGCCAGCGGCAGCCCGATCTTCGACCGGACCGGCGCGGTGGTCGGTGTGTTGTACGGCGGAGAAAAAGGCAGCAACGGTCGCATCGTCTACGGCGTCCCCGCCCGCTTCATCCAGCAGCTGCTCAGCACGCAGTAGCTCTGACCAGGATCCACCCCTCCCCTATTTTCGTCCGCCCCGTCCGCCCACTCGGTCGCCACTGGGTCGCCGCTCTGTCCGCTCTGTCCGCCCCGTCCCTGTGACCGAAGTCACATCTGTATCCCCCCTGCACCCACGATCATACCATCGATCTTCTTCCGCTCTCGTCCGCAATCATCCCCGGTGACCGATGCTCCTCCAGCCCGAGCGGCCTGCGCCTGCGGCTCATGGCCGTCGAGTCGTATTCTGGATCCCGGGGATCATCATTCCAGCAACTGTCATTCTGTTCGTCTTCGGTGTGGGGCTCGCGGCCCGCTGGGCGCTGGGGCGCGTCGAGCGCACGACGCGGCGGTCACTCCAGAGCACGCTGCTCACTGTTCTCGGCACGACGCGCGAAGCCACGCGCAACTGGGCGACTCGTCAGGAAACTCTGGCCTCGTACTGGGCCGCTTCTCCAGTGGTCGTTCACCTGATCCAGAATGCACGGCACGATGGAACCGCTCCCGCCGCACTCCGGACGCTCCTGGTCCCGATCCTCCGCATCAATGACTTCGATGGGTTCTGGCTCGTCACCCCCGAGCTCGATCCGGTCGCGTCGGGACAGCCGGACGGAGCGCCGCCCGCTGAGCTGACCGCGCCGGTGCGCCGCGGCCTCGCGCGGGCGCTCGCGGCCGGCACGAGTCTCACGCAACCGTTCCCTCCTGCCGGCTCGAGCCCCAGCGGAAATAATCCGGACATTCTGCTTGCGGTTTCCCCGGTGCGAGATGCGCGCGGGCGGATCCTCGGGGTGCTCGGCTTCCGGATCGATGCGCGGAAGGAACTCAGTCGCCTTGCACTACGTGGCAGGATCCTCGAATCCGGGGAGACCTATTTCTACGATCCCAGCGGACGCCTGTTGAGCGGCAGCCGCTTCGACGATTCCACCGCGATCGGCACCGTCCACCAGACCACGCTTGGCATGAAGGCGGGACTCGATCTCGACGGCTACACCGGATATCGGCCCGCACGCGTCGTGGGAGCGTGGTCGTGGGACAGCCTCCGTGGCGTCGGCATCGCGACTGAGATCGACGGAGAGGAGGCGTTCGAGGTCGTGCGGACGGCCCGTCGGGCGCTCTTCGCCGCGCTCGGTCTCGCGGCGGCGCTCACCGTCGCGATGGCGGCGAGCCTTCGACTCGGCAGGCACAAGACCGCCGTCCTTACCGAGACGCAGCATCGTCTCGCGGCGGTGCTCGAAGCAACCACGGATTTCGTCTGCTTCACCGATGCGGCGGCCCGAGTGCTGTACGTCAATGAGGCGGGGCGCCGGCTGCTGGGCATCGATCCGGAATCCGCCCATGCTGATGGCGGTGCCGGCGCGCCCGCCTGGACCCGGGCAATGCTCCGCGCGGAGGCCTTCGCCGGCGCCGTGAAGGAGGGCGTCTGGAGCGGCGAGTCAACGGTGCTGATGTCTGACGCCCGCGAGGTCACGCTCTCCCAGATCACGATGGCGCACCGTCGCCCCGATGGTTCCATCGAGTTCTTCTCGACGATCGCGCGCGATATCAGTGACCAGAAGCGTCTCAAGCAATCACTGTTCGAGGCGAAGGAGCGCGCCGAAGTGACTCTGGGCTCGATCGGCGATGCGGTCA
>JBDUEA010000361.1:0-3285 GCA_040002695.1 Gemmatimonadota bacterium | reverse complement strand
AAAACTTCCAGCTGGTCGTCGTTCCCAATTGGTTGACCGAGTTCCGCCGGCGCCTGACCGCCCACGAGGCAAACTCTCCGTGAGCGCGAGGCTCAACGGTTCCGCCCGCCGGGTCGTCGCTCAAGCGACGGCTCGGCAGCTGCGACTCGAATGGTGTCGCCCGCGACTCGAGTGGTGCCACCAACGATGCGGAGATTCGCCCGTGACTGAGGCGCTCTACCGGCTCACGACCGCGCTCGCCGATCGCTATCGCATCGAGCGGGAGCTCGGCGCGGGTTGGCCGGTCGTCGCTGAAGCGACGGCTCGGCTGGTGTCGCTCAAGCGACGGGGGATACTGGCTGAGCCAAACACTCCAGCCCGCGATGGCCCGTGCCGGGAAGGGCTGGCGTTGTGGGCGCGACCTGACACCAGGGGCGTACAGCGGCAACCCAACCCGGGTCTGGAGATTTCTCCATGACTGAGGCGCTCGACCGGCTCACCACCGCGCTCGCCGACCGCTATCGCATCGAGCGGGAGCTCGGGCAGGGCGGGATGGCAACGGTCTATCTCGCGGAAGATCTCAGGCACCGGCGGAAGGTCGCCATCAAGGTCCTGCGGCCGGAGCTCGCCGCGGTGATCGGCGCCGAGCGTTTCCTGCGCGAGATCCAGACGATCGCGACGCTGCAGCATCCCCACATTCTCGGGCTGATCGATAGCGGGGAAGTACAGGGCACAGCTTATTACGTGATGCCGTTCGTCGAAGGCGAGAGCCTCCGCGATCGGCTGAATCGCGAGAAGCAGCTGCCTATCCCCGATGCGGTGCGCATCACCACCGAAGTCGCCAGCGCTCTCGACTACGCGCATCGGCACGGCGTCATCCACCGCGATATCAAGCCCGAAAACATTCTGCTGCACGATGGTGCGGCGCTCGTGGCCGACTTCGGCATCGCGCTCGCCGCCACCAAAGCCGGCGCAACGCGCATGACCGAGACCGGCATGTCGCTGGGGACGCCGACCTACATGAGCCCCGAGCAGGCCATGGGCCAGCGCGAAATCACGGCGCGCTCCGACGTGTACGCGCTCGGCTGTGTCGCCTACGAGATGCTGATCGGGGACCCGCCCTTCACCGGCAGCACGGCGCAGGCGATCGTCGCGAAAGTCATGACGGCTGATCCGGTTCCCCTGACGCCGCAACGGAAGACCGTCCCGCCCCAGGTCGAATCGGCGGTGTTGACGGCACTGGAAAAGCTTCCGGCGGATCGCTGGGGAAGTGCCCGGGAGTTTGCCGAGGGGCTGACGGCGCAGTCAGCGACAAGCAGTGGGAGACGGGGATCCACAGGATCGCCGACCGGTCGTAAGGCGAGCCCTGTTCGGGCGGCGCTGCTCGGCATCGGACTCGCAGCGCTCGCCTTTGCCGCAGGTCGCTGGGCTTCGGGCCGACCGGCGCTGAAGGCCGTGAGTTACGCCCAGCGAACCTTTCGCGACGAGGCGATCTACGTTGCCAGGTTTGCCCCCGACGGCCAGACGATGGTCTATAGTGCGGTGGCGGACGACAACATTCCCGAACTGTTCGTCATCCGTCCGGACTATCCGGTCCCCGTTCCGCTTGGAGCGGCCGGGACCCACCTGCTTTCGATCTCATCGAAAGGCGAGATGGCGGTCCTGCTCAACGCGCAGTTCATTCGCCATCGATTCTTCCAGGGCACATTGGCACGGGTGCCGGTCGGCGGCGGCGCACCGCGGGAAGTGCTCGACAGCGTGCGCGAGGCCGACTGGTCGCCCGACGGATCGCAGTTCGCCATCATTCGCAGCGTGAATGGCCGGGATCGCCTCGAGTATCCCATCGGCACGGTCCTGGTCGAGCGCTCGGGTTACATCAGTGATCCCCGAATTTCGCCGGATGGCAAGTACGTCGCGTTCGCCGAACACCCCTGGCGCTGGGACGATCGTGGCGTCTTCAAGATCGTGGATCGCACAGGCAAAGAAGTCGCCGTAAGCCCGGAATTCGTCTCCCTCGAGAGCTCGGCGTGGTTGCCTGGAGGCCGGGAAGCGCTGGTCTCCGCCCGCCAGGACAACAGCCTGACGGTGTTTGCACTCGGGATCAGTGGCAAGTTTCGCCCCATGCTTCTGGGCGCCGGCAATCTTACGATTCAGGATGTCCTTCCCAGCGGGCGCGTCCTGCTGACTCGCGACGACTCGCCGTACCGCTTGATGCTGCGGGCTCCGCACTCGGCCCGGGAGGTCGACGCGTCATGGCTCGATGGATCGTTCGGCCCGCGACTCTCGCCTGACGGATCGCTGCTCACCTTCGCCGACGGTGGCGCGGATGCCGGTGTGACCTATGACGTGATGCTCAGCAAGACCGACGCATTGCAGACCGCCCGCCTCGGCGCAGGATATCCGATGGCGTTCTCGCCGGACGGCCAGTGGATCCTGGCCTTCGTCCCTTCGGCTCCGCCGCGCATCATGATCTATCCCACCGGTGTCGGGACCGAACGTCGGATCGATGTAGGGCCGTACGAATTGATCGGAGCCGCCGATTGGTTCCCCGATCAGCAATCGGTCCTCGTCTGCGGCAATCATCCTGGCGAAGCATCGCGCTGCTACAAACATCCTGTCGCCGGCGGAGCCGGTGTCGCAGTGACGCAGGAGGGCACGGGCGTAGGTTTCGTGTCGCCCGATGGTCGGTACGTCGAGGCCTTCGGTACCTCGACCGGTCATATGCTGTACCCGGTCGGGGGTGGTCCCCCGCGTCCGATTCCCGGATTGCGATTCAATGAATACGTGGTGCGGTGGGACCGCGATGGCCGCTCGCTGATCGTCGGCAGCGTCAACTCGCGCTCGGTGGACCGGCTCGATCTTGCCACCGGTCGGCGGGAGTCGATCGCCACGCTGGCGGCCGATCACCCGCCGCGCCGGCCCCGAACGGCGTTCCTCACCGTCGCGGATGACCCGAGCGTCTACGCCTATGTGATCGAGCAGTATCTGTCATCGCTCTTCACGGTCGACGGGGTCCGGTGACCGGGAAGTCGCCCGCTTCCGTCCTCGCCGTGGCCTTCGGCGGTCAGCCGCTCATCTTCCTTCCGCGCGCCACTGCTCCACCAGCCGCCGGGCCGTCGCGACTGGATCGCCGGACGGCGTCGCCCGAAACGCGGTCGTGTCCCGGGACCAGCGCTGCTCCCACTCACATGATTCCCGGGCAAACGCCGCGCGGTCGAACGGCGTGCCGGTCTCGAGCGACGCATTGAGGCCGGCGAAGAACTTCTGCCAGCGCGGAAGGAAGTACGACGTGAACATCCCCTGCCA
>JBDUEA010000360.1:0-3296 GCA_040002695.1 Gemmatimonadota bacterium | reverse complement strand
GATTCCCGCCGAACGTCCTGCCGCACATCTTCGAGCCGTTCTTCACCACTAAGCCGCCCGGCGAGGGAACCGGGCTCGGCCTCTCGGTCTCACTCGGAATCGTGGAGCAGCACAGCGGGACACTCGTGGCGGAGAATCGGCGTCCGGGCGGTGGAGGCGGCGGAGCACGATTCATCCTGACCCTGCCGTCCGCTCCCGCAGTGGCGGGCGGTGGAACGGTCAGTCCCGAGTCCGCCTCGTCGGCTTCAGGCAATGGTGAGCTCACCCCGACGAACGGCACCCGCTCGGCTGCCCGCACGGTGCTGCTCATCGACGACGAGGCGCCGATCCGTCTCGCGTTGCGGCGTTATTTCGAGCGCACCGGCTGGACGGTGGAAGAATCGCCAAATGGAGAAGCGGGGCTCGCGAAACTCGTCGCGGCCCCGCCTCACGGTTACACGCTGATTCTTACCGATCTCAAGATGCCGAGGGTGTCCGGCGTCGAGGTTCACGACCAGCTTGAAGTGCTCCGTCCCGATTTGTTCGCGCGGCTGGTGATCATGAGCGGCGACGTGGGTTCACCCGAGGCGGTGGCACTCCGTGCACGAACCACGCGGCCACTCATCGAGAAGCCATTCGAGCTGGCCGAGCTCGCCGCGGTGATTCGGAACCTCACTCGTCCCTGAGCGCCACTACCGGATCGACCCGCGTCGCGCGCAGGGCCGGAATGAGATTCGCCGCGAGCGCGATCGTGCCGAGGATCAGGGCGACACCTGCATAGGTGAAGGGGTCGGTCGCGGGGACCTGGAAGAGCTGGCTCGTGAGAAGCCGCGTGAGTCCGAATGCCGCGATCAGGCCGAGCCCCACGCCCATCGCCGCGAGTGTCATTCCCTGCCGGAGCACCAGCTTGAGCACATCACCCTTCGCGGCACCGAGGGCCATGCGCACGCCCAGCTCGTGAGAACGCTGGGTGACCGAGTACGACATCACGCCATAGATGCCGATCGAGGCGAGCAGGAGCGCGAGCGTCGCGAACACGCCGAGGAGCAGCATCGAGAAGCGCCGCTGTCCCACGGTGGTGTCCATCATCTGGTCCATCGAGCGGATCTGGGAGAGTGGCTGGTCCTTGTCGACCGAGTGTACCGCTTCCCGGATCGAGGCGACCAGTGCGAGCGGGTCGCCGACGGTGCGGACGGCGAATGACATCGCATTCTGGCCGTTCTGCCGGTAGGGCAGGTAGTACTGGATGCGGCGTTCCGCATCGAGCCCTTCGTGTGCCGTGTGTCCCACCACGCCCACCACCGTGATGTAATCCTCGGGGCCCTTCGGCGCGTCACTGAAGGTGATTCGCTTGCCGATCGGATCATCGTGCGGCCAGTAGCGCCGCACGAATTCCTCGTCCACCACCGTAACCTTCGGCGCGCCCGGCCCATCGGTTTCGCTGAGGAAGCGGCCCTTGAGCAGCGGAGCGCCGAGGGTCTTGAGGAAATCCGGGCTCACGATCCGGATATCGCCCCAGGGTCCCGGTGTGTTGGTTGGCGGCTGATAGCCCTCGATGTTGAAGCTGGTGGTTGACCAGCCACCGCTGAACGGCAGGACCGAAGTGGCCCCGACCGAACGCACCTTCGCGACGCCGGCGATGCGCGGCAGCACCGCGTCATAGAACGCGATCTGCGCGGTGTCGGAGGGGTAGCGCGCCTGCGGGAGCGAGAGGTTGAAGGTGAGCAGGTTGTCGGGAACGAAACCGGGACTCACGCCCTGCAGCCGAGAGAAGCTTTTGATGAGCAGCCCCGCGCCGGTGAGCAGGGTGAGTGCGAGGGCCACTTCGGCGACGACCAGCGCGCGCCGAATCGCCTGGCCGCCCCGGTCCGCTGTGCTGCTCCGGCCGCCATCCTTGAGCGTGTCGTGGATGTTGGCACGCGAAGTCTGGAGCGCCGGGGCGAGGCCGAAGAGCAGTCCGGTGAGCAGCGAGATCCCCAGCGTGAACAACATGATGGTGGCATTGATATGGATGTCATCCGGCTTCGGTAGAGTCGGCGCGTTGATCATCGCGAGGCTCCGCACACCGAGCATCGCGAGAGCGAGGCCGAGCACGCCGCCGGCAAGGGCCAGCAGAACGCTCTCGGTAAGGAGCTGACGGACCAGCGCCCATCGTGTGGCGCCGAGCGCGGTCCGAACAGCAATTTCCTTGAGGCGGGCCGCCGCGCGGGCGAGCAGCAGGTTTGCGACGTTGGCGCAGGCGATGAGCAGGACGAAGCCGACGGCGCCGAGGAGGACGAGCAGGGCAGGACGGATCGCGCCGGTGGCCTGCTGATTGAGCGAGCTCGCGGCGAGGCCGAAATTCCTGGGATAGGCATCGGGGAACTGGCGCTTGAGCTGCGCGATCAGCGCGTCCAGTTCGGTTTGGGCCTGCTCGATGGAGACGCCGGGTTTGAGGCGCGCGACGAGATTCAGGTATTCGTTAGTCCGGCGATTGTCGGCGAGCTGCTCGGGGCGGAAAACCAGCGGAGACCAGATTTCGGTATTGCGATTGAAGAAATCCCGGAAACTCTCGGGCATGACACCGATCACCTGATAGCTCTCGCCATTCAGCTGCATCGATTTTCCGACAACGCTGGGATCGGAGCCGTACAGGCGCTTCCAGAGGCCGCTGCTCAGGACCACGATGTGGTCGCGTCCCTCCTGGTCTTCATCCGCACCAATGGCGCGACCCGCGGTCGGGGAGACGCCGAGGGTTCGGAAGAAGTCTCCAGTGACCCGGGATCCGACGAGCCGTTCAGGATCTCCGGTTCCGGTCAGGTTCACGTTCCAGCCGGTCTCCACGGCGACGCCATCGTAGCTGTGGGTCTTGTCACGGTCGTCGCGGAATCCGGGGGCGGAGACCGGGGCGTGGAGGTTGATGGAGGGATACCAGTGCTGGATCGTGACGAGCTGTTCGGGCGAGCGGTAGGGAAGGGGCCGGAGGAGAACGGTGTCGACGACGGTGAAGATCGCGGTGTTCGCCCCGATCCCGAGGCCCAGGGTCAGGATGACGATGGTGGTAAAAGCGGGGGCCTTGATGAGCCGGCGGACACTGTAGCGCAGATCCCGGAGTAAAGTATCCATCGGAGGGGCCTCGATCGTGTAACGGACGGAATCCTGCCGCGGATGGGCGACGGATCAGATTGGACGAGGAGTGGGGGAGGAAGGTTGCAGATCTGCGGACAGGCTTCCGGAATGATTCACGGCGTCGATCGTCAGAATATTTGCCGCGGAGGCGCAGAGGGCGGGGAGAAAGGGAATGTTTGGACGTCGGTTGGGGATTCTCTCGTTTTCGG
>JBDUEA010000359.1:0-3313 GCA_040002695.1 Gemmatimonadota bacterium | reverse complement strand
CAGACGGTGGCCGCGAGTCTCTCCGCGCCACAGCTCTTTCTGATCGCCAACGATCTCTCGCAGATGCAGATCCTCGCGCTCGTCGATGAGAGCGATATCGGGCAGATCCACGTGGGGCAGACGGCGACCTTCACCGTCCAGTCATTTCCGAACCGCAGCTTCACCGGCGAGGTCAAGCAGGTGCGACTCAACGCCACGACCACCAATAACGTCGTCGATTACACCACCGTGGTCGCCGTGCAGAATCCCAATGGGGTCCTGCTCCCCGGCATGACCGCTACGGTGCGCTTCATTACCGGCTCGGCGGATAGCGCATACACCGTCCCGAACGCGGCACTGCGGTATCGTCCCACACCTGAAGTGCTCGCGAGCGCGGGGATAAAAACCGCCGGCGATAGCACACTCGCCCGGCGGACGAGACCTGCAGGAACGACTGCCGCCGATTCAGCATCCAGACCGGCGCAACCCGGCGGGCGCACAAGAAGCTCGAGCCTCGGCGCGAGTACCGGCACTCGTTCGATCGTGACGCTCTGGGTACTGGATTCGGTGGGCAAGCTCAGCAGCCGCCGGGTGCGCACCGGCCTGACGGACGGACAGCGGACACAGATTGAAGGACGAGGCCTTGTGGCGGGCGAGCAGGTCGTGATCGGGACCACCGATGGTGCTACGACCTCACCGTCGACTGCGCCCCAATCATCGAGTCCGTTCCAGCAGCCCGCCGCACCCAGCGGACGCCGCGGCCCACCTCCAGGGCCGATCTGAGCAAGGGACTGATCACATGAGCACCATCATTCAGATCTCCGGCGTGACACGCATCTACCGGATGGGCGAGAACGAAGTCGCGGCACTGCGCGGAATCGACCTCACCATCGAAACGGGCGAGCTCGTCGCGGTTATGGGCGCATCGGGGTCCGGCAAGTCCTCCCTGATGAACATTCTCGGCTGCCTCGATGTGCCGACGGCAGGCACCTATTCGCTGGACGGGACGCGAGTGGACGGATTGAGCCGAGACGAACTTGCGGACATCCGCAATCAGCGACTGGGTTTCGTTTTTCAGGGGTTCAATCTGCTCGCCCGGACGAGTGCACTGGAGAACGTGGAACTGCCACTGCTCTATGATCGGCGCGGGGTGCACCGGGACAGCAAGGCGCTGGCGCGGGCCGCGCTCGAACGGGTGGGACTGGGAGATCGCGTGGACCATCAGCCGAGCGAATTGTCCGGGGGCCAGCAGCAGCGGGTGGCGATCGCGCGGGCGCTGGTCACCGGACCGAGTCTCCTGCTCGCGGACGAACCCACGGGCAACCTGGACAGCCGCACGTCGATCGAGGTCATGGCGCTGTTCCAGGAGCTCAACGATCAGGGGATCACGGTCGTGCTCGTGACGCACGAGCCTGATGTCGCGCAGTACGCCAAGCGCATCGTGGAGATGCGCGATGGCCGGATTCTCCGAGACCACCCGGTGAGCGAACGCCGTCGAGCTTCGGAGGACCTCGTTGTGCACGACGCGGAGATGGTGGAGGAGGAACGTCAGCGGAGCGGCGCGGAGGTGACCGTATGACTACGCTCTCGCTGTTCCGGGTTGCGGGCGAGAGCATCCGCAAGAACAAGATGCGGACGCTCCTCACCATCCTCGGCATCGTCATCGGGGTCGGGGCGGTCATCGTCACGATTGCGGTCGGGCACGGGGCACAATCCCAGATCGAAAAGCAGATCCAGTCGCTCGGCACCAACCTCCTCGTCGTGACTCCCGGGACGACGGCGCAAGGCGGCTCGAGCCAGGGCGCTGGAACCTTCAACCGACTGACGATGGACGACGCCGACAAGCTCAAACGCGAAGCGACGCTGCTGTCGGCCGTGAGTCCCGTCATCGTGACACGGACTCAGATGGTCGGCGGCACTGGAAACTGGCGGACAGAAATAGACGGTGTCTCCACGGATTACCTGACGATCCGCGACTGGGCAGTAACGAGCGGTGAGCTGTTCAGCGACGACGATGTGCGCTCACGGCGGAAGGTGGCGGTCCTCGGGGCAACTGTCGCCCAGAATCTTTTCCCCGATGCCGACCCCGTCGGCACCGAAGTCCGGCTCGGGCGCACACCTTTCACGATCATCGGCGTGCTGGCCGCCAAGGGCCAGACCGCGAGCGGCGCGGACCAGGATGACGTGGTGCTGGTTCCCTACACTACCGCGCAGAACCGCTTGAGCGGTTTCTCATTTCTTGCGCAGATTCTGGCGAGTGCTTCGTCTTCAGACAACATCGCTGCGGCGCAGGAGGAAATTCGCGGCATCATGCGGGAATCGCACAACCTGGGCAACGAATCTCCAGATGACTTCACGGTCCGGGACCAGACGGCGATCGCCCAGGCGGCCACGACCACGACCTCGGTCATGACAGCGCTGCTCGGAGCCATCGCTTCGATTTCGCTGATCGTGGGCGGCATCGGGATCATGAACATCATGCTGGTCTCGGTCACGGAGCGAACTCGCGAGATCGGTATCCGCATGGCGCTCGGCGCCCGAGGCTCCGACGTCCTCACGCAGTTTCTCGTCGAGAGCGTGGTCATGAGCCTGCTCGGCGGTATCGTGGGGCTCGGGGTCGGATATGGCAGCGCGGCGCTGCTGGGACATTTCACCGGATGGAGCACCGCCACACCACCGTCGGCTGTGCTGCTGGCGGTAGGGTTCTCGGCGGCGGTCGGCGTGTTCTTCGGGTACTATCCCGCGCGGAAGGCGGCGGCGATGGATCCGATCCAGGCGCTGAGGTATGAGTAAGAGGGCGGTGAGCGGTGAGGGGTTAGCGGTGAGCGGGAGGTGAGGGTGAGTACGGTGAGGGGTGATGAGTGAGGAGTGAGAGGGAGGAGGTCGGAGGGGTTGCTCGTTGCTAGGGGGAGAGGTGGGTAACGACGGCGGCGAGGGTTTCGCGACTGATACGCCAGTAGCTGGTCTGGCCTTCCTTCCGCTTGATCACCACACCGGCCTCGATGAGCGCGTCGGCATGATGACAGAGCAGCGCGAGGCTGATACCCGCGTGCTCGGCGACTTCGGTGCCCGTCGCCTCCTCCTGGCGCCGGCGCAGATACTCGACGATGCGGAGTCGCGTGGGATCTCCCAACGCCTTGAAGACCGCAGCACGGCGTTCCGCGGCGCTGCTCGCAACGATTCTCGTCATTGGGAAAAAGGCCTTTGGCTTCGGAATACCTCCATATTAGCGATGTTCAAGCAGTTTAACAACTACTTGACTATTCCCTACCACCGGCCCAGGTTGCCCTTCGATGTCTCCATCTTCCTTCCCCGCCCCGCCTCTTCGCCTCGG
>JBDUEA010000358.1:0-3324 GCA_040002695.1 Gemmatimonadota bacterium | reverse complement strand
GGCTGGCTGGTGGGACCGGGAGGAAGGATTGTGAAAGTGGGGATGAGGGGCGGTAAGGAGTGAGAGGTGAGCGGGAGGGCCAGAAGAGACGATCTTCTTTCAGACCTCCCGCTCACCCCTCAACCCTAACCGCTCACTGTTACTTCACCGCCACCATCTCCACCTGGAAGATCAGAGTCTCGTTGGGTCCGATCGCCGGAGGGGAACCCTGTTCGCCATAGCCGAGTTTCCCTGGAATGTAGAACTCATACTTGGAACCCACGCTCATCAGCTGCAATGCCTCTGTCCAGCCTGGAATGACACGCGTGAGCGAGAAGGTGACCGGCTTGCCATCCGGCGACTTGTCGAATTCCTTGCCCTCGATCGAGGTGCCGCGATAATTCACGGTCACCGTGCTCTGGGCGTTCGGCTTGGGCCCTGACCCCGGCGTGATCACCTTGTACTGCAGTCCGCTGGGCGTCGTCTTCACGCCCTCCTTGGTCTTGTTCGCGGCAAGGAACGCCTCGCCCGCCTTTTCGTTGTCTACCGCGGCGGCGGAATCCTTCGCTCGGCCTTTCGACATGATCTCACCCTGGAGAGCGGTCAGGACCTCACGCACCTGCGCGTCGGTCAGCAGCGGCTTGCCGCCATTGGCATCCTTGACGCCCTGGACAAAGGCGTCCGCCTGAATGTCGACACCCTGCTCCTTGAGCCCCTTGCCCATCTGCAAGCCGATGCTGTAACTCACTTTCTGTTCCTTGGAAGCGAGATCGAGCTTGGCCGGACCCTTGGGGGCACATGCGGCGAGCGCCGCGACGGCGACGCCCGTCAGAAGCGTTCTGATGCGAATCATGATCCTGCCTGAGTGAAAGGTCGATAGTTTTTCCCGGGGGGCGAATATACCAAGGGAGCGCGTCCGGCGCGCCTCCCCCGACCCCGGGATACTTGATTCGAAAACGCTCCTGGCTGTGGCAACCGCAACCGCTCACCGGAATCAGATGCTTCACGCGCTTCCAGCGGCGCAGTCGATTCGCGCGGCACCGCAGCGGAATTTCCGGAGGAATCGATGACATTGACCAGGACATGGCTGCTGATCACGATTCCCGGAATACTGCTCGGCATCACGCTCCTGTTCTGGACGGCCAGAAGCCTCGTCCGTACGACCCGCGGCGCGGTGCTTCTATCGCTGCCCGTAGTCGCCGAGCAGACGGTGGAGTTCCGCGAGAGCGGGACGATGACGCTGAGCGTCGAGGGGCCTTTCACCAGCTCGAGTTTCTCCGGTCTGGCCTTCACCCTGCTCGATGATACGAGTGGCAGAGCGGTTCGGCTCGAACGGAGCCTGGTCCACATGCGGAGCGCATCGATATCGCGCGCGCGTCTCGAGCTGTACCGGCTCACCCTTCCGTCCCCCGGCCGATACACGCTCCGTATCACGGGGCTCCCGGCATCCGCGTCTCCCTCCGATCGCATCGTCTTCGGCCGACCGTTCATCGGCGCGCTCGTCGTGCACGTGCTCGCGCTGATCGGGCTCGGTGGCCTGCTCGTCGGATCGCTCGTGCTAACCGGCCTTGTCGTCGCCAGGGGACCGGCCCAGCGCGGGAATCCTGCGGACGCTCCGGTGGGATCGTCCACCTTCGGCGCCCTCGAGGAGCGCGTCACCGCAGCGGATGTGATCGCGTCAGCCCGTACGGTGATGGCGGGATCCATCCCGCGCTACGTGGTGCTGGCCACCTGGAAAGGCACGCTGTCGCCGGCGCTGAGCTCGCTCAGTAAAGCCGGAGGGCTGATCGTCGACACCGATCGCTGGCGAAAGGCCGGCTACGCACCGGTCGCCGGACAAACCGTGATACTTTTTCTCGCGGCGAACCGGCTGGAAGCAGCCACGCCCGGCAGCGTCGTGCTGCTCGAGGCGCTCGAGCTGGTGCCGGTCGAGGGCGACAAGGCAATCTTTGCATTCAACGATCCGGCGCGACGACGGGTGCTTCCACTGGAAGAACTCGAACGCGCGGCGCGAAGGTAGCGCGTTTCAATCGTTCGTCACAGGAGGAGCAGTGCGCAAGACTGCCGATGTCGCTCTCGCCGCATCTCTCATCCTCCTGGCTTCGCTTGCAGGCGGACTTGCAACGGCCACACCGGCCGCCGCCCAGCAGGTTCCGTACACGATCGCGCGCTGGAATGCCGACAGTTTCGGCAACCAGCGCGCCGTGGTCCGCGTCGAGCGGTCCGCGGATGCCATTCGGGTCCATCTTCCCTGGCGACGGCGCGATCATGACGCCGAGACCGGAAAGATCATCGTCGTCGAGGCGGCCACCGGCGGCCGGATTGAAAACGTCGCGCGATTGTCAGTGACCCGCGAATCCGGCGATCTCGTCTTCCAGGCGCCTTCCGTCGGCGACTACTACGTCTACTACCATCCCTACGCCGGCTCAGTCACCTCCAACTATCCGCGCATCACGTATCCCCGAGCCGATTCGACGGCCGACCGCGACTGGCTGATTCACCACGGCCTCGGCGAGGCTCGGGAATCCGCTCGCGTGCGTGAACTGCCGGAGGCGGCGCTCGTCGAGTGGCAGTCGGCGGACAGTCTCAACCGGATCGCGCCGATGGAGGTGATCGCGACCGGCGCGGAAACGCGCCGCCTCCTCGCGGCACATCCGGCGCAGTCCTGGTTTCTCTTCGCTGAAGATCGTGCCAACGCGATTCGCATGGACGACGATCTTCCCGCTTCCTGGGCGTCGGCAGGTCCGGCGGCGCCGTTCACGGGCGAGGCGGAGCCCGGAGAGTTCTATGCCTTTCAGGTCGGCGTCTGGGCCGCGCGCCGAGCGCTGCCTCCTCTCGCGGTACGCTTTTCCCCACTGGTGAGCCGGAACGGTGAGCGCATCCCGGCGTCGGCGCTCCGCTGTTTCAATCTCGGTGGAGTGGACTGGACCGGAGTCATGTTCAGCAAATCGCTCGGCGTTGCCCGCGGCAAGATCCAGGCGCTCTGGTTCGGCGCGCAGATTCCAGAATCACTGCCCGCGGGAAACTATTCCGGCGTGGTCACGATCACCCCACGCGGACTCGCGCCGTCGGCGGTAACGGTGACTCTCCGGGTGGGAGATCACGCTATGGCAAATGCCGGCGACGACGAGCCGGCCCGTCTCTCGCGCCTGCGCTGGCTCGATTCCCGGCTCGCCCAGGACGACAGCGTGGTCGCCCCCTACACGCCGATCGAGATTCACGGCGACACGCTCGGCATCCTGGGCCGGCGCATTGTGCTCGATGCGAGTGGCCTTCCCCGCCAGCTGCAAAGTTTCTTCGACCCGGCCATGACGGGGATCGGCGCCAACGCGCGAGACTTGCTCA
>JBDUEA010000357.1:0-3336 GCA_040002695.1 Gemmatimonadota bacterium | reverse complement strand
CCAGGACCAAGCCATACCGGGATTGCGCGACAGGGCCCGCTCAGGGGCGCGCCGCCCGGCGTCCCCGAGCGGGCTGTGATTCTCTGGTGAGCAGCGGCGCGGTCGCGGTCACACGTCGGCAGGCGGGAGGCCCCGCCGTCTGAAAAGCTGGAGTGTGTCAGGTGGAAGCTATGCCAATCAAATGGACCCACGTGCAGATCTCGTCACCCAGCGACCGCCCCCAGCCGAAGTAACTCGGTCAGCGTCATGACCGTCTGATTTGGAAATTCGTGGGGGTGCGCCGCCGCCCCCCTGCGGCCGGCGCATATCCGCGATCCGCCAGCCGGCACTCGCCCGGGTCGATCTCACGCACCGCCTGTACAACAGGATGCGGGCCCATGGTGGTGAGGTCGAAATGCATCGCTACCCAGGCGCGCAGCACGGCTTCAATGCGCCCTGGGCCGCGACCTGCTTGGCGCCAGACGCCGCGGACGCCTGGAGGCGGACGATTGCGATTCTCCGGCAGCGGGTGGCACCCAGAGGGACCGGCATGATCCTGCGGCTAAACCAGACGTAGCTGGCAGTCGCCCTTCGCTGCGGAACGATCGATCGCGTGGCTTCGAGACGAAGATACCGGCTGGTAAATCGCCGCATGCGGTTGGCGACGCTGCGGTTGCCCGATGGCGGTATAGTGGAGCGGTACGCGCCGTGCTTCGCAGCTGATGCGCAATCCGTTAGCCGGCCATGCGCGAGGGAGCGGCAACGAGCCGGAGGGGCTCAGCCATGGGCGAAGGCGTAATGCTGGTGTGGTTCGTGTTGACTGGTCTCTCCATTGCCTTCGTCAGCGTCGACATCCGCAGTACACCGGCGCATCCGGTGCTCAAATGGGCCTTCATGATTCTTGCCCTGTTTGCTGGGCCGGTCGCCGCCTTCTTCTACGTCGTTGGATGCCGGGAGCCGCTTCGAGGATCCCACGAAGCCTTCGTGGCGGTTCGCTGGCGCCAGGTACTGGGATCCACCATGCACTGCGCTGCCGGAGATGGCCTGGGTATCATCGCGGGGGCGGCGGTCGCGGCCCATTGGCGCATGACCACGTGGGCTGACCTGTCCCTCGAGTACGTCCTGGGTTTCGGGTTTGGCTGGGCGGTCTTCCAGGCCCTGGCGATGCGTGAGATGGCGGGCGGCTCTTACCTCCGCTCACTACGGACGACTTTCGTGCCGGAGTTCCTTTCCATGAACCTCCTGATGGCGGGCATGGTGGTCACCAGGCGCTCACTCATGCCGCACATGGACGGGGCTGCTGATCCACGGCACGCGGGCTTCTGGTTCATCATGTCGCTGGCGCTCATCGCAGGATTCATCCTTGCCTATCCGATGAACTGGTGGCTCGTCGCGAAGGGACTCAAGCACGGAATGATTACGGTCCGGCCTGCCGGCCAGCTCCCGGGCCGCTCGATCGTGTCGACCGGCGACCAGACATCCAGCCTGCCTCCACATGCGAGCCATGGGGAGCGCCACCCGGCGGTCGTCGTCTCGAGCGCCGCGAAAGTAGGCATGACAATTCTCTCGACGGCATGCCTGACTATCGGCATCGCACTGGCCACCTGGATGAGTCGGTGAGAGGGCTGGTCGATGGAATGAGTGGCGGCGACTGTGTGGCCAACCTCGCCGATGACGCTGACGGCAGCCTCTGGCGCCCGCAGCTGATCCGCGATGCCGCACGGACTGTCCAGTGAATGTGAACGGCGGAAACTCCTGTCGAGCGGGGCGCGGATGGCACCCATCACGTCCGCGATCCAGCGTCCGGCACGCTGCGTGGGGCGCCAGGTCTCGCGATCTCGAGCCTTGCGCTCACGGCCGCTCTGCCGCTCGCCACTGGCCCCTCACCAGGAGGCGCTGACCGATGAATATCATCCTCGCCGTCACCCACGCCCTCGCCATGTCGTTCGCGATGTTCTGGCAGATCCTCTGGCCGTTGATTCTCGGTTTCACGATCTCAGGCGTGGTCCAGGCCGTCGTGAGAAAGGAGCGGATCGTGCGGCTGCTGGGCGACGACCATCCGGCGACGCTCCTCAAGGCGTGTGGTCTCGGGGCGGCGTCATCGTCGTGCTCCTACGCAGCGGTCGCCATCGCGCGGTCGATCTTCCGCAAAGGCGCCAACTTCACGGCGGCCATGACGTTCGAGATCGCGTCCACCAACCTCGTGCTCGAATTCACCATCATCATGATTGTATTCCTCGGCTGGCGCTTTGCCCTGGCGGAGGTGGTCGGTGCCGCGTTGATGGTGGTGATCCTGGCCGTGCTCTTCCGATGGTGGCTCTCGCCGAAGCTGCTGGCCGAGGCCCGGGCTCAGGCCGACAAGGGCATCGCGGGCCGGATGGAGGGCCACGCGGGCATGCACATGGATGCCCCGGCCGGCGGCGGCGTGCTGAAGCGAATCGGTTCGCCGAGCGGCATGAGCGCCATTTCCCACTACTTCGTGATGGATTGGGTGTCCGTCTGGGTGGACATCGCGGGCGGTCTGCTGATCGCCGGCGCGCTCGCCGCCTGGGTGCCGCAGGACTGGTGGGCGAACGTCTTCCTGGTTTCCCATCCGACGCTGGCGAAGTTCTGGGGCCCGCTCATCGGGCCGATCATCGCGGTGCTGTCCTTCGTCTGTTCCGTGGGCAACATCCCGCTCGCCGCCGTGCTCTGGAACGGCGGGATCAGCTTCGGCGGCGTCGTCGCCTTCATCTTCGCTGACCTGATCGTGCTGCCGATTCTCGACATCTATCGCCGGTATTACGGCACCCGCATGGCCTGGTTCATCTTCGGCACGTTCTACCTCGCGATGGCGGGGGCGGCGCTGGTGGTGGAATTCCTGTTTCAGGCGCTCGGGCTGACGCCAGCGGCGGGCGGTGCTCACGTAGCGACGACCGCAATCACCTTCAATTATACGACCGTACTGAATCTGGTATTCCTGTCGCTGGCGGCGGTCCTGGTGCGCCGCTTTGTCGGGAGCGGCGGCCCAGCCATGCTGCGCATGATGCGGATGCCGCCCGCTCCGGCGGACCACGCCGCTGCGCATTTCGGGGAGCACGGCGGGTCAGCATAATCCCGTGGCGGCGGTTGGTTTTCTGGAGCGCACTGGGCATGCGAATTGGCGCCGCTCGAGGTCCTATCGATTGGGAGTTCCGCAACCGTGCTTCGCGACTTGGCCGGGGATGGCCACACACTTGACGGACCCACAAACCTCACCACCTACCCCGACCCAGCGAGCATGGGGCGTCGCCGCGGCCACAACGATCATTGCGGCCTTCACGGCTTGCGGCGCCCGCTTGACCGGGACGCCCGCCGAACAGCGTGGCGGAGGCTATC
>JBDUEA010000356.1:0-3343 GCA_040002695.1 Gemmatimonadota bacterium | reverse complement strand
GAATCGGTGCTGGCCGAGGGCCGTCGTTTCAAGATGATCCGGGGGATGGGATCGCTGGCGGCGATGCAGGAGGGATCAGCCGACAGGTATTTTCAGGACGGAACGACTTCGGCCACCAAGATGGTGCCGGAGGGGATCGAGGGGCGCGTCCCCTACAAAGGACCGGTCGGCGACGTCATCTTCCAGATGGTCGGCGGCCTCCGGAGCGGCATGGGGTATTGCGGTGTCGCGGATATTCCTGCATTACAGTCTGACGTCGAAATGCTGCAGATCACCAGCGCCGGCCTTCGCGAATCGCATCCGCACGACGTGACGATCACGCGCGAAGCGCCGAATTACAATCTGTAAATGGGGTGAGGAGTAAGGAGTAAGGGGTAAGGGGGCCCGACATTTTTTCTCGCGTCCCCCTCACCCCTTACACCTCGCGCCTCACCGGCCTTCCCCACCGCCAACCGAGGCACTTCATGGATCTCTTCCGACGGAAAAGCATCAGCGACCTTCAGACTGAGGCGCAGACGGACCACAGCCTGAAACGGGTCCTCGGTCCCTGGAACCTGACGCTCCTCGGCATCGGCGCGATCATCGGCACCGGCATCTTCGTGCTGACCGGCACCGTGGCCGCACAGAACGCCGGACCGGCCGTAGTCCTCTCGTTCATCCTGGCGGGTGTGGCGTCGATCTTCGCCGCGCTCTGCTACGCGGAGTTCGCCTCGCTGGTGCCGATGGCCGGCAGCGCGTACACCTACGGCTACGCCACGCTCGGTGAATTCGTCGCCTGGATCATCGGCTGGGACCTGATCCTCGAATACGCCCTCGGCGCTGTGACCGTCGCCATCGGCTGGTCCGGGTACGTGGTCTCCTTCCTCAAGGACATCGGCATCGTGATCCCCGCGCAGTTCAGCGCGGCGCACGGCGTGCCGGTCACGCTTCCCGACGGCACCATCGTCCCGGCCATCTTCAACCTGCCGGCGATCTTCATCATTGCGGTCGTCACGACACTCCTGGTGGTCGGCATCAAGGAGTCCGCGAACGTGAACAACGTGATCGTGGTGATCAAGGTCGCGGTCGTGCTGATCTTCATCGTCGGTACCTTCCACGCCATCAACACCGCCAACTGGCATCCGTTCATTCCACCGCAGACGGTTGGAGCCGACGGCAAGCTCGTGCGAGGCGCCTTCGGCTGGGACGGCATCGTGGCCGGGGCGGGGGTGGTGTTCTTCGCCTACATCGGGTTCGACGCGGTGAGTACCGCCGCGCAGGAAGCGAAGAATCCGCAGAAGGACATGCCGATCGGCATCATCGGCTCGCTGCTGATCTGCACTCTGCTCTACATCCTCGTCTCCGGCATCGCGACCGGCGTCATGAGCTACACCGAGCTCAACGTCCCCGACCCGATCGCGGTTGTGGCGGACCGGGCCGGCCTCGGCTGGATTTCGACGTTCATCAAGATGGGCGCCATCGCGGGACTCTCGTCGGTCGTGCTCGTCATGCTTCTTGGCCAGTCCCGGGTGTTCTACAGCATGGCGCGCGATGGGCTGCTCCCGCAGTGGGTGAACAACATTCATCCCAGGTTCCAGACGCCGTGGATCACCTCGATCGTCACCGGTCTCGCGGTCGCGATTCCGGCCGGCTGGTTCACCGTCCGGGAAGCCGGCAGCCTGGTCTCGATCGGCACGCTGCTCGCCTTCGTCATCGTGTCCGTCGGTATCCTGGTGCTCCGTATCCGCGAACCGAACCTCGAACGCCCGTTCAAGGCGCCGTTTGTCTGGTTCACGGCCTTCATGGGCGCGGCCTCGGCGCTTTTTCTCATGATCCATCTGCCCCCGGTCACCTGGGAGCGGCTGGTCATCTGGATGGCAGTCGGGTTTGTAGTGTATTTCGCATACAGCCGGCATCACTCGAGGCTGTCACCGAAGTAATGAGTGAGAAGTAAGGATTGAGGCGTAGGCTGGGGAAAGAATGCGAAGGCGGGGGAGGGACCGGCTCACCGGCACCCTTCCCCGTCTTCGTTTCATTCCAAACTGGCCCCGGCTCACCGCTTACCGCTCACCACTTACCGCGTTTACATTCCTCCCAATGACCACGATGCTCTCCGCGGATCAGATCGCCGACGCCCGGTCATTCACCGAGGTGTTCGAGCCTGGCCAGCGCATCTGCCTCACCACACACGTCAATCCCGATGGGGATGGTCTGGGCAGCGAAGTCGGTCTGCTGCTCCTGCTCAAGGCGCGGGGAATCGATGCGATCATCACCAATCCTTCCCCGACTCCGGACCGGTATCACTTCCTGTTCAAGAACCTGCCCGGGGCGGATCGCACGCCGGAAGCCGTCAAGGAGCTGCGCCGAGCGGACCTGATCGTGGTTCTGGACATCTCGGATGTGAGTCGGCTCGGCATGCTCAGCGCCACGGTGAGAGAGCGCGGTGTGAAGGTAGCGTGCGTCGATCACCACGTGAGCCAGGGCCAGCTGCCTGCCGGGCCCCGTTATGTCGATCCCGGCGCCTCGGCGACCGGCGAATTGATATTCGAACTCGCGGAGGCCAACGGGTGGAGTCTGAGCCGAGAGGCCGCGCGGGCCCTGTACGTCGCGATTCTTACCGACACGGGCGGCTTCCGCTTCAGCAACACGCGGCCGCACGTGCTCCGGGTGGCGGCGTCGCTGCTGGAGACCGGGCTTGATCCCGAAGAGATCTATCACGACGTATACGCCAACGCGCCCGAAGGCCGGACCCGGCTCTTCGCCGAGGCGTTGCAGACGCTGGTCGTCGAACCGGAGTATGGACTCGCGTGGGTGACGGTGCCGCCCGGAGCGATCGAACGCCTGGGCGTCACGTCGGACGATCTCGATGGCATCGTCGAGTTTCCGCGAACCATCAGCGGTGTCAAGATGGCGCTGCTCTTTCGGGAGATTGCAGCCGGACGCGTGAAGGTCTCGCTGCGTTCGATCGGCGATGTGGACGTTGCGGCTTTCTCGAAGCCATTCGGCGGTGGGGGTCATACCAAGGCGTCGGGGCTGTCGATGGAGGGCTCACTGCCGGAAGTTCAGGCGAAGGTGCTCAAGGCGGCCCGCGAGTATCTCAGAGGAAACGGCAAGAGTTGAAACAGGGTGGGCATCCGGAGCCGTTGACCACGCATTTCGGCCGGATACCTTCCTGACACGAATGGGCGGAAATTCAATTGCACACGACTGGCATGGACATACTGGACCGCATCGAGCAGACGCTGGACACGCTTCGCCCCTATATCGCATCCCATCGCGGCAAGGTGGAAGTGGTGGACTTCGACGAAGCCGAGGGCATTCTGCTCCTCCGGCTCGGTGGTCACTGTCACGGCTGCTCGGCCTC
>JBDUEA010000355.1:0-3346 GCA_040002695.1 Gemmatimonadota bacterium | reverse complement strand
ATCGATCGGCTCGGCACCGTGGCCTACCTAAGCGATCGCGACAACGGAACCATCACGAAAATCGATCTCGCCACGAGTACCTCGGCCGGCAGCTTCCCGGTGGGCGGAAATCCGCAGGAAATCGTACTCTCTCCTGGCTCGACGGAGCTCTTCATTGCCGATGAATCGGGCTCGCTGCAGATCTGGTCGCTGATCGACCAGGTCAAGCGGGGAATGATCACCGTGCCCGGCGGCGCCTTTGCGATGGCCGTCACTCCCGACTGGCACCAGATGTACATCTCATCTGCAAACGGTGGCGCGGTCTCCTTCGTAGACTGGGCCACCGGGAGTGTGCTCAACTCCGTCACGACCGGCGGCACACCTCGACGCGTCGCGTTCACGCAGGACGGCGCCCGCGCGGTCGTGGCGAACGAAGGCGGCTGGGTGGACACGATCGAATAGCCGCCGGCGCTCGACAAGGCACGCAGCAGAAAACGAGGCGACGTCCTGGGGACGTCGCCTTTTCCGTGTGCCGCGTCGGCACTACCCGCTCCCGCGGGGCGCGGCTACCTTTTTCGGCGCATGCGGATCCTGGTGGTTACCCACAATTTTCCCCGCCAGGCCGGTGATCCCGCCGGTGCGTTCGTCGCGCGTATTGCGCGCGCTGCCGCCGAGGCCGGGGCCAAGGTGCGCGTTGTAGCGCCGCATGCTCCGGGGACCGCGCGGGCAGAACAGGACGGAGCATTGACCGTCCACCGGTTCCGTTACGCCCCGGATCGCTTGGAGCGCGTGGCATATACGGGGGACCTGCACCGGAACACTCTCTTCTCACCTCTCACCGCCGTCACCTTTCCGCTGTTCCTGGCCGCGTTCAGGCGCGCCATCCGCCGAGCCGTCTCGGAATTTCAGCCTGACGTCATTCATGCCCACTGGTGGGTACCAGCAGGATGGCTCTGCATGTCTGCCGGGCGGCCCTACATCGTCACTTGCCACGGCAGCGACGTGCGTCTGCTCGAACGGTTCCGCCCTTTGCGCCGGCTGGCGCTCCCGGTGTTCAGAGGCGCGTCCGCAGTGACCGCCGTCTCCCGTTTTCTCGCCGGTGACCTGGTGCGGCTCCTGGAGCTCGACACCCTCGAAGTGCTGCCGCTCGCGATGCCGGTGGATGCGGAGCATTTCGCAGCGGGGAAGTTGATCGCGAAGGCGACCCCACCTCGCGTGCTGTATGCCGGCAATCTTGTTCCCAGCAAGGGAGTGGATGTGCTGATCGATGCCTGCGCAGAGTTGCGGAAGCGAGGTGTAGATTTCCGTCTCAAGGTGCTCGGTCAGGGTCCGGAACTGCCTGGGCTCAAGGCGCAGGCCCAACGACTCAGCTTGAGCGACGTCGAGTGGTCTCCCTTCGTTTCACAGGACAGGATGCCGGCCGAATACGGCGCGAGCACCGTCACCGTGTTGCCGACACGTGGCCAGGCCGAAGGGCTCGGACTCTCGCTGGTCGAGGCACTCCTGGCGGGATGCGCCGTCGTCGGGACGCCGGCGGGGGGGATCCCCGAGGTAATCGTGAACGATGTCACTGGCCTTCTCGCCCGCGAAGGCGACGCTGCCGATCTCTCCCGCGCTCTTGAAATGCTCTTAATCGATCCCGCACTCCGGGCCCGCCTGACGGCCGAGGGCGGCCGTCGCGTCGCATCCGTGTATTCACCGGAGGCCGCAGTGCGACCATTTCTTCGTCTCTACGATGACATCGCTCAGCATCAGCGCTCCTGAATCAGCCCCGCCGGACTCGTGGATCGCACTCGCGGCGCGGAGAGGATCGTTCTATCACGATCCCCGATGGGTGACGACCCTGGGAAAATGTTTTCGCTATCCGCTGACTTGCCTGACGGCGACGCGCGCGGAGACCGTGGTCGGCGCGCTCGCACTTGCGGCCGTGCCAGGGATACTCGGCGGTCGCCGACTGGTCAGCCTCCCATTCAGCTATGCGGCAGGGCCGGTCTTCGAAGACGAGGAAGTCCGACTGGCGCTGCTCGAGGCGGCCCGCAACCTTGCGGCATCACGCAAGGCCAGACGGCTCGAGATCAAACAGGAGAGCGCCCCTGGCCCCGCCGCTCCGGGATTCGTTCGCGCGGAGCACTATCATGCCTACCGCGTTCCGATGGACGGCGGTGAAAAGGCGCTCTGGGGACGGCTGCATGCGGGGAGTACGCGTCGAAGTATCAGGAAGGGAGAGCGCGACGGCGTGCTCGTGAGACACGGTGTCGACGCCGCGGACTGGACATCGCTGGCACAGCTGGAAGAAGCCACGGCCCACCGGCACGGTGTGCCTGCCCCCCCGCGGCGCTTTTTCGTGGATGCGTGCCGTCGGCTGCAGGAAGCTGGTCTTGCGGACCTCTACCTGGCAACCGTGGATGGGCACGGCATTGCGGCCGGCATCGTCCTGTGGAAAGGCGCGCGCGACTGGATCTACGCCTTCGGTGCCTCGCGTCCCGAGCTACTGGAATATCGGCCCAACCATGTGCTGCTCTGGGCCGCGATGAAAGACGCGCTCGCGGCCGGTGTCGGCTTCGACCTCGGTCGCGCGGCGCCGGAGCAGAGCGGCCTCGTCGAATTCAAGCTTCGCTGGGGTGGACAGCCCATTGCCCTCGGCTATGATTATTGGCCCTCCGCCGGGGGGCTCAACGTCGCGGACCGCTCCCGTGGTCCCCTGGCAATGGCCGCGAAGGTCTGGTCCAGAGTACCCGCCTCCATGGCTCGAGCGGGTTCCTCCCTATATCGCTACCTCGGATGACCTCGTGAGATTCTGGCGGCGGGTCCGGCGCAAGGTCCTCAAGCGATGGGCCCGCAACGCTTTTTTCCCGGGCTGGCGACTCGCGCTCCTGCGCGCGTGCGACCTGGAAATCGGTCGCGATGTCTACATCGCCGACGATCTCATCATCGTCGAGGAGCTGGCCGGGGACGATCGGATCTCCCTCGGCGATCGGGTGAGTATCGCGCCGCGGGTCACGCTCATCACCTCCTCCCATCCGAACAACTCGCTGATCCGCGCATTCGCTCCGGTGGCCAATGGCCCGATCACCATCGAGGCAGACGCATGGATCGGTGCTGGCGCCATCATTCTTCCCGGCGTCAGGATCGGTCGCGGTTCGGTCGTCGCGGCGCAGAGCGTCGTCAGCGCCGACGTCGCTCCGCTGTCCGTCGTCGCGGGGCAGCCGGCTCGAGTCATCCGCACTCTGACACCACCCCCCGGCTGGACATGATACGGCTCGCCGAATCGCTGGGCCACCTCGACACTCGCGCTCGTTACGGTTTGGATGTCCTGCTTGACTTGAGCCGAGTCCTCCTCGTCGAGGACCCGGAGGCGCCGGTCGTC
>JBDUEA010000354.1:0-3348 GCA_040002695.1 Gemmatimonadota bacterium | reverse complement strand
TCGCTCAACAACGTCATCGGCGGGTCGAGCCTGCTGGTCGGCAGCATCGAGGCCGACTGGCGTTTTCTCCCCCGGTTCGCGATCGCGGCGTTCACCGACGCCGGCAACGCATTCAGCGGCTCGCCGCTCTCGCTGCAGCAGGGCGCCGGAATGGGCGTCCGCTGGATCTCGCCGATCGGCCTTATCCGAGTCGACGGCGCCTTTGCGGTGAGCCAGCCGGGTACCCCGTTCCGGCTGCACGTGGGGATCGGACCCGATCTATGAGCCCGCGACTGAAGCGCGCGCTCCGCTGGACGCTCGGGACGATCGGCGTCCTGCTGGTGCTGGTGATCGGTGCGCTCTACTTCCTGCTCAGCGGCGAGGGCGCCGCGCGCCGGCTCATCGGATTCGCACTCGAGGGGAACGAGGGAACGGTTTCCATCAGTCGCGTGAACGGCCGGCTCCGGAGCCCGCTCATGCTCGCGGGCATTTCATTCAATCTGCCGAAGCTTCGGGGGACCATCGACAGCGTGTATATCGACTGGGACCTCGGCGCGCTGCTCGGCCGTCGACTCAGCGTCAATCAGTTGCACGCGATCGGCGTGCGTATCACCGTTCCCGATTCTACAGCTCCCACGCCGGTGGACACCGTTCCGCCCGCGAGGTTGCACCTGCCAGTCGACGTGATCCTCGGAGACGTGCGCATCGACAGCCTCTCGCTCCAGGCGCCGGGCAACCTTGCGCTCCACGAGGCAACCGCCCGTCTCACCGGCCGGGCCGAGGATTTCCATCTCACCGCCAGCGGAACACTCACTACTCCTGCACTCGACCATTCTGTGCCCGTCGCGCTCACCGCGCGCGGCGATCTCGATCACATCGAGATGACGCCGCTCTCGGCGGATCTGTTCGGTGGGCGGGTCAATGCTACAGGAACAGTGGGATGGTTCCCGAAAGTCGGATGGAAGCTCACCGTCGTCGCGGACCGGCTACGCCCCGGACTGCTGCTGAAGGACTCGACATCGCTCCCCGGCACCGCGTCGATCTTCGCCAGAACGATCGGCGAGCTCGACTCGATCGGTCCGGTCGGAACGGTGCTCGTCGACAGCATGAACGGCGCGCTCCGTCGTCAGCCGATAAGTGGCAACGCGAATGTCCATCTCGCCGGTCCCGCGTACGACATTTCCACGCTCCGAATGGGCTGGGGTTCCGCGACGCTCACGACATCGGGTCGAGTCGCCGACACGCTCGCACTCGACTATCTCCTCGATGTGAGTACTCTCAGCACGCTGATGCCGGGCGCCTCGGGCACGCTCGAGGTGAAGGGGCGGCTGACCGGTCCCCGTCAGGCGGGGCGCACGAGTGCAACCGTTTCGGGACGCAGGCTCGCCTACGGCACCAGTCGTCTGGCGCGGCTCGACGGCCGGCTGGCTCTCGATCTCGCTCCGCAGGGTCGAGATGACCTTCGAGTCGACGGAGAACATGCCGCCGTGGGTGGTAAAGTCATTGATCGAATCACGCTCTCGCTCCTCGGCACACGGGCCCAGCACCGGATCACCCTCGAGGGCGGCGCCGCCTTTGGCAGCATGGACATCGTCCTCACGGGTGGGCTCGCGCCGGATTCGGGCATAGTCGAGTGGCGGGGCCAGGTCACGACGCTTGCGCTCCACAACGCCAGCGCCGGAGAGTGGACCCTGGAACGGCCCGCCGCGCTCGTGGCCAGCGCCGACTCGGTCTCCCTCGGCATGCTGTGCATCGCTCCGAATGACAGTGCCCGCGCGGCGACCATGACCACGTCGGCTTCCACCGATACCACCCGTGGCGGACTCTGCGCCGAGGGTGGTGCCGTCATGGGAGTGGGCTGGCGGGTGAAGGGAGAGGTTGATCAGCTGCCGCTCGCACTCGCAGATTCGCTGCTGCCCGGTGGCCGCACCATGACCGGAACCGTGGGCGGAACGTTTGAGGCCGGTGTGACTGGGACCAGGCTCACGGCGGAAGCCCGACTGGGTCTCGACCGGGCGGCGCTGCTGTACAAGTCGGTGCGTGACACCACGCCCCAGCGCCTGGCACTCGATACCGCAACGCTGGTGCTGCATGCCGGCAGCGATGGCGTCCGCGCCGTCGTGCGCATGCAGCTGGCGGGCACGGACAGCAGCGCCATCGGGCATCTGAATGCGGATCTCACCCTTCCTGAGTACACCACACTCGGCGCGCCGCTCGGGACCCAGCATTTCAGCACGAAGGTCGAGGCTCGGATCGACAATCTTGCGTTCGTCAGGACACTCGATGCCGGCGTGGACAGCATCAATGGCAAGCTGGCCCTCGACGTCTCCGGCGATGGCACCGTGCGCGCTCCACACCTGAACGGCTCGATGGAGCTCACCGACTTCAACGCCTGGATGCCGAACAGTCGCGCGGCGCACGGAGCGGTGAGCGCAACGCTCGCTTCCACCGTGGCGCAGGATCGCCGTGTCACCGCGGAATTCCGGATTGTGCCGCGTGCGGTCTTCTACGACTATACCCTGGGCCTCCTCCCCCGAAGGATCGTCGTGGACAGCGGCGGCATCGAGATCAAGGTCGGCACCGACGGAGTGCAGGGCGCGCTGGCGCTGGGTCTCAGCGATACATCGAAGACGCGGCTGGCCTCGGTGTTTGGCGATGTCCGCATGCCGAAATACGTCTCGCTCGACTTTCCACTCCGCGAGCAGCCGATCACCCTCAAGCTCGACGGAGACATTCCCAACCTCGGCTTCGCGCGCGCGTTCATGCCCGGCATGGACAGCCTCTCCGGCCGGCTCCGCCTGGGGATGGGTGTCGAGGGCACTCTCGGAACGCCGGCGATTACCGGAACACTCCGGCTGAGTGAGCTCATCGCGCGACTGGCGCAGGGGAGTCTACTCACCGGCAATATCGACGGCGACCTCAAGGCCACCGTGGCGCGGGACAGCACCTTCTCGCTCGACCTCCGGGTGGTTCCGCGCGATTTCGTGCTGTCGCCGGTCACCAGCAAATCGCGCCAGCGATTCACCCTCGGCGGTTCGGCGCTCGACGTCCAGAGTCACGGTCAGGGCGTCGTCGGCACGCTGAACTTCGAAGTCGCGGACACCACGGGGAAATCGGTGGCATCGATCGCCGGAAAGGCATCGCTTCCCGAATTGCGGAAGCTCGGTGCGCCGGTGGACAGCGGCCCGATTGCCGCGCAGCTCCACGGCAGCATCGCGGATCTCGCGTTTGTCGAGGCACTGGTGGCATCGGTGGACAGCATCGCCGGGCAGGTGCGGCTCGATGCCACCGCCGATGGCACCGTCGGACATCCACGCGTGGCCGGTGGTCTCGAGATCGACAACACCGCCGTCCGGCTCCCCATCGCGG
>JBDUEA010000353.1:0-3349 GCA_040002695.1 Gemmatimonadota bacterium | reverse complement strand
TCGAAGCGCCGCCCCAGCATCTGGCTGTAGCCACCCGCAAGGCGTGAGGCCACGGTATCGGCCAGGCTTCGGCCAGCCGCAAGTTCGATTGCCTGCTCGTCGTCGAGCCGGGGAATGTTGCCGACCGCGATATTCTCCCGGAGCAGCAGATCGTACCGCACGAAATCCTGGAAGATGACACCGACATTCCGGCGCAGACTGTCGATGTCATAGTCGCGAAGTTCGATTCCGTCGAGCAGAATGCGTCCCTCGCTCGGGTCATAGAGCCGGGCCAGCAGCTTGACCAGCGTGGTCTTCCCCGCCCCATTCTCGCCGACGAGCGCGAGTCGTTCCCCAGGACCGAGCGCGAAGCTCAGGTGCCGTACCGCCCACTTTTCCGACCCCGGATACCGGAACCCGACATCCTCGAACACGAACCCTTCCTTCACCGGCGCTGGCACCGGCCGCGCACCCGGATGATTCCGGATGCGCGGCTCGACTTCGAGAAAGGAGAAGAGATCATCGAGATAGAGGCTCTGCTCGAACATCTGGGATAGACTGAGCAACACGCGCTGGATCAGGTCCCTGCTCTGCCGGAACGATGCCGCGAGAAAGGTGAGCACGCCGAGCGTGAAGACTTTCGATCCTGCCCGGTGGCCGGTGACCGTCAGGTAGATGATCACCGCATACGCGCCGTAATAGCCGAGTGTCCCGATGAACGACAGCAGCGACGAGACCACCGCCCGGCGCACCGCGAGGGACTTGTTCGCCTCGTAGAAGTCATCCGATAACCTGGCGTAGCGGTCCACCAGGAAACCGGACAGGCCGAACAGCTTGACCTCCTTCGCCGAGACGTCGCTGGCGCCGACGTACCGCAGGTAGTCCAGCAGCCGTCGCTCGGCGGTCCAGGAATAGAGCAGCGAGTAGCCGAGCGCCGCGAACTTCGTCTCGCCCAGGAAGGAGGGCACCACAGCGAGCGCGAGCAGCAGGAGCAGCCACGGCACGTAGACCGTGAGCGCCACGGCGAGCGATACCATCGTGATCAGGTCCTGAAGCTCTCCCAGGATCAGCGTGAACAGCGCGATCCGTCCGACCGTCTGGCGTCGCGCCCGCTCCAGCTTATCGTAGAGCTCCGGGTCCTCGAACTGCTCGAGGTCCAGCGTGGCGGCATGTTCCATCAGCTGCACGCTCGTGCGGTTCGCGAAGAGATCGCCGAGCAGGCTCTCGAGCAGCGAGGAGAAACGGGCCAGAACCTCCCCGACGATCGCGATCCCCATCTCGACCAGCACCAGCCTCGTCAGGTGCCCGAACGATGGCTGGACGGATGCGCCCGCCGTCACCATGCCGACCACCTGATCGATGATCAGTTTTCCGATCCAGAGCACCGCGAGTGGAATCGCGGCCCGCAGTGCGCGCAGCACCACGATCGCGAGGGTATATCCTGGCTGCGTCCGCCAGACGAGAGCGAGCAGCTTCGGAATATGGCGCAGGGCACGCCACCGCTCGCGCCACCCCGGTGCCTCCTCAGGAGTCTTGGAGGAGCCGCGCGGCGGGCGCATTCCAGGGAGGGCGCCAGGCCGGCTGCCCGGCATCGGGAGAGGGTGCGTCATTAGTTGAAGGTAAGCGGAAAAGTGACGCGAGGACCCGGATGTTCGGGGAGGTGCGGGAACTCCCGACGGGACAGCCTGCGCGTCAGGTGATACATTCGTTCTCATCCCCAGGTTCGCGGGCCATCCCCGGTTGGCATCTCACCACTTCCTTCAGCGCCCATGCCCCCCACCATCTGGCATGACCTGTTCGTCTCCGGCGTCCCGCTCGCCGAAAAGATTCTTCGGCCGATTCTGGTCTACATCTTTCTCGTCGTCGGGCTCCGGCTCGCCGGAAAACGGGAGCTGGCGCAACTCAATCCCTTCGACCTCGTAGTTCTCCTCACGCTGTCCAACGCAGTACAGAATGCGATCATCGGCGACGACAACAGCGTCCTCGGCGGCGTCCTCGGGGCGACGACGCTGCTCGTCGTGAACTATTTCGTCGTGAATATCATGTACCGGCGACCGGAACTCGCTGCGGTCATCGAGGGCGCGCCGGACACGCTCGTCTGGCACGGCAAGGTGCTGGAGCACCGACTCGAGGAGGAACGGATCACGCTGCCGGAGCTCGAGGCTGCCGCGCGTCGGCAGGGCTTTTCTTCACTGAAGGATGTCGATCAGGCGATTCTCTATCCGGGAGGCACCTTCTGCTTCATCGGCAAGGTTCCTACCGCCGAGGCCGCACATCATCATCAGATCATGGCGGAGCTGCACCACCTGAGGAAGACCGTGGAGCAGTTGCAGACGGACGTGAACAAGAACAAATAGGGACCGAGGCCCGCGCCGGCCACTTCGGCGGACCAATCGAGATTCGCGCCCGCCAGTTACCCCGCTCACTCATTACCTTAGGCGCATGCCAACTGCACTCGTTACCGGCGCAACCGAAGGAATCGGCCGCGCGATCGCCTTTGCACTCGGAGCCGCCGGCTACCGGGTCGGGATCTGCGCCCGTACGCCGTCCCGTCTCCGCCCCGTGCTCGAATCGCTGCAGGCGGCGGGGTACACCGCCGCGGCTGCACCCTGCGATGTCGGCGTCGAGGCCGACGTAAAAACCGCCGTGCGGGATCTCACTGCGGAGATCGGTCCCATCGATACCCTGGTCAACAACGCCGGTGTCGCCATCCTCAAGCCCTTTCTCGAGCTGTCCGTCGAAGATTGGGATACCACGATGGCCACCAACCTCCGCAGCATGTTCCTCGTCACTCGCGAAGTGCTGCCCGGTATGCGCGAGCGCAAAACTGGAAACATCGTGAACATCGCGAGCCTCGCCGGCAAGAACGGATTCGCCGGCGGAACCGCCTACACCGCGTCGAAGCATGCCGTGCTCGGATTCTCCAAGTCGCTCATGATGGAGGTCCGGAAGGAGAATATCCGCGTACTCACCATCTGCCCCGGCTCGGTGGACACCGGCATGATGCGGAATCAGTCCGTGCTCACGCCTGACCTCGACCGGATTTTGTTGCCCGAAGACATCGCGCGGGTGGTCATCGATGCGCTCGCACTGCCGACGCGTGCCCTGGTCAGCGAACTCGACATTCGTCCCACGAACCCCTGAACGCGGCCGCGCCCCCTCCGACCGCTCGCCTCATGCTCCAGATCACGATGTGCGTCTGCCGGCGGACGCCGTTCTCCCGCCTCCTGCCCCTGGCCCGCGCGAACGGGTGGACGCTCGAAGCACTGATGACTGAAACCGGTTGCGGCGATCAATGTGGCATGTGCCGCCCCTACCTCCGCCGCATGCTCGAGACCGGGCAGACGCTGTTCACCGAGATCATCGAAGA
>JBDUEA010000352.1:0-3354 GCA_040002695.1 Gemmatimonadota bacterium | reverse complement strand
CTTCCCAGTGGAACGGAGAGCGACGTTCGCTTTCCGAAGGCCGGCGTCTACAAATACTACTGCACCTATCACGGCACGAAGGACGGCAAGGGCATGGCGGGCGTTGTCGTCGTGGGAGACGTTGCGTACAGCCCCAGCCCGCGCGGCGGCGAGCTCAAGACGGTGGCCACGCCGAGTGGCGTTACCCGGAAGGTGCCGTCGCAGTATCCCACGATTCAATCCGCGGTGGACGCGGCACAGCCGGGCGATCTCGTGCTCATCGATCGTGGGATTTACAAGGAAGAGGTGACGGTGACGACTCCGTCTCTCGTGATTCGCGGTGTCGACCGGAACGAGACGATCGTGGACGGGGAGTTCGTCCGCGGCAACGGCGTCGCCGTCCTGGCGGACGGAGTCGCCATCGAGAACATGACCGCGCGGAACGCGGTGCTCAACGGGTTCTACTGGACCGGCGTCACCGGATTCCGTGGCTCGTATCTCACCGCGTACAACAACGGGGATTACGGCATCTACAGCTTCGGCTCGCACGACGGCGCGTTCGAAAACTCCTACGCCTCCGGCTCACCGGACTCGGGTTTCTATATCGGCGAGTGCTTCCCCTGCCGCATCGTGGTCCGGAACGTCGTCGCGGAGCATAACGCGCTGGGCTACTCGGGAACCAACTCGGGCGGCGACATGTTCATCGTCAGCTCCATCTGGCGGGATAACCGGGTGGGCATCGTCCCCAGTTCGCTCGACCTGGAGCTGCTACCGCCACAACGGAATGCCACCATCGTCGGCAACCTCATCGTGGGGAACAGCAGCCGCACCGCTCCCGCGGCTCCGCTGCCATCCGTCGCGTACGGCAGCGGCATCATCATTGTCGGAGGAATCGGCAATCTGGTCGAAAACAATGTCGTCGCCGATCATCCGCTGGACGGCATCGTCATCGTCCCCATGTACGACAAGAATTTCTGGCCTTCCCGTGACAATGTCATCCGCAACAACCACGTCTTCAACTCGGGTCGAGCCGATCTCGCGCTGGGCGGTCCTTCGAGTTCCGGCAACTGTTTCGCCGGCAACGTCTATCAAACATCGGCGCCGGCCGGACTCGAGCACTTTCATGGCTGTGGCGGACTCCGCCTGCCGTTCGGCTACGACCTGACGCCGCTCACCGGCATCCTCGGCGTGCGTGGCGCTCACGCCGACGGCGTCTTCCCTGACTATCGGACTCAGCCCGTGCCGCCTCCGCAGGCGCAGATGCCCGGTGGCGCTGACGCGCCGGTCCGGCCGGCGATGCAGGTCTTCGAGAACCTGCACTTCGACCTGGCCAGCGTGCAGCCTCCCGCGGAGGCCGCAGCGTATCTCGCCGATCACGAACGCGCGGCGCCGACGCAGCGGTATGCGCTCGCCGGTCTCTGGCGCTGGAGTTACCACCTGCTGTTCGTCATCTGGCTCGGCTGGCTGCTGCTCGCACTCCGGGATCTCTACCGCCGTGAAGACTTCAGTCCTACCAGCCGCATCGTGTGGACCCTCTTCATCGTGATGCTTCCCTTCCTCGGAGCACTACTCTATTTCATCACCGCCCGGCCCGGTCTCTCACGAACGGTGCGAAGCCTCGCGGTTGTCGGCGGCATCGGGATCTACCTTCTCATCCTGGTGAGCGGCGCACTGATCTATGGCAATCGATAAACTCACGCGCCGGGACCTTCTGCGACTCGGCGTCGTCGGAGGGCTGGGGCTTGCCGCCGGTGCGCTCATTCCGCGGCGGCATGGCGGCGGCGTGCTCAAGGCGCGCGCGGACGATCATGGCCCCGTGCACGATGAGCTCTACGGACACGGATACGAGCCCCCGGTCTCGATGGGCCCGCAGGCGCTCGACGCGCTGGTCTTTCCGCCGCCCTACGCGGCCGGCCCCGTCGGACAGACGCGCGCGGTCGATCTCTGGGTGGCGGAGCAGCCGATCGAGATCGCGAAAGGTGTCGTCTTTCCGGCATGGACGTTCAACGGCACCGTTCCCGGGCCGATTCTCCGCGCGAATGCCGGCGATAATCTCGAGGTGAGCTTCAGGAACCTCGGCTCCCGCGCGCACAACGTGCACTTTCATGGCAGTCATGATGTGACTGAGGACGGCTGGGAGCCTGTGCCAGCCGGTGGAAGCGCGAGCTACCGGATCAGGGCCGAGCCATTCGGCGTACATCCGTATCACTGTCACGCGCCGCCGGTCTCCATGCATATGGGCAGGGGATTGTTCGGGACGCTCATCGTGGATCCGCCAGGCGGACGTCCACCCGCGCGCGAAGTCGTGCTGGTGCTTACCGGATTCGATGTCGATGGTGACGGCAGCGAGGAGATCTTCGGCTGGAACGGTGTGGCGGGTTTCTTCGAGCGCTATCCCATTCGCGTACCGGTGGGAGAGCTGGTGCGGGTCTATCTCCTCAACATGACTTCGACGGATTTCCCCCTGTCGTTTCACCTCCACGCGCAGTCCTTCGCGCTCTTTCGTACGGGGACGCGACTCGTGCCGGACGAAGAGACGGACACCGTGACGCTCGGGCCCACCGAGCGAGCGATTCTCGAATTCCGGCTGCCGATCCGCGGCCGCTACATGTTCCAGCCGCATCAGCACACGATGGCGGAGCATGGAGCGATGGGCTGGTTCGCGGCGGTGTGACGCGTGGATGGAAACAGACGCTCCCCGGCTGCGATATCATGCAGCCGGGGAGCGTCTCAGCATTTTATGGGGGATGACTCTGGAGCTTCTCGTCAGCGCCAGTGGCCTTCCACGAAGAACCAGCCTCGACTGTCGTGGCGCCATCGTGCGGGTTCCCAACCCCGCATCCGTGCCGGTGGCGAGGCGTAGTGACCTGCCACCCAGTTGTAGCCGGCCCGGTCCCGAACCCAGAAGCCTGGGACCCAGACATACGCGCGACCGGGGCGAACCGGGATCACTTCATAGCGAGCAGGTGGCGGCTGGTCGGCCACATAGACTCGCTCGGGTGCGGGGTTGCCGGCGCAGGCCGATGCCGAGCCGAGCAATGCGACCAGGCACAGTGCGCTTAAAGCAGTTGTACGGGACACGTGTTCTCCTTTCGAGTGCGGGAGGCTGACGCGTGCTCTGCTGCCGTGTTAAGGCATTCCCCGCGGCGGGTTTCTTCTTCGTCTTCAATTCCCTTGGCATTGAAAAGTGGCTTCGCGCGCTGTCAGCGGTGCCGGACACCCGGTATTCGCCGCCGAGCGCGGTGGAGATGACTCCCACTCATCACGACTGCCACTGGGTCGTGAGTGATTCCTGGTCATTCGCTCGAGCCGATGGATTGATTACCAGTGAAGTTCAGTGCTGGTGGGGATCCAGGTCGACGCCGCCGGCCTCAG
>JBDUEA010000351.1:0-3359 GCA_040002695.1 Gemmatimonadota bacterium | reverse complement strand
GCTCAGAGCAGAAGGCCTCCACACTCGGCGTGTGGCGCAGGTCGAGTCCGAATATTTCGAGACGGTGACCCCACTCGGCGAAATCCGGTTCCCGCGCGTAGCGTGAGGCCGAATCACGCGGGAAGCGGGTGGTGACGATGAGGTGCGCGCCGGATCGCAGCAACTTGATCCCGGCCTGATAGCCGATCTTCACCCGGCCGCCGGTGAGCAGCGCCACCCGACCGCGCAGATCGGCAAGCTCCCCACGCTTGAAGAAGTTGAACCTGGCGCAGGCCGGGCACAGCTGATCGTAGAAGTGGTGGATGGCCGTGTAATCCTGTTTGCAGACATAGCAGTGCTGCGGCTCGGGCACTTCCCCGACATCGGGAGGAGCATCGGCGTCGCCGGACTCAAGTGCGGTCGGCGGGAAGATGTTCGGGCTCGAGAATTCCGTCTGCCGGCGCAGCATCCGGATTCCGGTCCGTTCGCGCACCCGCTCTTCGCGCGTGGTTTGATCCGCCTTGCGTTGCCGCGCGGTCGCGCGCACAAATTGCCGTCGTGCGGTCGCGTCAGGTGCGTAGACGTGACCCGCGGCCTGGATGAGTCGCCGCCGGGCATCGGCCGGCACTCGAACCATGAGAGTACGGTCGGCGATGATCGTCTCAAGTAGTTCGGTCGCGGCCCGGACGCGCTCGAGGAAGGCGGAATGGGCGGCGTCGTCCGGCTGCGGGGCATCGATCGGGAGCGTGGTGTCGTTGGTCGGCATGGAGATAATGCTAGCCTGATGACTCGCCGGGCGTAGGGGCACCGTTGCCGGAACCACTCTTCCGCTTCCAGACTGGATTCCCTACATTCGGCTGGCGACCAACGCTCATGTCAGAACGCATCCCTTCCACGGCCTTTGCCGACGCGTGGATCCAGGTCGATCAAACCGAGGATCCGCTCTTCTTCATCAATCTGCTCGACGCCACCCGCGCCGAGCTCTTGAGCCGTGCCGAACGGTCTCCCTCCGAGTTCTTCAAGCCGATCGATCCTCGTCCCGGTCACCGCGTCCTCGACATCGGGTGTGGGACGGGAGATTTTCTTCGTCTGCTTGCGCGCATGGTCGCTCCCGGAGCGGCCGTCGGGGTCGATCTCAGCGAGACCATGGTTGCCGAGGCGCGGCATCGGACGGGCGCTGATCTCGCGAACCTGTCGTTTCAGAGCGGGGATGTCCACGCGCTCTCGTTCGAGAACGGAAGCTTCGATCGGGTCCTCGCGACGCAGGTCCTGCTCCACGTCACCGATCCCGGGCGCGCGCTCGCCGAGCTGAGCCGGGTCCTTGCACCCGACGGGCGGATGATGATCTCCGAGCTCGACTGGGGCACCATCGCCGTCGAGTCGACCGATCGCGAGCTCGGTCGGCGGTTCACGCGAATGGCCTGCGACGAGCTGCGTAATGGTTTGATCCTGCGCGAGCTGCCGTGGCGGCTCCGAAGCCTCGGATTCGACAATATCCGCCTGATCCCCGAGGTCCAGGTTTCTCTCGGCATCGACGCCTTCCACCGATGGTTCCTTGAGCCCTCGATGTCGCACTTCACCCGGATAGGCGCATTCACCGCGGCGGAGTCGGAGGCGTTCCTCGGAGATCTGGCCGAGCGTTCGCGTCTGGGAACGTATTTCACTTCGCGAACAAGCTATTCGGTCATCGCATCGCGCTCCGCCTGACCGGCGCCCTCCAGGATTCTCCGGATGACTCTCAGCGCCGAACAGGTCTCGGATCGTCTCGACCGCCTTCCAACGTCGCGTTTCCACGCACAAATCCTGGTCATCGCAGCGGTCTCGCTGCTGTTCGACACTCTGGACAGCGTCCTTACCGGCTTCGTACTCGCCACTCTTAGAACGACCTGGGGATTCGGCGTCGGCACGATCGGGTGGATTTCGGCGCTTGGTATGTCCGGGTACCTCGTGGGATCGCTGTGCTCCGGGTTCATCGCCGATCGGATCGGACGGAAACGCACGATCCTCACAACGCTCATCCTCTATTCCGTATTTTCCGCATCCCGTGGGTTCGCCACTTCGGTGCCGATGCTCGCGACTCTCAACTTCTTCACCTTCATCTTCATCGGTGCCGAAAGCTCGACGGTGCCGCCGTATCTCGCCGAGCTGTGGCCGGCGCGAGACCGGGGGGCCCTGAGCGGCTGGATGATGTCGTTCTTCGGGCTCGGTATCGCGCTCGCGCCGGTGTGGGCGCTGCTCATCATTCCGGTGTTCGGCTGGCGGTGGGCGTTCTTCCTCACCGCGCCGTTCGCGTTGATCGGCGGGCTGATGCGCTCCGGTTTGCCGGAGTCGCCACGCTGGCTCGCGAGAATGGGGCGTGGAGAGGAAGCTGAGGAGGTAGTCGCCTGGATCGAAGCGCGGGTCGAACGGAGTACGCGCGCTCCGCTGCCCGTCGTGAGTTCGCGCCCGAGCCTCGCGTCTCCGAAGGAGACCGGCCGAATCGGACCGCGGGACCTGTTGGGCGGCCCGTACCGGCGGATCACCCTCATGCTCTGGTCGGCCTGGTTTGCGGAGTACGGGGTGCTCCACACGTTTCAGACGTTCGTGCCGACGATACTGGCCAGCGAGGGATACACAATCGTCCGCTCATTCCGCTATTCGGTCGTGATTTATCTCGCCGTCGTGCCCGGCTACGTGCTCGGCGGCCGGGTGTCGGACTGGCTCGACCGGAAGTACGCGGTGCTGCTGTCGTTCGCCGGCGTCGGAATATTCGGTACGCTGTTCGGCCGGTCCACCAGTCCGCTGACGATCACTGTCTTTGGCGGACTCACCACGTTTTTCCTGGCGCTCGGTTCCACGGCGATCTACACCTACACTCCGGAGCTCTATCCCACGGAGGTCCGCGCGACAGGAATGGGCATCGCGTCCGCCTGGGGGCGGGTCGGCTCGATCGCGCTTCTATTGTTGCTCGGACGGTTCTTTGCAGTCTACGGCCGGCCGCTGCTGTATATCGCGAGCGATGCGATGCTTGTTGTGGCCGCGGTCATGGTCATGCTGTTCGGTCCGCTGACGAGCGGGCGGAAATTGGAGGAGACGTCGCTGGCGCCGTGATCGGTGCGATGGTCCGCAGATGACGCAGGTCCGCAGATGACGCTGATAACCCAGGTCCGCAGATGACGCAGAGGACGCAGATATTTATTGATGGTCCACAGATCACGCAGAGGTCGCAGATACTTATTGACAGTCCGCAGATGACGCAGATGACGGAGATATTTATTGACGGTCCACAGATGACGCAGATGACGCAGAGGTCGCAGATACTTATTGACAGTCCGCAGATGACGCAGATGACGGAGATATTTATTGACAGTCCACAGATGACGCAGATGACAGAGGTCCGC
>JBDUEA010000350.1:0-3375 GCA_040002695.1 Gemmatimonadota bacterium | reverse complement strand
CGGCCGGATCCGAAGGGGACCGTGAACTTCGTGTTGAAGATCAGATCCACGTCGTGCCGCCGGGCCACCAGCGGGACACCGACCTGGTCCCAGAGCGGCTTGGTCGGCGTTTGCAGGACAACTTCGGTGGCGTTGGGGAAGCTCGCGAATTTTCCGAGAAATCTCGGCGTGCGATAGATCAGCACATATTCGGTATTCGGGTCCCGGGCGAGCAGACGGGGCACCAGGTTCCGGGTGTAGATCCCGATTCCCTGGTCCTCATCGATCGAGCGCAGCATCAGGCCGATCCTCATGACGTCCCCTGCTCGCGACGATCGCGCGAAGTCCGGTTCATGTGAAGTGTCCATGGGAGAGTGCGATCATGCAGAGCAGCAGCCCGCGCAGCGATTTTTCGGCGCCCACCATCATTCGCCACATCATGCCGAAGCGGCGTGCGTTCGTGCCCAGCAGCATTCCGGGCCGGGTCTCCCTGAACTTCCGGAGCCGGCGCACATGCTGACGATGCAGCCGGAGGTCCAGCGGGACCGCCGCCAGGGCACGGAGACGCAGTGACAGCGAGCGCCGGGGAATCGGATAACCCAGCGCCAGGCACTCGGACGATGTGAGCGTCTCGATCAGGGCCGCGTGCGCCGGCGTCAGCTCCTGTTCCCACTGGGTGATCGACTCCCGCTGTACCGGCGCCATGGTGTTCCGTTTCCAAGGCTCCGCGGCGACGTGGTCCCCGGCCGACTGGTAGTACTCGAGCATCTTCGGCTCGTACGGAACGCCCACATATTCGCAGATCCGTTGCAGCTGTCCCGGAGGGTCCGCCACGAGATCCTCGTACCGGACGCGGAGATGCTCCCGCGCCACCGCACCGAACCGCACATCACATTTCCACTTGAGTGTATTGCTGAACGCGTCATCGGAGCTGAACGGGACCTTCACGAGCGAGGCAACCACCGCGCGCGGATCCCGCACGATTTCGATGACCCGTGCCCGCGGGAAGAGCGCCATGATCTCGCGCAGGTACCAGACGTTCTGCGGCGTCTTCTCGCCGAAGCGCGAAGCGCCCTTCGCGCGGGCATACTCCTCGAGCATCATGCGGTACCAGAGTTCGTAGCTCGGTTCGACCGCTCCCTTCATCCGCTCCTCCACGACCGCCAGCACCCGCTCCACGTCCGGCAGCTTATGGAGCCCTTCGGCGCGGCGAATGCCACTCCAGAAACGCGCGCGGTCCGAGGGGTTCGTCAGGTCCGGCGCTTCCCGTCGCACCTGGCAGATCTGATCGAAAAAATGAACCTCTCCTGCGACTGAAAGCTGGGAGTGGGAGTTGAGCATCAGCTGAAGCAGCGTGGTGCCCGACCGGGCCGACCCGACCACGAAAATCGGCGCGACGTCGTCGAAGACCGGCGTGTTCATGGCGAGACCGATCGGGAAAAACCGGCCAGTGGAAGCGTCAGCGCCCGAAGATCAGAGATTCGGAGCAACCCCGTGGCAGCGGCAACTCCCGCCGTCACCAGCATCCCTGCGAGTGCTGAGCCGACCACCCCGAACTCAGGCGCGAGCAACGCGGCCGTGGCGGTGCCCGCCCCGAGCGCGAGCGCGCTCCAGAGCAGGACTGGTCCCCCGACTCGCCCGACGCGGAGCGTCCGGAGGGAAAGGAAGAATCCTGCGGCGAGTAATGCCTCGGTGACGACCGTGGCCCAGGAGGCGCCGCGAATGCCGAAATGCGGAATCAGGTAAAGATTGAGGCCGATGTTCACCAGCGCCGCAAGGCCGGCGAGGATCGTCCTGCGAGCCTGCTTGTCACTCGTCGTGAGGAGGTCCGCTGCCGCGACGCCGACGAACTTGATCCAGAGCGCGGGCGCCAGGATCCGGAGCGCGGCCACCGCGGGCCCGAATCGGCCGCCGACGAGTGCATGGAGAATCGGGTCGGCGAGAGCGTACACCCCGAGCGAGCAGAGCATGCCGAGCACCGCGAGGTGCCGCAACTTGCCGCGGTAGGCATCCAGCATGCGCTCCGAATTTCCCACCTGAAAGGCGATCGGAAGCGTCACGAAGGAAACCAGAATGGGAACCTTGAGCAGCAGCTCCACCACCTGATAGGCGGCGCCATACTGACCCACTTCACTCGGCGTACGGAAAATCGCCAGCATGACACTGTCGATTCGGAAGTAGATCACGAAGAAGAGGGTTGCGAGGCCATAGAGCCAGCTGCCGCGGAGCAGCGCCGGAATACCGGAAGGCACCAGTCTCGGCCGCGCCACGCGAAGCGTCGAAATGAACCATGCGATGGTGATGACGAAGACGAGGATCAGCGCGAGGAGCGCGAAGAACGCGAGCGTCCCTCCGACAAGACGCGCGATGACCGCGGCCGCGAGCAGCGCCAGTGAGTAGAGCACCCGGAACGTGGCGATGATCCCCATCTGTCCCCGTCCCTGCGCAAGCGCGCTGAACAACTCATGGAAACTGGAGAGGATCACAACGGGGCCGAGCAGTGCCACCATGAGGCGCAGCTCCGGCGAATAGCCGAGGAGGTGGCTCGCGAGAATCAGCGCGGGAAAGGCGATCGCGGCGATAGCCGCGGTCACGAAGAGTGCATTGCCGTATGCAGAGTCCAGGTCGGTATGACCCTGGGCGGTGAGCTTCATCAGCCAGAAGCCGGCACCCAGATTGGTGAAGAGCAGGAACGAGGAGGCGAGCGCAAAGGCGGCGGTATACCGGCCGAATTCATCGGGGCCATACGCCCTCGCCACCACGAATCCCACGAGCAGCATCGCGCTGCGGGCCAGGAGTCCCGAGACCGCGAGCATCGCCGACTGTCGCGCGAGGCGCGCGGCGCCCCCGGCGCGCGCGGCCGGCTCAGTGCGTGGTGGCATACGCGTCGGTCAGGCCACCTGCCAGCCACTCCTCGACGGCCTCGACCGGCGCGGATTCGAGGAAAATGCGATACCAGATCTCGAGGTTGATCAGAATCCAGAGCCGGAAGTTGTGATCCCGGTGGCCGCTCAGATGTTCGTCGACGAGTCTCGCCACATACTCCCGCTCGAAGATGCCGGCTTCGACGAACCGCGAGGATCGTGCAAGGTTTCGGAGCAGGGGCGCCAGTTCCTTCCGGAGCCAGTGCGCGATCGGAAACCCGAATCCCTGCTTCGGCCGGAAGACCAGCTCGCGCGGAAGGTGCCGCGCTGCCACCTGCCGCAGGATGTGTTTGAGCCGACCTCCCTTGAGCTTGAGATTGCTCGGCACCGTCGCGGCGAACTCGACCATCCGGTGCTCGAGCATCGGCGGCCGGACTTCGAGGCCATGCGCCATGGCCATCCGATCCACGATGGGCAGCAGATGGTCGGGCATGCGCGTCATGAGATCGGTGTAGAGCATCCGCTCGAGATC
>JBDUEA010000349.1:0-3376 GCA_040002695.1 Gemmatimonadota bacterium | reverse complement strand
CGATCGAGCACGGCTTCTATCCGTACGATTTCTTCGCGGTGCACTGTCCCTTCATGGCGCCGCTTCGGACGATGCCGGAGTGGCCGCGCATTCTGGCCAGGGCCGCGCAGCGGGTGGCGGAGTTTTCTGCGTGAGCCGGGCGGTTGTCGCTAGAGCTGCTGGCCGGTCCTCGCTAAAGCGACGGCTCGGCGGGTGTCGTTGCAGGGCGGGCGCTGGCCTGCCTGGGCGCATGGAGGTCGAGAGCTGATCTTTCTCACTCCGGACGGGCAGGTGCAGAGGACGACCATCGACGCGCGACAGGACGGCTCGATCGGCGCACCGCGTACGCTCTTCGTCGTGCCCACCTGGCGGCGCTCGCTGTTCGATGATCCCGGCTCCGGCTTCGTAGTTGTCGGCGACGGCGATCGCTATATGGTACGCCAGTCGCCGTCCGGACTCGCAGTTTCCTACGTGCAGCACTGGCGCACGCTCTTGCGGCACGCGGACTCGAGCGCTTCGACGAGCGCGAAACCATGATGCATCGATGCTTGAGCGGCTCAGCTCTCCTCCCGTGGCCGAGCGGTGGCGAAAGCCCGAATGTCAGAGCATCTTCCACGCTCCAGATGACCGCCCAAGACGCACTCGCAGCCGCCCTGGCCGACCGGTACCGCCTCGACCGCAGTCTCGGTCGCGGGGGCATGGCCACAGTCTGGCTCGCGCACGACGTGCGGTACGATCGCGCGGTTGCGCTCAAGGTCCTGCACCCCGAGCTCGCGCATGCGCTCGGCCCCGAACGATTTCAGCGCGAGATCAGAGTCGCCGCCAAGCTCCAGCATCCGCATATCCTCACCGTCCTCGATTCCGGAGAGGCCGCCGGGCAGTTCTGGTTTACGATGCCGTTCGTGGACGGGGAATCGCTGCGCGACCGGTTGACTCGCGAGCGGCAGCTGCCGGTGGACGAGGCGCTTCGCATCGCGATCGAAGTCGCCCGCGCTCTCGACTACGCCCACCGCCAGGGCATCATCCACCGGGACATCAAGCCCGAGAACATCCTCCTGACGAAGGAAGGCGACACGCTCGTTGCCGACTTCGGCATCGCGCGGGCGCTGTCGGGGACCGATGAGCGGCTTACCGAAACCGGCGTGGCGGTCGGCACGCCGGCGTACATGAGCCCGGAGCAGGCCGCCGGGGAGCGCCACCTCGATGCCCGCACCGATGTGTACGCGCTCGGCACAGTGCTCTTCGAGATGCTCGCCGGCGAGCCGCCATTCACTGGCGCCACCGCGCAGGCGGTGATCGCGAAACGGTTCAGCGGCGACGTACCCAAGGTGCGCGCGGTGCGGCCGAGCGTGCCGGAAGGCGTGGAACAGACGATCTCGAGAGCTCTGGCGCCGGTTGCCGCGGATCGCTTCGCCTCGGCAGCGGATTTCGTGAGAGCGCTATCGCCGGCTGCTTCGGTGCTGACGCCAGCGACGCCGGTTCCCGCCACGACCGTGACGCCGATGTCGCGGCCACGCCGCCGGATGCCCGTGGGGCTCGCGTTGCTCGTGCTCGGATTCCTGATCGGGGTCGGGGGGCTGTTCGCATGGAAGCGGGGCGGCCGCGGCTCCGCTGCCACCGGCCAGCGAGTAATTGCGGTGCTTCCGTTCGACAATGAGGGCGACTCGACGCAGGAATACTTCGCCGACGGAATCACCGACGAAGTCCGCGGCAAGCTCTCGGCCCTCCCAGGACTGCAGGTGATCGCAAGCGGCAGCTCGAAGGAATACCGGCGCACCTCCAAGCCGCTCGCGCAGGTCGCGAGCGAGCTCGGCGCCGAATATCTGCTCATGGCCAAGGTGCGCTGGGCCAGGAATCCGGACGGCTCGACCCAGGTGCGCGTGAGTCCGGAGCTGGTCGCGATCACCGGCGGCAAGCCGACGACCAGATGGCAGCAGCCTTTTGAGGCATCGCTGACGGACGTCTTCAAGGTGCAGGCCGACATCGCGGGCCAGGTCGCGCGCGCTCTCGACGTGGCGCTCGGGGACAGCGCGAGCCAGCGGCTCGAGGCGCGGCCAACCGAAAACCTTCCCGCCTACGACGCATTCCTCCGCGGAGAGCAGATATTCGTCACGAATGGCGCCAACGATGCGGTCAAACTCCGCCGGGCGATGGCCTACTATCAGCAGGCGGTAGCACTCGACTCCACCTTTGCGCTGGCCTGGACTGAGCTCGGGCGCGCCTCGTCGCTGCTGTTCGCCAATGGAGTGCCCGACCCCGCGACAGGTGAGCTGTCGCGGCGGGCCCTGGAGCGAGCCATCGCGCTCGATCCCAGGCTGCCGGAGGCGGGAGTCGCGCTCTCGCGCTACTATCTCGAAGTTCGTGGGGACGCGGCACAGGCGCGAGAAGAGGGCGAAAAGGTGCTGCGTCTCAGCCCCAACAATTCGCTCGCGCTGGGCAACCTCTCGGTGCTGGACGCGGTGGCAGGTCAATGGGATTCGGTGATGGCTCACGCCAGACAGTCCTCCCACCTCGATCCGCGGTCAACTACGGCGGCGCTGAGACTCGGGATTGCCCTCCGCAAACTCGGCCGTCTCTCCGAGGCGAGAACCGAGCTCGACCGAGGCATCGGCATAGCTCCGGCCCTCTCTCTCCTCGAGGCGCGGGTCATGGTCGAGCTCAAGGCGGGCGACCTCGACTCGGCACGCGCGATTCTCAGGACCGCCTCTGCCCGGGTCGAACCGGCCGCACTGGTCGCCTATTTCGGAGACTACTGGGACCTCTTCTGGGTGCCGGATGAGGCCGGACAGCAGCTCCTCCTCTCGCTCACCCCGGCGGAGTTCGATGGCGATCGCGGGACGTGGGGACTCGTGCTGGCGCAGACCTGGTGGATTCGCGGGGACAAAGTTCGCGCGCGCGCCTATGCCGATACCGCGCGGGTCGCGATTCTCGAGACACTGAAGACAGCACCGGGTGATGGCCAGCGCCTGCAATTTCTCGGTCTGGTGGAGGCATATCTGGGACAGAAGGTCCAGGCGATCCGACACGGAGAACAGGGGCTGGCCGCGAATCATCCCGACCAGGATGCCGCCTTAGGACCCTACGCCGAGCACGTGATGGCGCGGACCTACGTCGTCACCGGGGATTACGATAAGGCGCTGGACAAGCTGGAAGCGTTGCTCAAGGTGCCGTACGACCTTTCGCCCGCATGGCTCCGCATCGACCCGAATTTCGCGCCGCTCCGGGGAAATCCGAGATTCGAGCGGCTGGTCGCAGCATCGGCCGCGCGATAGGTACGGCGCCGCTGGCCGTAGGGGCGACCTATCAGGTCACCCGCGCCGTGATCTCAAGGCGGGCCGCGCCGTGATCTCAACGCGGGCCACGCCGTGATCTCAACGCGGGCCACGCCTCAGGCCGC
>JBDUEA010000348.1:0-3386 GCA_040002695.1 Gemmatimonadota bacterium | reverse complement strand
TGAGTACTGAGTACTGAGTACTGAGTACTGAGTACTGAGTACTGAGTGCTGAGTAAGTCTGACAGAACTGTCATTCCGAGAGAGCGGAGGGAACGAGGGATCTCAAAGAGGGCTCGAGAAGGGGCGTGGGGGCGGTGCGGGGAGACCGTGGGGCGCAGCGATTTCAACTGCAGCCGCGAAAGCCCGACAAAACGAAAGCGCCTATGCCCGCAGGAGACCTCGTCAGGGCTTCCCTTGAGATCCCTCGCTTTGCTCGGGATGACAACCTTGTTAGTTAGACTCAGTGCTCAGTACTCAGCGCTTAGTATTAGTAACTCGTCACGCATTACGTCCAGCTCATCACTTTTTTCAGGCACGACCATGCCGATCGAACCCCTCGACCACACGCCGCGGCTCCGCCTCACGTCGTTCTCCCACGGCGCCGGCTGAGCCTGCAAGCTCGGCGCCGCCGACCTGGCGCAGGTCCTGCGCCATCTGCCAAGCGTCGAGGACCCTCGCGTCCTCGTGGACGCCGCCACCCGCGATGATGCCGCCGTCTTCCAGCTCTCGGAGGATCGGGCACTCGTGGCGACGGTGGATTTCTTCACGCCGATCGTCGATGATGCAGAAGCGTGGGGTGCGATCGCCGCGGCGAACGCGCTGAGCGACATCTATGCGATGGGCGCCACGCCGCTCTTTGCGCTCAACCTCGTCGGGTGGCCGCGGGAAAAGATTCCCTTCGAGATTCTCGGCGACGTGATCCGCGGAGCCGCGAACATCGCCACCCGGGCGCGTTGCCTCGTGCTGGGCGGGCACTCCGTAGATGCGCTCGAGCCGCACTTCGGTATGGCGGTGATCGGCGAGGTCCACCCAGAGCGCATGTTTACAAATGCGAACGGCCGGCCAGGTGACCTGCTGGTGCTCACCAAGCCGCTCGGCACCGGTATTCTCAGCACGGCCCTCAAGCGCGGGATGCTGGACGAGGCGGGAATGCAGGAAGCCACACGCTCGATGACGACGCTCAACGACGGCGCCATGCGCGCCGCACGGGTCGCCGAGGTCCGGTGTGCCACCGACGTGACGGGCTTCGGCCTGCTCGGCCACCTTACGCACCTGGTTCGCGCGAGCGGAGTCGGGGCCGAGGTTGCGATCGGAAGCCTTCCACTGCTCGAAGGAGCGAGAGAGCTCGCGGAGCGTGGAGTGATTCCGGGGGGTACACAGAGGAATCTGGAGGCGGCGACGAACGTGACATGGGCACCGGATATTTCCGCGACCGAGCGCATGATTGCGGCTGACGCGCAGACATCCGGGGGCCTGCTCCTCGCGGTGGCCGCGGAGCGGGTGACGGCGCTCAGAGAGGCGCTCTCGCGCGAAGGGACGCTGGCCGCGGCGACGATCGGCCGCCTGACCGATGGGCCACCGGGGATGATCTCCGTGCGGCGAGAACTCTGAATGCGATTGGCCGAGCCATGAAGAAGGTGCGATGGAGCGCGGACCGGCTGGACCAGCTGGAGAGCGCGGTACGGAACGGACGTCGCGTGGCCATCATGCGGCGGGGAACGGAGTACATTGTGGTTGCCTTGCGGCTCGCGACGGAAAACCGCGAAGATGCGCTGGTGGGCCGGCTCCCGATGACGGGCGAGGAACTCACCTTCGTGCTGGGCGACCTCGAACATTTTCAGGTCCTGTAGCCTCTCCTGCGGCGATCGCGAGAGCGCGGCATCCCCGCCTCTTGACCTTTCTCCGCCGATTTCCCAGAGTGTTTCATGCTTTCTACGCTCCTCGTAGGCTTTGACGGCTCACCCCAGTCCCGCGTGGCATTGGACCAGGCAATACTGCTGGGCCATCGCTTCCGCTCCAGGATCGTGGTGGTCCACGTGACGCAGGCCGATTTCTTCGGATCGGCGGATGCGCAGGATGAAGCGGGACACCTGCTCACAGAAGCAGCGGACCTCGTGCGTGGAGCTGGACTCTCGGTCGAGACGGCGCTTCGGCGCGGCTCGGTCGAGGAAGAGCTGCGCGCTTTTTCGCGGGACGCAGACCTCCTGGTCGTCGGGCGGATTGGGCGGCTCACGACCGATGACGTCCTCGGGCCGGACACGCGGGAGCTGATCGCCAGGTCTATCACACCGCTCCTGGTCTGCGGCGCCTCGACCAGCCCTATGGACCGGTGCGCGGTCGCCTTTGATGGAGAAGCGACGAGTAACCAGGCGCTCGCCTTTGCGGCGCGCTACGCTGAAATCGCCGAGGCGCAGCTCGAGGTGATTCACGTCTCGGACGACGAGATGTCGGGACGCGCGGTGCTCGCGCGCGCATCGGGCGCGCTCTCGGTCTCACCGCTCCGTTTCGAGACCCATCTCGAAACCGGCGACGTGCATGAGGCGGTGAGCGACGCGGTGGAACGCCTCCGCTGCAACGCGCTCTTCGTCGGCGCGCACCGAAGCGAGGGACGCTGGCTGGTGCCCTCCCATACCGAGGCTATCTTGCGCGCCACCGATATTCCGGTCCTCATCCACAACCAACCGCAAGGTACCGGTGCCCGCATCTCCTCGGCTTCCCATCGCCGTACTTCACATTGATGAATCCTGCCTTGGCAACGGCCAGGATCGCGCCACGCCCGGTGGCGCCGGCGGCCTGATCGAGACCCGTCTTCGCGGTGCCGTCGAGCGCCGCGATTTTTTCATCTCCGCTCCCGACACCACGAACAACCGCATGGCGCTGAGTGGCGCCATTGCGGCGTTGCAGCTGCTTGCCGGCAAAGGCCAGCGACTCCGCGTCATGATCGTGTCGGACTCGGAATACCTGGTGAAGGGCATGCGGGAGTGGGTGCCCGGCTGGATGGCGCGCGGCTGGAAACGGAAGTCAGGGCCGATCGAGAATCTCGAGCTCTGGCAGGTGCTCGTTGGCTCCGCGCGAAAACATGATGTCGAGTGGAGCTGGGTGCGCGGTCACAAAGGACACGCGAAGAACGAGTACGCGAATGATCTGGCGGTGAAGGCCGCGACCGAACTGATCACCAGCGCGGGCGCCGTCCCGTCGGAGTTCCCCGCCTGGCTCGGCGCGCATCGGGCAAAGGGCCGGTACCTGGACTACGATCCCGATGTCGCGTTCACGCTGCTCGAGTCGGAAATCGAGAACACAGCCACCGACCCCTCGCCATAGCCCGCGGGCCCCCCCCGCCGGCGGACTCAGCTCATCTCGGGTGTCTGCGCCTCAGGGGTGTTCCCGGAAGCCGCTTCCGGCTTCGGCACCAGCACCGAGAGTTCACCCGGCAGAATCTTGTACTCGAACGGCATCTGCATCATCCTGACTTCACCGTCCAGCGCCACGGTCGCCCGCCGGTGGCGTCCTTCGACCCGGATCTCCTTCGCTTCGTGCTGCTCGAACTCCACGGATCGTTCCAGCGT
>JBDUEA010000347.1:0-3388 GCA_040002695.1 Gemmatimonadota bacterium | reverse complement strand
AGCCCTTCGCCGCCTCGAAGACCGCGTCCTGCTCCTCTTTCGTGTCGGAGAGGAAACGGTTGAGCGCCACGACCACGGGAACACCGAACTTCTGCACGTTCCGCACGTGAGCCTCGAGATTCACCATACCCCGTTTGAGCGCGGCAACGTCGGGCGTCGACAGCGCGTCCTTCTTGACTCCGCCATGCATCTTGAGCGCGCGGATCGTGGCAACGATCACCGCTGCTTCCGGATTGAGGCCGCCGAAACGGCACTTGATGTCGAAGAACTTTTCGGCGCCGAGGTCCGCACCGAAACCGGCCTCGGTAAGCACGATTTCTCCGAGGGCCAGGCCGAGCTTCGTGGCCACGATCGAATTGCAGCCATGCGCGATGTTGCCGAACGGCCCACCGTGGACCAGCGCCGGGCCGCCCTCGAGCGTCTGCACCAGATTGGGCAGCATCGCGTCTTTGAGCAGCAGCGTCATCGCACCGCTCGCTTTAAGGTCCTTCGCAGTAACCGGTTTCCGGTCCCGCGTAAGTCCGACGATGATTCGGCCGAGGCGCTGCTCGAGGTCAGCGAGGTCCGTGGAAAGACAGAGAATCGCCATCACTTCGCTGCCCGGAACGATGACGAACCGCTCTTCGCGCGTGGGGCCGCCGTTGAGCCCGCCAAGACCGACCACGATCTGGCGGAGCGCGCGATCGTTCATGTCGATGGTGCGCGGCCACGTAATGCGCCGGCTATCAATGCCCAGCGCATTGCCGTGATGGATATGATTGTCCAGCATCGCGGAGAGCAGGTTGTGCGCGCTCGAGATCGCGTGGAAGTCGCCGGTGAAGTGAAGATTGATTTCATCCATCGGCACGACCTGCGCATACCCGCCTCCGGCCGCCCCGCCCTTCACCCCGAACACGGGGCCGAGCGACGGCTCACGGATGCAGACCATCACTTTCTTGCCGAGCCGGCGGAGCGCCTGGGCGAGCCCGACGGTCACGGTGGACTTGCCCTCTCCGGCCGGCGTCGGATTGATGCCGGTCACCAGCACCAGGCGTCCGGTCGGCTTCCGCGCGGCGACCGCCTCCGCGCTGATCTTCGCCTTAAAGCGGCCATAGGGAAGAAATTCGTCCGGTCCCAGACCGCATTCCGCAGCAACGTCGGCGATCGGCCGCATCTTTACGGCCTGGGCGATCGCGATATCCGTGGGTACGTCACTCATTGCGAGATAACTCCTCACCGGGGGTCAGTCTCGGACCGAACACCCGGCGGGCATTCGCACCGGTCAACTCGACAAACTGCGGGGACGCGAGATTTCGAATGACAGCCAGCCGCTCGGCGACCAGGCGCACATACGCCGGTTCGTTGCGACGGCCCCGATGGGGAATCGGCGCCAGGAACGGCGCGTCAGTCTCCACCAGCAGGCGATCGGCCGGGATCTCCGGGATCACCGCGTCGAGCCGCCAGTTCCTGAATGTGATCATGCCACTGAACGAGATATAATGGCCGAGGGAAATGGCCGCATGAAGAAGGGCCGGGCCACTGCTGAACGAATGCAGAATCGCGGTGACACCCGGATGATTGCGCAGAATCGCCGCGATGTCATCATCCGCCTCCCGGGCGTGCACCACGACGGGAAGTCCGTGCACTGCCGCCAGCGTCAGCTGCGCCTCGAACGCCGCCTGCTGCTGCACCCGCGGCGAGAAATCATAGTGATAGTCGAGTCCGATTTCACCCAGTGCTACCACGCCGGGCCGTCCGAGCATACCCCGGAGCCACGCCGATTGATCGGCATCGAAGCTCCGCGCATCGTGCGGATGGACGCCGATCGCCACCGACAGCCTCCGCTCGCCCGCGGCGAGCGCCAGCGCGCGCTCGGCGGTCTCGCGGGATTCGCCGATCACGACGATATGCCCGACACCCGCCGACCAGGCCCGATCCAGCACGGGCGCAAGGTCCGCCTCGAATGCGGCGTCCGCCAGGTGGCAGTGAGAATCGACGAGCATTCGAGTGAGGGATTCTGGCCTACGGGTGGCGTCGGGAGCTGTCCGGAACGGATCGGCGGCACGCCGATGAATCATCCACGGCATGCCAGCAGATCGTGGAACAACGCGAGAGCGCCTAACGCCCCGAGCGGGCCGCCGGCTGCATGGATGCCGACGAGCTCCCCGCGGCCTTCACCGCACGGGCGCCCCGGACGTCGGCGCCGGGCCAGCGCTGCTCGATCCAGAGCAGCACCGGCGAGGCGATGTAGATCGACGAGAAGGTGCCGGTGAACACGCCGAAGAACATCACCATGGCGAAGGGACGGATCACCTCGCCCCCGAAGATCGCCAGCGCGAGGAGGGTCGCGAGCGAGGTGCCGTGGGTGAGCACGCTTCGGGGAAGGGTTTCGTTGATGGAGCGGTTGAGAATATCCTTGAAATGATCCCGCTTGTATTTGTGGAGATTCTCCCGCACGCGATCGAAGATGATGATCGTATCGTTGAGCGAATAACCCACCATCGACAGCACCGCCGCGACCACGACGAGGCTCACCTCGAGCTTCATCAGGCTGATGAATGCGATGGTGGTGAGGATGTCGTGCGCCGTCGCCACGATGGCCGCGAGTCCGAAGCGCCACTCGAAGCGGAACGCGAGATACGCGAGCACCGCGAAAAAGGACAGGAAGATCGCCATGAACGCCTTGCCACGGAGTTCACCGCCGACCTTCGGTCCGACCGCCTCGGTACCGATGATCTTGTACGATCCCTGGCCGAGCACGGTGTCGAGCGCCTTGCTGACGGCGGTCGCGGTGGCCTGCGTATCGTTGGCATCGGTGCCTGCCTTGGCCACGCGCGCACGGATCACGAATTCGTTCGGCCCGCCGAACGACTGGATTTCCGCGCCGTGAATCCCCTGCTGGTCGAGTCCGTTTCGGACCGCGTTGGCGTCGACCGTCTTGTTCGTGTGCAGCTGGATTAGCGTCCCGCCGGTGAACTCGATGCTGTAGTTCAGCCCGTACACGCTGAGCAGGATGATTCCGACGGCGAGAATGGCGGCGGAGACTCCGTACGCGTACTTGCGGAGCCCGATGAAATCGTAGTTGGCGTCGGCGAAGATTCTGATCATTAGATGCTCAGCGTGGTCATGGCCGGCTTGCGCTCGAGCCAGATCATGTAGAAGGTGCGGGTGACGAAGACGGCCGTAATCATCGATGCGATGATGCCCATGGTGAGGGTCACCGCGAAGCCCTTGACCGGCCCGGTGCCGAACTGGAAGAGGAAGAGCGCGGTGAGCACCGTGCTCACGTTCGAGTCGATGATCGCGTTCATCGCGTGCTTGAAGCCTTCATCAACGGAGAGGCGCACCGTCTTCCCGAGCGCCAGCTCCTCGCGGATGCGCTCGAAGATCAGCACGTTCGCGTCCACCG
>JBDUEA010000346.1:0-3389 GCA_040002695.1 Gemmatimonadota bacterium | reverse complement strand
ACTCGTAACTCGTCACCTTCTACTCGATACCCGGTACCCGTCACCCCTACTTGCAGCTGTCGCTCACTACCACGCCCTCGATGATCACGGTGCACACATGCGTCGTCCATTCGAACGGATCCCCGTCGAAGAGGGCGAGGTCGCCGTCCTTGCCGGCCTCCAGGGAACCGATGCGGCGCTCCTGGCCGATGATCTTCGCGGCATCGCTGGTGATGGTCGCGAGCGCGGCCTCCTTCGGGAGCCCGTTCGACGCGGCCATCGCCGCCTCGAAGAGGACGACGCGAGTCTTGGGCACGTACGACTCGAATCCGCTCTGCAGGGCGACTGGAATTCCGGCCGCGTGGAGGAGTTTCGCGGTTTCGATGGTGGCGTTCGCCGTTTCATCCTCCAGGCGCACCATGGTGGGATGGAGAATGATGGGGACGCCGGCGGCCTTGATCTGGTCGATCAGCAGATACGATTCCGCCGCGCCGTCGAGCACGAGCCGGAAGCCGAACTCCTTCTGCAGCCGCAGGGCATCCATGATTTCGGTGACGCTCTGCGCGGTGATAAGCGCCGGCACCTTCCGGTCGAGCACCTGCACCACCGCCTCGAGCGCGAGATCGCGCGCGGGCGGCTCCTCCGGCTTGGCGTTCTTGAGCTTGGCGCGATACTCCCGGGCCTTGATGAACTCGGCGCGGAGCATGGCGACTTCCTTGGCCTTCGTCCCCGGCGACTTGAAATTCCGGGAGACATCGGACCCCAGCGTCATCGCCACCATCGTGACCGAATCGACCATGGCCTCGGCCACATCGTTGCCGCGCGTCTTGACGACCATGGTCTGTCCGCTCATCAGCGCGCCGGGACCGTGCCCGGTGTGCAGCGTCGTGACGCCGAAGGAGCGCACCCACTCGATGAGGCGCTCCCGCGCATTGTAGGCGTCGAAGGCGCGAAGCTGCGGCTGGATCGGGTCAGACGTGTCGAGCTCATCCTGGTCATGGGCGTAGTTGAGCATGCCGGCGAGACCCACGACCGAGTGGGCATCGATGAGACCCGGCGTCACGACCTTCGCGCGGAGCAGCTTGTATCCGGCGGGAATCGTGGTGCTCGCAGCGGGCCCCACCCGTTCGATGTGTCCATCCTTGCCGATCACCACGACACCATCGGTGATCGGAGCCCCGGCCATGGTGTAGACGGTTTCACCCCGGACCGCGAGCTGCGCCGCGAGCCGCTTCTGTGGCAGCGCGACCGCGACGAGGGCGCCGGCTGCTAGGGAGACCTTCCGCATGACCGGGCTCACTGTTCACCTCCCGACGGCGCATCATCGTCCTCGAAGCCCTGGTCGTCGCGCATCGCCTTGTAGCCACCGACCGCGAAGGGCCGGTCCTTCGGATCCGACCGGTCGAATACCTTGCGGCCCTCGACCCAGGTCTGCTCGACGTGAGAGTAGACGCTGAGCGGATCGCCGGAGAGGACGAGCAGATCGGCGTCCTTGCCGGTTTCGAGGGTCCCGATGCGCTTGTCGAGATCGAGCATGCGGGCGCCTTCGATGGTCAGGCCTTCGAGCGCTTTCTCGCGCGAGAGGCCGGCGCGCACCGCGAGCGCCGCGGAGCGAATGAAGAACCGCGAATCGGTGATGCCGTCATCGGTGTGAAAGGCGACGGCCACCCCGGCATCGGTGAGCATCTTCGCGTTCTCAAGACGCATTTCCGCGGCCTCGAGTTTGCCGCCCGGCGAGTCGATCACGATGATCGAACACGCCACATGCGCGTCGGCGATTTCCTTGGCGACCTTCCAGCCCTCGCTCACGTGGTGGAGCACCAGCCGGTAGCCAAACTCCTTCTGCAGCCTCAGCGCGGTCAGGATATCGTCGTGGCGGTGGGTGTGCATGTGGACGACACGCTTGCCATCGAGCACCTGAACCAGCGCCTCCATTTCGAGATCACGGGCCGGAAGCTTCGTCGAATCGGAACCCGCCGCGGCGATCTTCGCCTTATACTCGCGCGCCTTGATGAATTTCTCGCGCACGATTGCGGCCGCCTTGGCGCGCGTCCCCGGCCACGGCGGGCTGCCCCTGGGGTTGGTGCCGTTGGCCATCTTCATGCCGCCACAGACTTCGGTGAGCGGATCGTGGCAGTACATCAGATCGTAGATGGTGTGCGCGTCGCGGAGCTTCAAGTAGACCGTCTGTCCGCTCATCAGGTGACCGGAGCCCGGCATGACGTTGACCGTCGTGATGCCGCCGGCCCGCGCGCGCTTGAAATTGTCCGCCTGTGCGTCAATAGCGTCGAGGATCCGGACATCACCCTGCATCGGCGCCGATGCGTCTGCCCCCGCGCCGCCACCGATATGGGAATGGGTATCCACCAGTCCGGGCATGATGACCTTGCCGGTCGCATCGATGATCGTGGCGCCGGAGGGAATGCGGACCGAGGATGCCGCACCGACCGCGGTGATATGCCCGCCCGAAACGAGAACGACGCCGTTCTCGATGGGGGCACCCGAGATCGGAATGATTCGGGCGCCGCGAAAGGCGACCGGTTTATCCTGCGCGGCGAGCGGCGCGGTTGCGGCCGCCAGGGAGAGCGCGGCAAGTACCGGGAAGCACGCGGGGCGAAAGTGCGTCATGCGGGGCTAAACTCCGAAGCCAGGGTTGGGGGGACTGTCGGGCTGAAGCCAGAAATCTCCGGGAGGAACGCGCCGTTGCTCCCGCTCACTGCTCACCTCTCACCGCTCCCCGCCTCGATGCGCTCGATAGCATCATATACCTGCGTTGGGATCGAAGTCTTGCTCTGGGCGGCGTAGTCGAAACTCACGATGATACCGCTACCGTCCGCTGCAATCGCATTTTGTTTGCGGCTGACGATCCGGTATTCCATCGTGAACCGGTCCTGTTCCACGAGCGTCGCCCGGGCGCCGACGAGCAGGGTGTCGGGAAAGACGATCGGGAGACGAAAACGGCACGAGGTGGAGTGGAGAATGGCGCCGACCTGGTTCTGCGCGTGGCTCTCGGTAAATCCGCAGCGCATCAGATAGGCCATTCGCGCGGTCTCGAAGTACCGGAAGAAGACCGTGTTATTGAGATGCCCGTAGGCATCCATCTCTCCCCAATGCACCGGGATCTCGACCACGAGGGGAAATTCGCTGAGCAGCGGTGAGGGGGAGGACACGCGGACAATCTACCCGCCGAGCGCGCCCGCGACAGGGGCATGATGGCGGCGGAGAGAGGAGAAGGCGGAGAGGGCGGACGGGGCGGACGGGGCGGACGGGGCGGACAGAGCGGACGGGGCGGACAGAGCGGCACCTGCTATGCCTTGCCCAGCGCTTCGGTTTCGGCCGTCGCTCGCTCCCAGTCGGCGAAGGCCTTCTCGAGTTCGCTCTTGGCCACGTCGAGCTCGCCACCCCACATC
>JBDUEA010000345.1:0-3394 GCA_040002695.1 Gemmatimonadota bacterium | reverse complement strand
GGCTCCAGCTCCAGGAGAGATTCGTCGCCAGCGTGGCGAGGCCTTCGAGGCGGTCGGGCAGATACGGGAAACGGCTGTGGTCTCGGTTCATCGGCTCGGAGCGAAATCCTGGTGTCGGAAAGTCATGAAAGTCGGCCGCCGGAGTCCGCCCTCGCGCCTGGCCACACGGGCGAGTCGGAATTCGCTACGGCCGGCGAAGTCAGAAAGGTAATCCGGCCTCAAGTGTGGAGCACGAATGGCTTCGCGGTATGGAGCCGATCCGTGTTGCCGCGCACTGATCATGACGCGAGGAGCGGTACCGGGCCGAGTGCGGCGCGAACCGACCAGGCGGAGGCCCGAATCCACTCCCGGTCACCAGCGCTCGCTGACTGGCGGCATCGTAACCGAGCGGAAGGCGGGAGTGCCACCGGCCCTGGACCACCGCGGCGGATATCCAGAGGAGAATCAGCCGCGATGCGTTCGCGCGGCCCCGTCATGGAGCGATGCCGGCCGGGCGCGGTGAAGCACCGCGAGACTTCGTGCGGCCGACGGGTGCGACGTCTGCGTGGAACTCGCGCTCAGTGCACCAGCTTCTTGTACTTGATCCGGTGCGGCTGATCGACGGCGGCGCCCTTCCGCCGCTTGTAATCCGCGGAGTACTCCTGGTAATTGCCCTCGTACCAGACCACCTCGCTGTCCCCCTCGAACGCCAGGATGTGCGTGGCGATGCGGTCGAGGAACCACCGGTCGTGGCTGATCACGACGGCGCAGCCCGCGAAATTGACCAGCGCGTCTTCGAGCGCCCGGAGCGTATCCACGTCGAGGTCATTGGTCGGTTCGTCGAGCAGCAGCAGGTTCCCGCCGCTTTTGAGCAGCTTGGACAGGTGTACCCGGTTGCGCTCACCGCCCGAGAGGTCTTTCACCCGCTTCTGCTGGTCGGAACCGCGAAAGTTGAAACCGGCGCAATAGGCGCGCGCGTTCACCGTGCGCTTGCCGAACTGCAGCTGGTCCTGCCCGTCGGAAATTTCCTCGTAGACGGTGCGGGAACCGTCGAGGCTGTCGCGGCTCTGGTCCACATACGCCACCTGCACCGTCGAGCCGACGGTCAGTGTGCCCTCGTCAGGCTGTTCACGCCCGGTGATCATCCGGAAGAGCGTCGTCTTACCGGCGCCATTCGGGCCGATCACGCCGACGATGCCGCCGCGCGGCAGCGCGAAGTTCAGGTTCTCGAACAACAGCCGGTCGCCGAAGCCCTTCTTCACACCACGCGCCACCACGACTTCCTCACCGAGTCGAGGGGGGACGGGAATGAGGATCTCCGCGGTGCCTTCCTGCTGCCGTTCACCTTCGGCGACGAGTGACTCATACGCTGTGATGCGCGCCTTGGATTTCGCGTGACGCGCGCGCGGCGCCATGCGGACCCATTCGAGCTCGCGCTCGAGAGTGCGCTGCCTGGCAGAAGCCTGTTTCTCCTCCGTGGCGAGGCGATTGCGCTTCTGCTCGAGCCACGACGAATAGTTGCCCTCCCACGGAATGCCGGCCCCGCGGTCCAGCTCAAGGATCCAGCCTGCGACATTGTCCAGGAAGTACCGATCGTGCGTCACGGCGACGACGGTGCCGGGAAACTCCTTGAGGTGCCGTTCGAGCCACGCGACCGATTCGGCATCGAGGTGATTGGTCGGTTCGTCGAGGAGGAGGAGGTCCGGCTGTTCCAGCAGTATCCGGCAGAGCGCCACGCGCCGTCGCTCACCACCGGAGAGCGTCTCGATGCTGGCGTCGCCGGGGGGAAGCCGGAGGGCGTCCATCGCAATGTCGAGGGTCCGGTCGAGGTCCCACGCGTTGGCGGTGTCGATCCGCTCCTGCAGCGCGCCCTGCTTCTCGAGCAGTGCGTTCATCGCGGCATCGGACATCGGTTCGGCAAACTTCGCGCTGATCTGCTCGAACTGCGTGAGCATCGCGCGCGTGCCGGCCACGGCCGCCTCCACGTTACCGCGGACGTCTTTCGTGGCATCGAGTGCGGGCTCCTGGGGAAGAAATCCGATCTTGATGCCGTCGGCCGGGCGCGCGTCGCCGATGAAATCCTGATCGACGCCCGCCATGATCCGAAGCAGTGTGCTCTTTCCCGCGCCGTTGGAGCCGAGGACGCCGATCTTGGCACCGGGGAAGAAGGAGAGATAGATCCCCTTGAGGATTTCGCGACTGGGCGGGACCACTTTGCGCAGGTCCCGCATCGTGAAGATGTACTGGTAGTTGGCCATAGGGGCGGGAAAATACTACGGTGAGCGGCGAGCGGTAAGCGGTGAGAAGCGAAGCGCGAGGGGAAAAAGCATGGGGGCGCGCCAACGGGCACGCCCCCCTTTTGCCTTGCAGTCTGCCGCGATCTTCCGCGGTGGTTTACTTCACGTGCTTGTTCACCAGCTTGGTCATTTCGAACATGGAGACCTGCTTCTTCCCGCCGAACACGACCTTGAGCGCGTCATCCGCGTTGATCATGCGGCGATTCTTCTGATCCTGCAGGCCCTTCCGCTTGATGTACGCCCAGAGCTTCTTCGTCAGCTCGGTGCGCGGAAGACCATTGGAGCCCACCACCTCGGCGAGCGCAGCATCGGGCATGACCGGACGCATGAACGCCGCATTCGGCTTCCGCTTCGTAGCCGCTTTCTTGACGGTCTTCTTCGCGGCCTTCTTGACGGTCTTCTTCTTCGCCGCAGGCTTCTTCTTGGTGGCCATCGAGTGCCTCAAGTGGGGGAAAGTGAGCCGACGCTTCGGAGTGAAGCCGCTCCATGCGAGAGCCAAGGTAAGGCTTCCTCGGCGAGTTGCAAGAGGGAAAATGGAGTTTTTCCCTCTGGAGAACAGCTTCGAGCAGGCCAGCTGAACCGATTTTCTCCTCTGAAACGGCCGAGTTCTCCTCTGAAAAAAGCGCTGATTGCGGCTCGCCGTGGTCCCGGTCTCTCTCCGCGGAGGTCGCGCCCCCGGTCATGGTCGTCGTCTCCTCCGAGGGGATCCCGGCACTCACGGGCCGTATTTTCCCTCGTGCGCACTCCGTTCCCTCTCGGGATCGCGCATCCTCCCTCGGAATGATTTCTTCGACCGCAGGGTAAATACTTCGATGCCACCCGGGCGGAATGTTCGCTCCACCACGGGAAATGCACCGCTGCTATATTTCCTTCCGGTCTTTAACCTGGTCTGCCCATGCTTCGATCTCGCCTGCTCCTGCTGCTCGCCGCGCCCGCCCTTGGCGCGCCCTCGACAGCTGCCGCTCCCATTGCGCACGCTGCTCCTGCCTGCGCTGCCAACAGTGGTCTGGTGGTTCCGGAGGGATTCTGCGCGCTCGCGGTCGGCACCAAGCTTGGCCCGGTCCGCCATCTCGTCGTCACTCCCAACGGGGACGTGTTCGCCGCCGTGTCGGGCGGCG
>JBDUEA010000344.1:0-3398 GCA_040002695.1 Gemmatimonadota bacterium | reverse complement strand
GCCAGCACCCTGATGGCGTTGGCGAAACACTCGAAATCGAGCGGCTTTCGAAGGTAGCTGTTCACGCCGAGGAGATAGCTCCGCCGCAGGTCCTTCTCTTCGAGCGAGGAGGTGAGCATCACGATCGGCGTAAGTCGGGTGCGCTCGTCCGCCCGGACGCGTTCGAGAACGCCGAACCCGTCCATGCGTGGCATCTTCGCATCGAGCAGTACGAGGGTAGGGTTAGTTGCGAGGTCTCGTCCGGCATGCGGCCCGGTGGCGAAGAGGTAGTCCAGCGCCTCGACCCCATCGCGCGCGACCACGAGCGTATGCGGGATCTCGGTCAGCTCCAGCGCCTTGGTGGTGAGAATGCGGTCGCCGGGATTGTCTTCCACCAGCAGGATGAGCCGGCGGCTGGAGTGTGGCATTCTGCTTTCTGTCAGAGCGTGAAGAAGAAAGTCGCGCCATTGCCGGCGGCGGCTTCCGCCCAGATTTCTCCCCGGTGCCGATTGATGATTCGGTGAACGGTCGCGAGTCCGACGCCACTCCCGGGAAAGCTCGTTTCATCGTGAAGGCGCTCGAAGGGGAGAAAGAGTCGGCCGGCGTGCGCCATGTCGAACCCGGCGCCGTCGTCGCGGATGAAGAACCGCCGTCCCTTTCCCAAATCGTCGAAGCCGAACTCGATGCGCGCGGACTTTCTCTCCGCGGTGAACTTCCAGGCGTTCTGCAGCAGGTTTTCCAGCACGATCCTGAGGAGTCGATCGTCCCCGTGGACCACCGCCCCAGGGGCGACCACGCACTCCACCTCGCGCGAGGGATCAGATGCGGCAAGTTCCGTGAAGATGGCTCTTGCGAACGCGCTGAGGTCGACGGACCCGACGTTCATGCCCGCGCGAGTGACTTTTGAGAGCATCAGGATGTCATCGATCCGCTGGGCCATCTGACGGCTCGAGTCGACGACGAGGTCGAGAAATTCCCGCCCGTTGTCGTCCAGAACCTCCCGGTAGCGCATCGCGAGCAGCTGCGCAAAACTCTGGATGCTCCGGAGCGGCGTCCGCAAATCATGCGAGACCGTGTACGAGAATGACTCCAGCTCGCGGTTCTTCTGTTCCAGGTCTGCGAGGAGCGCCCCCTGCCGCTCTGCCAGCTCCCGCGCATCCCGTTCACTCTCGCGCAGCATCGTGGCCTGGCGCCGCAGCTGCTCGGTCTTCTTCGCCAGCTCCACGAAGACGCTCACCTTGCAGCGGACGAGTTCGGGCACAACCGGTTTGATCAGGTAATCCACGGCACCGGCGGCGTAGCCGCGGAGCAGATCGGATTCGCTCGCTTCCGCCGCCGTGAGAAAGATGATCGGCGTGTGCCGGGTGCTTTCCCGCTCCCGGATGAGTGCCGCGGTCTCCGGACCGTCCATATCCGGCATCTTCACATCCAGCAGGATGGCCGCCACCTCGGTGCGGAGCAGAACGCGCAGCGCTTCGCGTGCCGAGCCGGCCAGAATCAGGTTCTGCTCCAGCGGCTCCAGCATCGCCTCGAGGGCAATCAGGTTCTCCCGCTGATCATCGACCAGGAGGATGTTGACCCGTTCGGTCAGGACCGAAAGTACACTGTGTTCGTCAGCGGGAAACCCCAGGCCGACGGGAAGTCCTCGCACAGATTGGGAGGAACCGTTGCCTGATCCATTCAGCAAGACACTCATCGCCATCTCCTCACCGGGCGACCCAAACACGCATCATCGACATGAGTTGTTCGATATCTACCGGCTTCGCGATGTAGTCCGAGGCACCGGCCTCGATGCACCGCTCGCGATCACCTTTCATCGCCTTGGCCGTGAGCGCGATGATCGGCAATTTCTGGAATTTGGGCACCCGGCGGATCGCCTGAATGGTCTGATACCCATCCATCTCGGGCATCATGATGTCCATCAGGACCACCTCGACCTCCGGGTGAGCCTCGAGCAGATCGATGCCTTCCTGCCCGCTCTCGGCGTACAGCACGCGCATCTGCCGGCGCTCGAGGAACGTCGTGAGCGCGAAGATGTTGCGCACGTCATCGTCCACGATCAGGACACTGCGGCCGGCGAGCACCGAGGAGATCCGGTGCAACTCCTCGACCACACGCCGCTGACGCTCCGGCAGCCGCGCGGTGACGCGGTGCAGGTAGAGCGCGGTATCGTCGATCAACTGCTCGGGCGAGCTTGCGTCCTTGATGATCACCGCGTCCGCGACGCTCCGGAGCTCCGAGCGCTCATGATCGCCGAGGTCCTTGCCGGTATAGACCACCGTCGGCAGCCAGCGATGGCCCTCGACCCGCTTGATCCGCCGGATCAGCTGCAGCCCCGTCATGTCCGGCAAGCCAAGGTCCAGGACCATGCAGTCGTACCGCTGGCGCCCGAGGGCGTCGAGCGCCTCCTCACCCGAGCCGACGGCGGTGAATTCGACATCGTCCGCCGCAATAAGGTCGATGATGCTTTGCCGCTGTACCTGGTCGTCCTCCACCACGAGGAGACGCCGGATCGGCCGCTCGACGAATTCGGAGAGTCCGTTCATCACCTCCGTCAGCTCCTCCCGGCTCGCCGGCTTCCGCAAGTGGTCCCGCGCGCCCAGCCGGATCCCTCGGCGATAATTCTCGTCCACCGAGATGATCTGCACCGGGATATGCCGGGTCGTCACGTCATGCTTCACCCGGTCGAGCACCGTCCAGCCGTCGGCATCGGGCAGACGCAGGTCGAGGATGACCGCAGACGGCGAATAGTCCCTGAGCAGCGTGATCGCCTTGTCGGCCCGGCCGGCGACCAGCCCTTTGAAGCCGGCCTGCCTCGCCAGGTCGAGCAGTACGCCGGCAAAGTCCGCGTCATCCTCCGCGATGAGCATCACGCGGTCACCGGGGCGGAGCACCGCGCGGTCGTCGCTCACGGTCCGTTCGAGCAGGGGTTCGAGCTCGCGGCGAAGGGCGCGAGGCGCCAGCTGCTTGAGCGAGATCGCCGTCGGGCTGAAGTCATCGCTGACATGCTCGGGCTCCTCGACGTACGGCGTCTCGTTGGGATCCGACGGGAAGAGAATCGGCAGGAACAGCGTGAAGGTGCTGCCCTGCCCTTCCCGGCTTTCCACCAGCAGTTCTCCCCCGAGCAGCCGCGCGATCTGCCGGCTGATCGAGAGTCCCAGACCGGTGCCACCGTACTTGCGGCTCGTGGTGCCGTCCGCCTGCTGGAAGGCCTCGAAGATGACGGCCTGCTTGTCCTTCGGAATGCCGATGCCGGTATCCGTCACCATGAAGGCGACGACACTCTTCGCCGAGTCCAGCAATTCGTGGTTCTTGCTCCAGCCATTCGTCACCGGGCGCATCGAGAGTGCGACACGTCCGCTTTCGGTGAACTTGAACGCGTTCGACAGCAGGTTCTTGAGCACCTGCTGCAGACGCTT
>JBDUEA010000343.1:0-3399 GCA_040002695.1 Gemmatimonadota bacterium | reverse complement strand
GCGGCGCGCCGAACGTCGAAGCAGGGAAGCGCTATCCCTTTGCGCCGATCGGCGCGGTGCTCCCCGGCGATTTCAAGATCGAGAAGCGGAAGATTCGCGGTGAGGTGTCCGAGGGCATGCTCTGCTCCGCGCGCGAGCTTGGGCTCGGGCAGGATCACGATGGCATTCTCGAGCTCTCGACCGATGCCGCGCCGGGGACGCCTTTCCTCGTGGTGATGCCTGTCGCCGATGAACGGATCGTCGTCGATGTGACGCCGAATCGTCCCGATCTGCTCGGCCACAAGGGGATCGCGCGTGAACTGGCCGCGTCCTATGCGGTGCCCTTCCGGCTCCCGGTGCTTCCCGGATCTTCCGGCATGACCGCGCCCTCTCCGGTGCGCGCAGAGGGAGAAACCGGCACCGTCGGTGGCGTCTCGTTCGGAACGCTTGACACCCAGGGTTGTCCCCGATTCCTCGGTGCCGTGCTCCGCGAGGTCAAAGTCGGACCATCGCCATCCTGGCTTGCGGAGCGGATCACAGCTGTCGGCATGCGTCCGATCAATAACGTCGTGGATGCCACGAACTATGTGATGTTCGAGCTCGGGCAGCCGCTCCACGCCTATGATATCGCTCGACTCAAGGGTCCATCGCTCATGGCGCGCCGGGCGCGTCCCGGAGAACGACTGGTCACGCTGGACGATGTGGATCGTCCGCTCAACGCCGAGATGGTCGTGATCGCGGACGAGGCAGGCGCGATCGGAGTCGCGGGCGTCATGGGCGCCGCACATGTGGAGGTTACCCTCGAGACGACCTCCGTCTTTCTCGAGTGCGCTGCCTTCGAGCCCCGCCGGGTCCGGCGCGCGCGCCGCGCCCTCGGCATCAGCACCGAGGCGAGTCAGCGCTTTGAGCGCGGCGTGGATCGCTGGAATGCTCCCGAGGCGCTTCGGCGCTGCATCGAAGTGATCCAGGCGACCGCCGGTGGGACGCTGGATGGCGAGCCGGTGGACGTGTGGCCCGAGCCGTTGAATCCTCCGCGGATATTCGTGCGCCCCGACCGGGTCGCCCGCGTGCTGGGCGTAACGGTCCCATGGAGCCGGATCGAGCAATATCTCGTCGCCATTGGAGCGACCGTGCTCGCCAAGCCCGAGGATGGGCGGATGGCGGTGGACGTCCCGGGATTCCGACCGGACCTGGTGCGGGAAATCGACCTGATCGAAGAAATCGCGCGGCTTCACGGATACGATAACTTTCCCGACGCGCTGCAGCCATTCAGACTGGGGACGATCGTTGATGCACCGGTCGGGGCAGCTGTGGAACGAGTCCGGCGCGGACTCGTCGAGCAGGGCCTGCTCGAATCGATGACGCTGCCAATGGGGCCCGCGGAAGGTCCGGAGAGCGTTGGATTGCTCAACCCGCTCTCGGCCGAGGAAGGGTTTCTTCGGCAGACGCTGCTGCCGGGGCTGATCCGGCGAGTGGAAGCCAACTGGTCGCGGCATCGGCGGGACATCCGCCTCTTTGAAATCGGCACCGGGTTCACGGCCGGCGCCTCCGGCGAGCGTCCGATCGAGAGCCTGCGCGTAGCCGGGGTGATCTCCGGGGCACGGGAGCCGGCGCACTGGAGCGCCGGATCGAAGGCACCCGATGTAGATGTTTGGGATCTGAAGGGGATCTTCGCATCGGCGCTCGCTCTGGCAATTCCAGCGGGCAGGTTGCAAGTTGATAACGACTCCCTGAACGCCGTTGACGCCAAAGGGTGCGTGGCAGGACGCGCGCACCTGATTCCCCTCACTGGCCCCGCCTGGGCTGCCCCCGTGCTCGGCTTCGAGCTGACTTTCGGCGCGGAGCCGGTGCCGGTCGTGCGCTATGCGGCGCTGGCGGTGACGCCGGCGTCCGAGAGGGATCTCGCGCTGGTGCTGCCTCTGACCGTCGCCGTCGCGAGCGTCATCGAGCTGCTGCGGCGGAAAGGCGCTCCGCTGCTCGAACGGGTGGAGATCTTCGACGAGTATCGTGGGGCAGGGCTGTCCGGAGGAAACCGAGGAGTAGGGTTTCGACTGCGATTCCGTGCGCCGGATCGCACGCTGCTCGCCGCGGAGGTAGATGCGGTGGTCGCGCGTTGCGTGGCGGCGTTGGAGAGAGAACTTGACATACACTTACGAACGGCCTGACCTCCGCGCGCTGGATGAAATGGGCGTCCTGCTGCAGCACGTCGGCGAGGAGCTCGCCGCGTGGCGCCGGCGCTCACTCAAGGCGGAGGGGGAGCTGCAGGATATCAAATCGAACGGCGGCGTGGTGGCCGGGCCGGAGCTGCTGCAGGCGCGCCAGCGCGTGATCGACCTCGAGTTGGAGAATCAGTCGCTCCGTCAGCGCGTGGACGCGGTGCGCGAACGGGTGCGCAGTCTCGCGACGAGGCTCAGCTTTCTCGAGCTTGATGGGGGGGATGCCGGATGACCGCGCCCAAACATTCCGTGCGGGTCACCATCGGGGGCGAGGACTACACAGTCCGCTCCGAGCTGCCGCCGGAATACACCCGCGAAGTGGCGGCCTACTTCGATGCCACACTCAAGCGCATCCGCGACATGCTCCCCAGTGTCGAAACGCATAAGGCCGCGATTCTCGCCGGCCTGGCCATCACCGACGAGCTCTTTCAGGCTCGCCGTGGCGATCGCGAGGCGGCGGCACGCCTCCACGCGATGGCGGATGATCTTTCCCGGCTCCTTCCTCCGGTCAAGCGGGGCAGCCGGCCGTCAGGAAATCTTACGCTCAGCGAATGAGCTCCACGTCGTACTAGCATCCGCGGATCCGGCGCTCACCCGCCGCATTCCGGCTGGAGATAGATCGCATGTTCGAGTCGTTCGTGCTGACGCTGATGGAAGGCGTCGTCGCCGGCGTTGTGGTGGCGCTGCTCTGCTACTGGATCTACACTCGTACGCAACGCAAGGCCGCGACGGGCATTCTGGCCGCCGCGCGCGGCGAAGCCAAGCAACTGGTTTCCGAGGCGGCCAAGGGGGCCTCCGAAGCGCGCACCGCGATCGTGCTCGAGGGCAAGATGGAGGCGCTCCGGCTGCGCGAGGAATTCGATCGCGACGTGCAGCGCCGACGCGAGGAGTTCGACCGCTTCGAGCGTCGGGCCGAAGAGCGGGACCGGCAACTCGAGCACAAGGTCGAGCAGGTGCAGTCGCAGGAGCGGGGCTTCACCTCACGGGAAGCGACTCTTACCAAGCGCGACGCCGACCTCAAGCAGAAAGAAGCGGAGACCGAGCGGCTGATCGTCGAGCAGCGGCAGCGGCTCGAGCGCATCGCGGGACTCACCGCGGACGAAGCCCGGCGTGAAGTGCTGCAGCGCGTGGAGGACGAAGCCCGGAGCCAGGCCGCGGCCCTCGTGCGCGACATCAAGGAGCAGGCGAAGAAGAGCGCGGAGCG
>JBDUEA010000342.1:0-3401 GCA_040002695.1 Gemmatimonadota bacterium | reverse complement strand
GCATCCGGAACCGCGCCGTATGGCACTTCCTGCGCCCCGGACGGTAGACCATAGCGCGGCCGCGAATGTTCGTGCCATTTAAGTTCGCGCTCGTTTCGACCCATGTGACGCCCGACGCTCGCTGCCTCGGGCGTTTTCCTGTCAAGCGAGTCTTGCCGCCAATGCCCGACGCCGCACCGAAATCTCATCGCGCCTGGGTGCCGTGGCTCACCGGCCTGTTCGCGCTGGCCGCACTCGTCATCGTGGTCTCGCGACGAGGCGAAGAGCTTCGATTCGCCGATCTGCTGCGGCACGCCCGTCCGGGCTGGCTCGCGCTTGCGCTCGTCTGCCAGGTCGGCACCTACGCCTGCGCCGCCGGCGCATGGCAACGGGTCCTCGCGCGGCAGCGGATCCGCACCTCGCTCCCGCAGCTTATCCCCCTCGGCCTCGCCAAGCTGTTCATGGATCAGGTCGCCCCGTCGGCCGGACTGAGTGGTACCATGCTGGTCGTCCGCGCCCTCAAGCGTCGCGGCGTGCCCGACAAGGCGAGCTCCTCCGCTGTGCTCGTTGGCCTGCTCGGATTTCATGTCGCCTATGCGGTGGCGCTCGTGCTCGCACTGGTGCTGCTGGCGGTGAGCGGCCACCTCGGACCGCGGACGCTGATCATCGCGGGTCTCGCGACGCTGCTCATCGGAATCGTGATCGGTGGATTGCTGTGGCTTGCGCGGGGAAAACGCGGCGGCCGAGTGCGAGGGCTGCTGATGCGGATCCCCGGGCTCAAGGGGTTTCTCAAGGGATTGAGCGAAGCGCCGAAGGAGGCGCTGCACGACCGGAGGTTGCTGGCGGAGACCACTGCCCTGCAATTCGGCATCTTCGTGCTCGATGCCGCGACCCTTTCGATCTGCCTCCTCGCCCTCGACACTCCGGCGAACATCGCGGGAGTCTTCGCCGCACTGGTCATCGCCTCGCTGGTCGCCACTATCACGCTGATTCCAAGCGGACTCGGCACCTTCGACGCGACGATGCTCGGGCTCCTGCGTGTAGCGAGCGTCCCTGCCACTGCCGCGATCGGCGCGGTGGTGCTGTTCCGCGGATTTACGTTGATGCTTCCACTCCTGCCGGGACTCTGGCTCGCGCGAAGAGAGATGAGGGGTTCCAAGGGGCCACGCGCGCGAGCGACCTAGACCCGTCTTGCACTCGACCTGCCGCCCCCGCCCCGCCCTCTCCCCGAAAGGCAATCCAGTTCCTGGTGAGGCCGCACCTCCCTTCGTTATCGCAGTACGTCAGATTTAATTGGAGCACCCGGCGTTACCCTCGTCTCCCCAGGCCAGAGGCCCGCATGTGCGGCATCGTCGCGATGTTTTCCCGACGGGATCCAGTTTCCCGTGAATCGCTCGAGCGCGCCACTCACGCTCTCCATCATCGCGGACCTGACGGCCAGCGCTTCTGGATCTCACCCGACGGCATGGTCGGACTCGGCCACGCCCGGCTCAGCATTATCGATCTCACGACCGGAGACCAGCCGATCGCGAGCGAAGATGGCCGGCTCCAGATCATCGTCAACGGCGAGTTCTACGGCTTCGAAACAATTCAGCGGGAGCTGGAGCAGAAGGGGCATCGCCTCCGCACCCGCTCCGACAGCGAGATCGCGCTTCATTTGTATGAAGATCTCGGTGCCCAGAGCCTCCACCGCCTCCGTGGCGAGTTCGCGATCGTGCTGTGGGACGCGGCGCACCGCACTCTCTTCGCCGCGCGCGACCGGTTCGGGATCAAGCCCCTCTTCTACGCCGAGCACGAGGGGACGCTCTATCTCGCCTCCGAGGTAAAGGCGCTCTTCGCCGCCGGCGTGCCGGCGCGATGGGACGCCGAATCGTTTCACCATGCCATGGCGATGGAAGGAAGCCCCGGACGCACACTCTATGAGGGCATCCTTCAAGTTCCGCCAGGTCACTACCTGCTCGCGAACGAGCGCCACATTCATCTCACGCGCTACTGGGATTTCGATTATCCGCGCGCCGACAGCGCTCAGCCGACCCGCACGGATGCGGACTACGCCGAGGAGTTCCGAGCAGCGCTCGAGGAGGCCGTTCGAATCCGCCTCCGCGCCGATGTCCCCGTCGGCAGTTACCTGAGCGGCGGACTCGACAGCTGCGCGGTTCTCGGGCTCGCTGCGCGGAATCACGCCGAGCCAATCCACGCCTTCACTCTGACCTTCGACCGCGCGGAGTACGATGAGGGCCCGATTGCGCGTGCGATGGCGGCGCGAGCCGGGGCCGAGTTCTACCCGATCCCTATAGTGCAGGACGATCTCGCCGATAACTTTGCCGACGCGACCGCACAGTCTGAGACCATCTGCATCAACGCGCACGGGGTCGCCAAATATCTGCTGAGCCGAGCAGTGCGTGACGCCGGATACAAGGTGGTGCTCACCGGAGAGGGCTCGGACGAGATGCTGGGCGGATATGCGCATTTCCGCCGGGACATGCTGCTGTACAATACTGAAGGTCAGGATCCGGCGGCCATTCCGGCTCTGCTCGAAGCGCTCGAGCAGGCCAACCCGGTCTCGCGCGGACTGCTGCTGGCTGATGGCGCGTCAGCTCCGATGGAAGGCGTGCGCCGGATACTCGGCCGCATCCCCTCCTGGTTCGAGGCCTATTCGGCCCGGATGCTCAAGACCGAGCCGCTCTTCTCGGACGGATTTCGGGAGCAGTTCGCGGGGCGCGAGCCATACCGGGATCTGCTCAACAGCCTGGACCTCCAGGGTCAGGTCCTCGGTCGGGAGCCCGTCCATCAGTCGCTCTATCTCTGGTCGAAGACGATGCTCCCGATCTACCTCCTCACCGTCCTCGGCGACCGGATGGAGATGGGGCACTCGATCGAAGGACGAGTTCCGTTCCTCGATCATAAGCTCGTCGAAGTGGTCCGGTCGCAGCCGGTATCGCAGAAAATTCGGGGGATGACCGAGAAGTATGTCCTGCGCCAGGCGACGAAGGACGTGATCACCGACGAGGTGTATCGAAGACAGAAGCATCCGTTCATGAGTCCACCAGCGACACTCAATTCGGGCAAGCGGCTGGACACGCTGCTTCAGGACACGCTCCGCGGGCCCACCCTCAAGGCGCTGCCGTTCTTCGATCAGGGGCGGGTACTCGACCTGCTCGACCGGCTCCCGAAGATGGACGAGGGTCCGCGAGTCGCATACGATCAGGTGCTGATGGCGCTGTTGAGTGCGTGCGTGCTGCAGGAAAGATTCGGGCTGGTAGCGTGAGGGGGAATTGCGGTGGGGAGTGAGGAGTGGGGAGTGAGGAGTGAGGAGTGAGGAGTGAGGGGTGAGGGGGCGCGGGGAGGGCGGCGCATCCGTCCGACGCGTCCGCCCACTCGGTCGCGGCCGAGTCGCGCTGCGCGCTCCCAAGGGCCGCTCG
>JBDUEA010000341.1:0-3414 GCA_040002695.1 Gemmatimonadota bacterium | reverse complement strand
CGCAGAGCGCGGCCGCCGCAGGGAGGAATCCGGGAACGATGTTGCGCTGGTATTCCCGGGCGACCGACGTCCAGGCCGCCGCGGAGGGAGAAGTCATGTCCGAATTCTACTTCGAAATGCGGCCGGTGCGGCCGGTGCGGCCTGTGCGCTCGGTACAAAGGGGTGCGTCACCTTGAGAAGGAGCCCGGAGCCGTCACCTCCGCTGAAGCTTGCGGTTCGAACCACCGAAGAGCAACCCCGATACACGCATGCGAACCTGGCAGTTGACCGTCGAGCTCCACACCGAGAGCGGCCTCCCGCTCTTTCTGCAGATTGCGCGCGCCATCGTGGGGGACATCCGTCGTGGTCGCCTTCGGCCCGGCGAAGCGCTTCCCGGCAGTCGCACCCTGGCGCGCATGGTCGGTGTTCATCGTAATACCGTGCTCGCGAGCTACAGCGAACTCGTCGCGGAGGGCTGGGTCCGAACGGAAATAGGTGGCGGGACCTTCGTTTCGTCGGAGCTTCCCATCCGGGCAGCTACGGCGGCGACCACTTTACGCACGCCGCCACGAGCCCTCGCCGCGACGACGCCCGGGTTCGATCTCGCCGCGCCGATCCCCTATGATCGGCTCCCCAACTATCCGCCCGGGATGTTGCTCCTGGCGAAGGGTTGGCCGGACGTACGCCTGCTGCCAACGGTGGAGCTCGCGCGGGCATATCGACGGGCGCTCGTTCGCGATGGGCATCGGCTGCTGACGTACGGCGATTCGCGAGGCTATCCGAGACTCCGCGCCGCGCTCGCGGCAATGCTCTCCACTGCCCGCGGCATCTCGACCAGCGCCGACGGTATCATGGTCACGCGTGGCAGTCAGATGGCGCTGGACCTCGTGGCACGGGCACTCGTCTCGCCGGGCGACCTCGTCGTGTGCGAGTCACTTGGTCACCCGGCCGCGTGGTCCGCGTTCCGGCTGGCCGGCGCTCGGCTCGCGGCGATTCCGGTGGACACGGGTGGAATGTCCATTGACGCACTCGCGGAGCTCGCCGGGCGGGAGCGGATCCGCGCCGTGCTGGTGACTCCCCATCATCAGTTTCCGACCACGACGGTGATGCCGGCAGCCCGTCGTCACCGGTTGCTGGAGCTGGCGCGTCACCATCGATTCGCGATCATCGAGGACGATTACGATCACGAATTCCATTACGATGGCCGCCCCGTGCTGCCGATCGCCAGCGGAGACTCGGCAGGTCTGGTCGTGTACGTGGGGACGCTGTCGAAAATTCTGGCGCCCGGATTGCGCGCCGGTTTCGCGGTCGCGCCGCCTCCGGTGATCGATCGGATGACGAGTCTGCGAGTGGCCGCGGATCTCCAGGGAGACCTCGCGACCGAAGCTGCGATCACCGGACTCTTCGAGACTGGCGAGCTGGGGCGACATGTACGGCGGATGCGGGGCATCTATCTCGCCAGGCGGGATGCGCTCGTCGAACAACTGCGGCGTCACCTCGGCGGGGCGATAGAGTGCGAGGTTCCTTCTGGAGGAATGGCGCTCTGGGCCCGGGTTTCAGCCGGGATCGAGGTAGACCAGTGGGCCGGCGCCGGCTTGACCGCGGGCGTCGCATTCCGCTCCGGCCGCCTCTATGATTTTGCAGACCAGCCACAGCCCTTCACCCGGCTCGGCTTCACCTATCACAACGAGGAGGAACTCGGCGAAGCCGTCCGGCGCATGGCCCGGGCCCTCGACGCGCTCTCGCGTCGTTCAGGCAACCTCGTCGCCGCAGTGTCGCGTTGATAGCTCCAGTCTATTCACCACAGAGGCGCAGAGATCTGATTCTACGGAGTCGCTGGTGGTGGATCTCTGAACCCGTCCGAAACCCACCCCCAGCTCACCTCTCACATTTTACCGCTCACCGCTTCGTCCTCATCCCTCGCTCTCCACCACGAGATTCCACGTCACCGACGTCATGACCCCGTGCGTGTCCGAGGCCGTGAAGGTGATCGAGTGCGACCCTCCGGCCAGTGGCTTTAGGATGATGAAATAGCCGTCCACCACCGCCGACTGCTCGGTGCCGGTGATGCACCCGTCGATTGAGGTCTGGAGACTGGAATCCCCGGTGAAGTGGATGAGCCTGGAGGTATTTCTCCGGGCGAAGAGACCCTCCACACTCTGCCCGTCGACCGTCAGCGTCAGGCCATCGACCAGATCGACCACTCCCTTTGCACCTGCGGTGAGGAACTCCTGCAGCGATTCACCCGGCGCCGGATGGAAGTTCGGGTCGGGACACGGGTAGTCATTGAGGATACCGGACAGGTTGATGCCGAGCGCCTTGCCGTGGGGGATAGTACAGGTGCGGGTGCCGGAGCCGGTGATGATCGATGCGAGATACCAGACAGGTCCCTGCTGCCCGACGCCACAATCGGCGCCCGTGAGGTCGAGAATCGGATTGACCGCGGTCGGCGCCGACAGGGCCCACCGCCACCAGTTGACACTCCAATCGACGGTACTCGTGCCGTAGGGACGGGCGTTGTCGGGAAATGCGAGCGCGATGCTCGCTGCGTTGGTCCGCGGTGCCAGCGCCGAGCCGGCGTCGCCGGCTGGCGAGGTGGTATCGCAGGCGGATGCGGCCACGACGGCGAGGGCGAGAAAGACGGAAGTACGAGTGCGCATGGCGCCTCCGGGTTAGGGTGGACGCCAACATGCCATACGTGAATGGAGCGGAGTAGAGCCGGTTTTCGGGGTGTGAGGTGGACCGGTGGGTGGCAGCGCCTTATCCTGCGCCGGTTCTGTCAAGTCAACGCTGTTTCAACCCATGCCATAGCAATCTTTCTACTTCGCGTGCTCCGCCGAGCCCTCTGCGCCGCTGCGCTGGAGTCAGTGAGATCCGATGCGAGCGGTGACGCGGGCTATTGTACTGTCGACAGCAGGACTTCGTAGTGCGTGACATTGGGCTCGAATTCGAGCAGGAAGTTCTTGTCTTCGTCGTAGTATCGTGCCCGCTCGTAGTCCTGACCGGCAAATGCGCGAATGGCCTCGTAGGAATCCCAGATCGTGGTCAGGAGAAAATGGGCCTCGCCGCCCTCGACTCGGCGGAAGACGAAGACTCCGCGATTGCCGGCCGTCTTCTGATAATCGAGAACGCCGGTACGAAGCAGATATGCATGATAGGCATCGGCCTTTGCCGCCGGAACGCGTCCATGCCAGGTGCGAGCGATCATAGGGAAGGGGAACGGGAAACGGGAAACGGGGAACGGGAACGGTCGGGAGAAAGCTAAGGGCAGTGGCAACCCGCCATCCTCGGCTCCGCCCTCTCCGCCCTACTCCCTCGGTCTCAACAACTCATACGACGGACACACATCCGCCAGCACGCATTCATTGCACTTCGGGCGGCGGGCAATGCAGATCTGGCGGCCGTGAAAAATCAGGAGATGGGAGATCAGCGTCC